>JAUYGU010000042.1 GCA_030690405.1 Dehalococcoidia bacterium | reverse complement strand
CTACGAGTTCATGGGCCTGAGCGTGGGCGTGATCCAGACCGACATGGACAACGCCGATCGCCAGAAGGCCTACGCCTGCGACATCACCTACGGCACCAACAACGAGTTCGGCTTCGACTACCTGCGCGACAACATGGTGGTGGAGCTGACGCGCACGGCCCAGCGGCCGGACACGCCGCACCACTACGCCATCGTCGACGAGGTGGACAACATCCTCATCGACGAGGCGCGAACGCCGCTCATCATCAGCGGCCCGGCGGAGGAGACGGAGGAGATCTACCGCACGTTCGCCCGGATCGTGCCGCGGCTGGAGCCGGAGGCGGACTTCGTGGTGGACGTGAAGCACCGCTCGGTCTCCCTCACGGACGACGGCGCCACCAAGGTGGAGAAGGCGCTCGGCATCAAGAACATCTACGACGCTGCGAACTTCCGCCTCACGCGCTTCCTGGACGCCGCCCTCCGCGCCCAGATCCTGTACCAGCGTGATCACCACTACGTCGTCAAGGACGGCGAAGTGATCATCGTGGACGAGTTCACGGGGCGGCTGATGCACGGCCGGCGCTGGTCGGACGGGCTGCACCAGGGGGTGGAGGCGAAGGAGGGCGTGCGCGTCCAGCGGGAGAGCGTGACCTACGCGACGATCACCCTCCAGAACTACTTCCGCCTCTACGAGAAGCTGGCCGGTATGACCGGTACCGCCTGGACGGAACGCGAGGAGTTCCACACCATCTACGGCCTGGACGTCCTCGTCGTGCCGACCCACCACCCGATGGTGCGCGAGGACAGCTCGGATATCATCTACAAGTCGGAGAACGGCAAGTACGACGCCGTCGTGGGTGAGATCGAGGAGATGCACGCCGAAGGGCGGCCCGTGCTCGTCGGCACCGTCTCCATCGAGAACTCGGAGCGGCTGGCGGACCTGCTGAAGCGCACCTCCACCTGCGAGCTGGAGGAGTGCGGCGCTTACCACAAGGTCTGCTCGCTCAAAGAGCCGCAGGTGCTCAACGCCAAGCAGCACGAGCGTGAGGCGTCGATCATCGCGCAGGCCGGCCGCTACGGCGCGGTCACCATCGCCACGAACATGGCGGGCCGCGGCACGGACATCATCTTGGGCGGCAACCCGGAGATGCTCGCCGACGAACTGGCCCGCAAGCGCGGCACCGACCTGGTCTCCGCGACGCAGGAGCAGGCGCAGGAGATCCGGCGCGAGGCGAAGGAGGGCTGGCAGGGGGACCACGATAAGGTGGTCGCCGCCGGCGGCCTGCACATCGTGGGCACGGAGCGCCACGAGGCCCGCCGCATCGATAACCAGCTCCGCGGCCGCGCCGGCCGCCAGGGCGACCCGGGCAGCTCCCGCTTCTTCGTCTCCTTCGAGGATGAGGTGATGCGCCGCTTCTCGCCGGAGTGGGTGCCGAACCTCCTCGGCCGCCTGGGCATGGACGAGACGACGCCCCTGGAGAGCGGCATGGTCTCGAAGGCTATCGAGCAGGCCCAAACCAAGGTGGAGGGCTACAACTTCGATATCCGCAAGCACGTCGTCCAGTACGACGACGTGATGAACCGCCATCGTGAGCTGATCTACGGGGAGCGGCTCAAGATCCTCGAAGGCGCCGAGATACGCGCCAACGTCATGGAGATGATCGACGAGGAGATCGAATCGGCGTTCGATGCGTTCGCGGAGGGCGACCGGGCGGAGGAGTGGGACATGGGGGGCCTCCTCGCCGAGCTCAAGACGATCGTCACGCTGCCGTCCGAGTTCAACGAGCGCTATTTCGAGGGCACGCTCCGCGAGCACGCCATCGAGCAGGTGACCACCTACGCCCGCAACGCCTACGAGGCGAAGGAGCAGGAGCTGGGCGAAGAGAAGATGCGCATGGTGGAGCGGCTGGTCATGATGGGGACTATCGACCGGCTGTGGGTCTACCACCTGACGGCGCTGGATGAGATGCGCCAGGGGGTGGGGCTGAGCGGCTACGCCGGCCAGGACCCGCTGGTGGTGTACAAGCATGAAGCGCATGACATGTGGCAGCAGCTCACGGAGCACATACGCCAGAACGTGGTGCGGCGCATCTTCCACGTAACGCTGGTGCCGCAGGCGGTGCCCGTCGCCCCACCGCCGCCGAGCGGCCAGCTCCAGGAGAGCGGCCCCGCGAAGGAGACGCCAACGCCGGCCCAGGCTCGCGCTGCCGCCGCCGGACAGGCCGTGCGCATGGGCGGCGCCGCTACCGCCACCACCACGAACAACCGGCCGGACGCGGCGGCCAGCCGAAAAGTCGGCCGGAACGACCCCTGCCCCTGCGGCAGCGGCAAGAAGTACAAGAAGTGCCACGGCTCCGGCCAGGCGATCTAGAGGCGTGGCATGTCTCGGCGAACCGCTACCACTGATTACGATACGGCGGTAGACGACGTCCTCGCCGGCCTGCGGGAATCGGTCCGGGACGGCGGACGGCACTGGTTCGTCGCGCTCCTGCAGGCCGTGTGCGAGTGGCCCCTGGCCGAGGAGGAGGTGGACTGCCGCCGATACCGCTACCAGATCGGCGGCGAGGCGTTCGACTGGCTGCTGCTAGCCGAGAGGCTGTGCGAGGCGATCGCGGACGTGATCCCCGAAGATGAGCGCGAGGCGCTGCTGCTGCACGCCCGCTTCCCCACGGAGGTCACGGAGGAGGAGTTCCGCCGGCTGCTTTGCCCGGCCAAGCACCGCGCCCACCTGAACTTCCTCTACGGCGTC
>JAUYGU010000038.1 GCA_030690405.1 Dehalococcoidia bacterium | reverse complement strand
ATCTCGGACCCTGGTCTAGCCGTCGAAGTAGAGGTGAAACTCGTAGGGGTGAGGCCGCAGCGCCACCTTCGGGATCTCCAAACGCTTGAACTCGATCCAGGTCTCGATGACGTCCTTTGTGAAGACGTCGCCTTTGAGGAGGAACTCGTGATCGCGCTCGAGCGCTGCCAGGGCCTCTTCCAGGGACCCGGGGACCGTCTTCATCCGCCGCATCTCCCTCTCAGACATCTCGTAGGTGTTCCGGTCCTGCGGCGGTCCGGGGTCGGTCTTGTTGGCAATGCCGTCTAGCCCGGCCATGAGCATCGCGGCGAAGGCCAGGTAAGGGTTGCAGGTCGGGTCTGGCGGGCGGAATTCGATGCGCTTGTGCTTCGGGTGGTCCGTGTACATCGGGATGCGGGCGGCAGCCGACCGGTTGCGGGCAGAGTAGACCAGGTTCACGGGCGCTTCGAAGCCGGGGACCAGGCGCTTGTAGCTGTTCGTCGTCGGGGCGGCGAAGGCGAGGATCGCGCCGGCGTGCTTCAGGAGGCCGCCGATGTACCAGCGGCAGATGTCGCTGGTGCCGGCGTAGCCCTTGGCGTCGTACATCAGCGTGTCGCCGTTCTTGAAGATGCTCTGGTGCGTGTGCATGCCGGAGCCGTTGTCGCCGTAGAGCGGCTTCGGCATGAAAGTCGCGACCTTGTTGTGGGCGCGGGCGACGTTCTTGACGACGTACTTGTACATCATCACCCGGTCGGCGGTCTCGACAAGCGTCCCGTAGCGGAAGTCGATCTCGGCCTGACCCGCCGTGGCGACCTCATGGTGCTGCTTCTCGACAGGGATGCCGACCGCGGCCATCTTGAGGATCATCTCGCTGCGCAGGTCCTGGAAGGAGTCGTGTGGCGGTACGGGGAAGTAGCCCTCCCTGAACCGCGGCTTGTAGCCCAGGTTCGGGTTCTCTTCGCGGCCACTGTTCCACTCGCCTTCGATGGAGTCCACGTAGTAGTAGCCGGCGTTCTCCGTCTGGTCGAAGCGGATGTCGTCGAACACGAAGAACTCCAGCTCCGGCCCCCAGAAGGACGTATCGGCGACGCCGGTGGAGCGCAGGTAGGCCTCCGCCTTCTTGGCCACGTAGCGCGGGTCGCGCGAGTAGGGCTCGTGGGTCAGAGGGTCCTGGATGTCGCAGAGGACGGAGAGCGTGGGCACCTCGCAGAACGGGTCGATCCGGGCCGAGGCCGGGTCCGGGATCAGGATCATGTCCGATTCCTGGATCTTCTGGAAACCGCGGATGCTGGACCCGTCGAAACCGATGCCGTCTACCCAGATTGAGGTCTGGATGTCCTCAAGCTCGGTGAGCTCGCGGGGCGGGATCGAGAAGTGCTGCCAGAGGCCTGGCAGGTCATTGAACTTCAGGTCAATCATCTGGATGTTGTGCTTCTTGATCAGATCGCTGACCTGGTTGGCGGCATCCTGAGGCGTCAAGTGGCCGTTCCTCCTTCTCTGGAATGAGTGAATTATATGGCTCTGCGGCGGTGAGCGCTGCCGGTTCTTGTTACGGCTGGATTACGTTCCCCGCCGGCGAGGTCCGCCGCTGCCACTAGAGAGCGGCGTCCCCCCTTTCGCCCGTGCGCACGCGGATCGCGTCGGCGACCGGCATGACGAATATCTTGCCGTCCCCGATGTGGCCGGTGTGGGCGGCCTGGCAGATAGTGTTGACCAGCTGGTCCACCCGGCCGTCCGAGACCACGACCTCTATCTTCACCTTCGGGAGCATGTCCACCTCGTAGGTCTCGCCGCCGCGGCCCATGTGGACGATCCCCTTCTGCACGCCGCGGCCGGTGACATGGACGATATTCAGCCCGCTGACACCGGCAGCGGCGAGAGCATTCTTCACCTCGTCCAGCTTCTCAGGCCGGATGATAGCTTCTATCTTCTGCATGCTGGTCTCGCTCCTTACGCTTCGGCGCTCTCCACCCGCGGCATCGGCGCCGGAGTGGAAGCCTGGCTGACGATCGGTGGGGCCATGGCGATCGGGCCGGCCTCGTCGAAGACGTAGCCGCGTTCGCCGTGCTGGGTGACGTCCAGCCCCAGCTCCTCCTCCTCGTCCTTCACGCGCAGACCCATGGTGACGTCGAGCACCTTGAGGATAACCGCAGTGACGGTGAAGGAGTAGACCCAAACCACGCCGATGGCGGCCAGTTGATCCAGCACCTGGCTCCCTTCGCCGTGGAAGAGGCCGTCGAAGCCAACGCCAGCGCCGCCGCTGACGGCGGCGACGGCGAAGAGGCCGGTGGCGAAGGCGCCCCAGGTGCCGCCGACGCCATGCACGGCCACGACGTCGAGGGAGTCGTCCACGCCGGTGCGGGCGCGCAGGCGAACGGCGAGGTAGCAGATGACGCCGGCGACGCCACCGATAGCGATCGCCTCCATCGGCTGGACGAAGCCGGAGGCTGGCGTGATGGCGACGAGGCCGGCGACGGCGCCGGCGGCGGCGCCGATCACGCTGGGCTTGCCGCCGAGCAGCCAGGCGGCGAACATCCAGGACAGGGCGGCGGCGGCGGCGGCGGTGTTGGTGACGACGAAGGCGTTGGCGGCCTGGCCGTTGGCGGCCCCGGCGCTGCCGGCGTTGAAGCCGAACCAGCCGAACCAGAGGATCGCCGCGCCCAGCACGATGTACGTGACGTTGTGTGGCTCCATGGGCTCCTTGCCGTAGCCCCTGCGCCGGCCGAAGAGGAGGGCCGCAGCGAGGGCGGCGGCGCCGGCGTTCACGTGGATCGCGGTGCCGCCGGCGAAGTCCAGGGCGTTGATGCCGCCCGGGTCCAGGACGCCGAGCCAGCCGGTCCCGAACACCCAGTGGGCCACCGGATCGTACACGAGGAACGACCACAGCAGCATGAAGACGAGAAACGTGCTGAACTTGGCCCGCTCGGCGAAGGCGCCGGTTATCAGCGCGGGCGTAATGATGGCGAACATCGCCTGGAAGATCATGAACGCCTCGTGCGGCACTCCCGTCGCCGAGGTGTAGGGCGCCGCCGGCTCCAGCCCCACGTCCTTCAGGCCGAGGAACGAGAGGTCCCCGATGATCCCCCACTGATCCGGCCCGAAGGCGAGGCTGTAGCCGATGACGACCCACTGCACGCCGACGAGCGCCACCACTATGTAGCTCTGCATGATCGTGGCCAGGACGTTCTTGCTGCGGGTGAACCCGGCGTAGAAGAAGCCCAGGCCAGGGGTCATGAACATGACCAGGGCCGCCGCCGCCAGGACCCACGCGGTATTCCCGGAGTCTATATCAATTGGCACGACGTATAACCTCCCCCTATGTCTTTGCGACAACTTATCACGAGCGCAAGGGAGGTTGTGTTACGCGCGTGTTACGCAGGCATTAAGCAATTGTTACGCGGCGCGGAGACAGGGGCCCCGCGCCCTGTCATTCTGAGCGGACACCACCACCGTGAACTGAGAGGGCGAGGGTCGCGAAGGAATCTGGGGTGGGGTCAGCCGTGGAGAACCGATGCGTCACGTCGCCCCGCCCTTGCTCTATTGGTTCGGGCCACGATGCGTCTGTCCCGCCCCAGAATCTTCGTCCGCGCCAGGCGGAATCAGAACGACATGAGACGGCGGCGCGGTTCAGAGGACTACGGGACGTGCGGCGAGTGCGGCCTACCCGCTGGCCCGGAAGCGATAGCCCACGTTGCGCACCGTCTCGATGAACGTGTGGTGGCGGTCCTCGATCTTGCTCCGCAGGCGCCGGATGTGTACGTCCACCGTGCGGGCGCCGCCGTAGAAATCGTAGCCCCACACCTTGTTCAGGAGCGTCTCCCGGTTCAGGACACGGTCGGCGTTCGCGGCCAGGAAGCGCAGGAGCTCGTACTCCTTGTAGGTCAGGTCCACCGGCTGACCGGCCACCTGGACGGTGTAGTTCGCCAGGTCCATCTCCAGGTCGCCGCAGCGAAGGACGTTGCGGGCGTCCACGCCGGTGCGCCGCCACAACGCCTGCCGGATGCGTAGCGCCAGCTCAGCGGGCGAGGCCGTCGTCACGACGAAATCGTCCAGACCCAACGCCGGGTCGAACGACGCCGGGCGCTCCGGGTCGATCACGGCGATGACAGCCGGGCCGTGGCCGCCGGGCGCATCCTGGATCATGCGCTTCACCGCGGCGTCCTCAGCCACCGCGCCCAGCTCCAGGACGACCGCGTCCGCAGGCTGACCCTCTCCGGCCAGGGGGTCGCCGGCCTCGGCGAGGACGACCTGGTAGCCGTCCTCCTCCAGGCCGCGCCGGAACGGATCCAGCGCTTCGCCGCCGATCATCAGCACCTTTCGCATGTGGATAGGATAGCGCACGCCCCCGAGCGGCGGCAATTCCGCCTCCCGCCGCCTCGCGGCCTGCTATCATAGGGCCGTGACGGTCGATCCTGCGCAGCGCAAGCCGGAATGGCTGAAGGTCCGCCTTCCGGGCGGCCCAAACTACCTGCGCCTGAAGGGGCTGATGCGCGAGAGGCGGCTGCATACCGTTTGCGAGGAGGCGCGCTGCCCCAACATCGGCGAGTGCTGGGAGGCGGGCACCGCCACCTTCATGATCCTTGGCGATACCTGCACCCGCGCCTGCGCCTTCTGCGCGGTGAACTCCGGCCGCCCCATGGCCGTCGACACGCGGGAGCCGATGCGGGTGGCCCAGGCGGTGCGGCGGATGGGCGTCGGGCACGCCGTGGTCACCTCCGTGAACCGGGACGACGAGCCGGACGGCGGCGCCGCGATCTTCGCCGCCACCATCCGCTGGATACGCCGCCTCTCGCCCGGCGCCAGCGTGGAGGTGCTCATCCCGGATTTCATGGGCAACTGGGACGCGCTGGCCACGGTGATGGCGGCGCGGCCGGAGATCCTGAACCACAACACGGAGACCGTGCCCCGCCTCTACCCCCGCGTGCGGCCCAAGGCGCGCTACGAGCGCTCCCTGGAGCTGCTGCGCCGCGCCAGGGAGATGGCCCCGGACGGCATCACGAAGACCGGCGTGATGGTGGGGCTGGGCGAGACTCGGCACGAGCTGCTCCTGGTCATGGCGGACCTTGCGGACGCCGGCTGCGACGTCCTCACCGTGGGCCAGTATCTGCGGCCGAGCGTCAAGCACGCGCCCGTCGAGCGCTACTACCGGCCGGAGGAGTTCGAGGAGCTGGCGGAGGAGGGGCGGCGGCTGGGGCTGCGGCACGTGGAGGCGGGCCCGCTGGTGCGCTCCTCATACCACGCGGAGCGCCAGGTGGCGGGGCTCAGTCGCTATACTGCGGGGATCGTTCCCGGAAGACGCTAAGTATAGCCGCGCGGGAGGGGGAGGCCAAATCGCTCCGCCATAAGCGCCACGTCGTGGCAGTCGGTCTGGGTCGGCTCATAGCCGGTGTGGCACTCGATCTGCACTTCAGCCGTGAGACAGGGCAGGGTATGGCCGGCGACGCTGCCTTCGGCAAGGAAGCCCTCCGGCGGGTAGCGGTAGAAGCGGCCGCCCGGAAGCGCCTGGACGCCGCCGCCTCCAGCATCGAACTCGACCGTGTGGAGGTCGATGCGGCGACCTCCGGGGGCGGCGAGGACGAGGCGGGTAGGGCGTTCGTCCTCCCTGACCCCGTATCCAAGCATGCTCAGAGACTCGCGGATGGCGTCGACGCGATCGAGCGCGACAACGAGGTCAAGGTCATCGTGATCGCGGGTCTGCTCCGCGAGGAGGGCGTCCACGCCCCAGCCGCCGTCAAGCCAGACGTCAATGCCCGATTCGGTCAGGCGGGCCATAACAGCCACGACGTCGTCTTCGGTCATCATAGCGACGACATGCTGGAAGGCCGAAGCGTATGCCGCGAGGGCGCCTACCCCTCTTTGATCTCGATGCTGATAATCCTGTCGCCCTCAGGCTGGGGCGTAGCGACGTTCTCGGGGTCGCGCGGCGTCAGGGCGTCGACGACCTCCATCCCCTCAACCACCTTGCCGAAGACCGTGTACTGCCCGTTGAGGACGTTCTGGTACTTGTCGTTGTAGGTGACGAACCACTGGCTGCCGGCGCTATTGATGTCGCTTCCGACGCGGGCCATGGCCACGGTCCCTCGCTCAAAGGGAACATCGCTGAACTCGGCGGGCAGCGTGTAGCCGGGGCCGCCGGAACCGGTGCCCGTCGGGTCACCGGTCTGCGCCACGAAGCCGGAAAGCACCCGGTGGAAAGTCACACCATTGTAGAAGCCCTCGCGGGAGAGGAAGATGAACGAGTTCACGGTCTGGAGAGCGATGTCCGGCCTCAGCTCAATCGTGAACTTGCCCTTGGTGGTCTCCACAACGGCGCTGTACTTCTTGTCGGCGCCTATCGTGACCGCCGGCCGCTCCGAGTAGGTCTTGGGCGTCGGCGCCAGAGCGGGCGAGGACGCCGGCGTCTCGCCCTTGGGAGTGCCGCCGTCGCCCTTGCAGGCGAAGGCGAGGACGGCGAACAGGGCGGACGCGCCGAGCAGCGGCCAGAATCGCATCATTGAGCAGTCTCCAGTCTCTAGTCGTAAGGGGTTGCCGTCATTATTGCGCACAGGCGTCGCCTGTGTCAGCAAGCCCTGGCTTGAAGGCGGCTGCGCCCGCACCATATGATTGAACAGAGCCGGGATAGCTCAGTGGTAGAGCAGCGCTTTCGTAAAGCGCGGGTCGGGGGTTCGAGTCCCTCTCCCGGCTCCACTCGCTGGATACGAAAAGGCGCCGCAGGGAGAAAACGAAATGAGCGAAGAAGAAGCGCAATGCCCAAACTGCGGGCAACCGGTAGACGGTGACAGCGTCTCCTGTAGCCGCTGTGGTCATCTCCTTGGCGACCCGCATGAAGGCCCCGACCAGCCTGAGCCAGGCGCCCCTGATGTCGCGGCGCACGAACTCCGGGCCCTTGCCGGCGAAGGCAGACGACTGCACCCGCTCAGCCCGCTGGTCTTCGCCGTGGTCGGCGTCATCGTCGGCCTGCTGGTGGCGCTCGCCGCCGGGCCCGAGCTGGGAGTGGCCCTCGGGCTGCTTGGAGGCGGCCTCGGCGTCTGGGCGCTCATGAGAAGCGGCATCCTTCGCTAGCCTGCCGCCCTCTTACAGCGCAGCCCCAACAACCCTGCCCGCCATTTGCCCCCGTTTCGGGTAACACCGGCGCTTCTGCGCCGTCTTACCGTTAGAGCGCGCGCCCCTCCCTTTGTTTGAGGGGGCGCCTGCGCTTTGCTCCGGTGAGCAGTGATGGCTGAACCTACAGGCGTACGCGGGAGGAACCAGCCGGCATCGGTCCCGTATCCGGCTAAGCTAACGCTGCCCGCTCGCCGGCCGGCCATCATCCACCGCCAGCGCCTGATCGACCTCCTCTCGGAACACGTCTCCCGCCGTATAACCATCGTCACCGCCCCCGCGGGCTACGGGAAGACGACGCTCCTCCTGGATTTCGCTCAGAGCTGGGACACGCCCGTCTGCTGGTACGCGCTGGACGAGCGCGACCGGGACCTGCGGACCTTCCTCACCTACTGGGTGGCCTGCGGCAGAGAGCAGTTCCCATCGTTCGGGCAGGCCGTCGAGGAGGCGCTGTCCGCGCCGAAGGACGTGAGCCCGGAGCGCTGGGTCGATCTCATGGTCACCGCCGTTCAGGACGTCGGCCGGCCGTTCGTCTTGGTGTTCGACGACTTCCACTACCTGGACGAGACGCCGCCGGAGCTGCGGCAGGTCCTTGAGGGGTGGATGTACCGTCTGCCCGCGGACTGCCACGTCGTTCTCGTCACGCGCACTCAGCCGGACGTCGCCGTCCTCCCGCTGATGACCGTCCGCCAGGAGGTGGCGGTTGTGAAGGCGGAGGACTTCGCCTTCACCTGCGACGAAGTGGCGCAGCTCTACCGGGACGTGCTCAACAAGGAGATATCGCTGGACGACGCCCAGCACCTGGCCGACGTGACCGAAGGCTGGGTGGCCGCCCTGATCCTGATGGCGAACAAGGTCCGGGCAGCCAGGACCTCCATCTCCCTTGAGCAGCTCAAGATCTCCGACACCCTCTTCCAGTACATCAACCTGGAGCAGTTCAGCGTACAGCCGCCGGAGGTGCGCGAGTTCCTGACGGCCAGCGCCCTGCCACGGACAATTGAGCCGAAGTGGCTGAACGAGCTCCTCAACATCGAGAACAGCGAGGAGCTGCTCGCCTACCTGGAGCGGCGAAACCTGTTCATCACGCGTGAGGGCGCGGACTCTCAGCGCTACCGCTATCACAAGCTCTTCCGCGCCTTCCTGGTGTGCCGTCTGCGCACGGAGAAGCCGCAGCGGTTCCAGGAGCTGAACGAGAAGGCGGCGGCGATGTTCGAGCGGGAGCGCCGCTGGGAAGAGGCGGTCTACCATCTGCTCCAGGCCAGCGCCTGGGAAGGCATCGTCAACGTGACGGAGCGGGTCGGCCGGGAGCTTTTCGAGCAGGGGCGCTGGGACACGCTGGCCGACTGGCTGGAGGCGATCCCCGCCGAGGAGCTGGACGCCCAGCCCAAGCTGGTCCTCTGGAAGGCGCGCATCCTCCGCTACCTGAACCAGATCGACCAAGCGCTGACCCTGCTGGCCCGCCCAATCCAGGCGTTCGAGGCTATGGGCGACTGGGTTGCCCTCTCGGAAGCCCTGGTGATCAAGGGGATGTGCCTGGGCATGAAGGGCGCCCACAACGAGGCGAAGGAGGCGCTGAAGAAGGCGCGCAGCATCCTCCTGGAGCATGACGGGCCAGCCTCGGTCCTCACCGAGGCGCGCATGGAGCTGGGGATAACGTACAGCCTCTGCGGCGAGCTCGAACCGGCGAAGCGCGAGCTGAAGAGCGTCCTCGATATCTACGAGGCGAAGGGAGATGTCTACGCCATCGCCCACGTCAGCGACCAGCTGGCCATCGTACTGGCCCAGCTGGGCCGGGTGGCCGACGCGGCCGTGCACTTTGAGCGGGCGCGCCAGTGCTGGACGAAGCTGGGGAACGACGAACGTCTCCTTTTGACGATGAACAACCTGGGGGTGCTCTACTACCTGCAGGGTGACTTCGAGCAGGCGCAGAGCGTGCTTTCGCAGGGGCTGGAGAAGGCGAACCGGTTTGCCAACGACAGGCCGGAGGTGTACCTGCGGGTCTCCTCCGCCGATGTCAAGCGGGATAAGGGTGAGTACCAGTCTGCGCTTGAGATGTACTTCAAGGCGCTGGAGCTGGCGCGGACGATGGACGAGGCGGCCATCTGTATCTACATCGCCGACGCCGTTGCCAGCACCTACCGCTTAACCGGAGACCTTGGCAGCTGCGAGGCCTGGGCACAGAGGGCGACCGCCGAGGCGGAGGAGCGCGGCGGCGCCTATGAGCTGGGCATCTGCGCTACCACCCTGGGCCTGATCCAGCGGGAGCGGGGCCAGGTGAAGGAGGCCTCCGGCTCGCTGGAGCGCGCCGTGAAGCTGCTCAAGGGGAGCGACGCCAAGCGGGAGCTCTCCAAGGCCTCTTTCCACCTGGCAGACGTCTACTTCTCGCTCAAGCGGAAGCGGATGGCGCTGGAGTGCCTGGAGAGCGCGGCGAAGCTGGTGCAGGAGCTGGGCTACGACCACTTCCTCCATCTGGAGGCCGCCCGGGTCCCCCTCCTCGTCCAGTACGCCGCCGCCAACAAGCTGGCGGACGGCTACTACGCCCGCATCCTGAAGACGATCAAGAGCGCCGCCACACCCGCCGCCGCCGGCGAACAGGGCGCCGCCGAGGAGGTCGCGGCGTCCGGCCTGGCCGCCTTCGCGTTCGGCAACCTGCGCGTCGAGATGAACGGGCGCGAGGTGACGGACCTGGAGTGGCGGAGCGAGAAGAGCAAGGAGATGTTCTTCTTCTTCCTCTGCAACCGCCGTCCGCTGCGCAAAGAGGAGATCGTCACCGCCCTCTGGCCGGACCTGCCGGAGGCGAAGACCACCAGCCTGTTCCATTCCAACCTCTACCGGCTGCGCCAGGCGCTCTACCCGGAATGCATCGCCAAGGACAGCGGCAGGTACATCCTGGACCCGCAGGGGAGCTTCCGGTTCGACGGCGACGAGTTCCAGGAGGCGCTCAAGCAGGCGGAGGGGCTGCCGCCGGAGAGCGACGAAGCGGTCGCCGCCATGGAGAAGGCGCTGGCCCGCTACACCGGCACCTTCGGGCAGGAGTTCTACACGGAGTGGGTGGAGACGATGCGCTGGCAGCTGGAAGAGCAACACATGCGGCTTCTCACAACCCTCGCCGCCGCCTACACGGAGCGTGGCGAATTCACCCGCAGCGCTGAGCTCTGCCAGCAGATCCTGAGCGCCGACGAGTACAGCGAGGCCGCCTGGTACCGCCTGATGGGCAACTACATCCTGGCGGACCAGATGGAAGCGGCCGCCTTCTGCTACCGCAAGTACGTCGATATCGTGTCCGAGGGCGCCGGCGCGGAGGACATCCCGGAGTTCGACGACATCTGCGGGGAGATCAAGGGCAAGGGCCGCCGCTAGGCCCACACCCCGATACGAATTCGCTCCTGAGAGCGGCCGAAAGGCCGCTCTTTTCGTATCTGCGGCAGCCGGCGATTTCGTGGCGAGAAAACGGCGAGAGGGGGCTGGCAAACTGGTGCCAGGAGGACGACGATGAGGCTCAGTTTGTTCGTGATGACGGTAGCGCTGCTCCTGGCCACGATCGCCGCCCAGGGGGCGCTGGTCTAGGCTCTTCGGAGAGGAAATGCAGCAAGCGCGAGTTTGCGGCGAGAAAACGGCGAGAGGGGCCTGGCAAACTGATGCCAGGAGGAAAACGATGAAGCTCAGCATGTTCGTGATGACGATAGCTCTGCTCCTGGCCACGATCGCTGCGCAGGGGGCGCTGGTCTAGACCCACTGGTAACTGCTATATGAGACTTGGACTGATCGTACTGTTCGTAGCCCTTCTGCTGGCGGCGATCGCCGGCCAGAACTCTCTGCTTCAGCCGACTGAAGCGGAGGACACCACTTCAGCCATCACTGCCTGTGCTGTCCAGGGGGAGAGTTGTCCGCAGCCTCCCCTGGACAGCTCCCCGGCCTCCACTGTCCTGGAGCACCAGGTGTTCGTCGGGGCCTGCGGCGCCTCCGCCGCCTCCGACCTGCACGTCGTCCGCTACATTCCTGCTGACAGCGAAAACGGCCAGCCTGCCGTAGCCCAGTGGTGCTCCTGACCTGAGATAGCGAACTTCCGGCGTGCCGCCGGGGTGGCCCTTAAAACAGGCCCCCCGGCGGTTTTTCGTTGACAATAAGCACCAAATCTCGCTGTTCGGCCCTGATTCTTTGAGATTTCTATCGTCACCCCCTTGACATCCCTATGATATTAGGGTATCAATGGGATACCCTTAATCGGGGAAATCCTTCGGGAGAAAGGGGGTACCATGAAGACGCGACTAGTCTATCTAGCGTACTCGCTGATGGTCGTGGCCGCCCTGGTGGCCGCCGCTGCTGCTCCGTTCGCGAAGGGGTAGTTCGCCCGGACACGAGGAGTTAACGTCCCTCGAGTCTAGTACCGCCCCAGCAGTAAGCAGTAGCTTCCACACTAGCTGAGCCTCGAGCGTAACATTGGCCGGGCGCCCGGAGTTTAAGATTCGCTTCGGGTGGCTGGTGTTAATGGCTCTCGCGGCCCAGCTAGTTGTTATTTACGTCGGTTTCGGCGACGCCGCCGTCCTGCGAAGGTTCATCTTCCCGTCAACGTATGTCCTGCTGCTGGCGTTCGTCATTCTGAACCGGCGGCGGATCGGCTTCTTGGTCATCGGCGCGGGCATGCTGCTGAACTTCCTGGCCATTGTCAGCAACGGCGGCCTCATGCCGGTCACGCCTGCCAACGTGGAGAAGGCGGGGATGGGCTACAAGATAGAGGGCGTGGAACTGGGCGAGGCCATCCCCCGCTCCATGAACGTCCTGCTTGAGGAGAGCGACACCAACCTGCAATGGCTCTCGGACCGTTTCACATGGGGCTCGCCGGGCCCCTTTTCTGTTTTCAGCATAGGCGATGTCATCATTGGGGCCGGGCTTATCATCGTTCTCGTGGAGCTCCTTCTCCCCACGCTGCTGCGCAGCTCGCCGGACCGGACGTCGCCGACCTAGCGCTCCCCAACGGCGGGACCTCAGCCAGGCTCCATTCGGCAGGCTCAGGACAGGCCGGGCTCGGTCATCGCCGCCGGGTCCAGTATCCGGTCCAGCTCTGCGTCCGAGAGTTCCGTCTTCTCCCGCGCGACCTCCCGTATCGTGCGGCCCGAAGCCGCCGCTTCCTTGGCGATGGCGGCCGCCGCGTCGTAGCCGATGACGGGCGCCAGCGTCGTGGCGATGGCGAGCCCCCGCTCCACCATCTGGGGGCCGCGCTCTGTGGCGGCAAGCCCCTTCAGGCACTGCTCGCTGAAGTTGGCGGCGGCGGCCGCCAGCAGATCGATGCTCTCCAGCAGGCTGCGGGCGGCGACCGGCATCATCGTATTGAGCTCGAAGTAGCCGCCCTGCGCGGCCACGCTGACCGCGGCGTCGTTGCCGATCACCTGGGCGGCCACCTGGATGAGCGATTCGGCGATCACCGGGTTGACCTTCCCGGGCATGATGGAGCTCCCCGGCTGCACCTCCGGCAGCGCCAGCTCACCCAGCCCGGCGCGCGGCCCAGACCCCAGCCAGCGGATATCGTTGGCGATCTTCATCAGGCTCACGGCGGCGCTGCGCAGGCTGCCGCTGGCCGCCAGAACCGCGTCCAGCGTGTTCTGCGCCTGGAAATGGTTGTCCGTCTCGCGTACGGGGACGCCCAGCTCGCGGGAGAGGAGTTCGCACACTCGCGAGGCGAACTGCGGGTGGCTGTTGACGCCGGTGCCGACGGCGGTCCCGCCCAGAGCAACCTCGGAGAGCTCCTCCTGGGCGCGGCGCAGGCGGCGCACGGCGCGCTCGGCCTGGCCGGCGTAGCCCGCGAACTCCTGCCCCAGCCGGATCGGCGTCGCGTCCTGCAGGTGGGTGCGCCCCGTCTTCACGACGCTCCAGAGCTCCTTCGACTTCGCCTCCAGCGCGGCCTGGAGGCCCTGGAGTGCGGGAACCAGCCGTCCCTCGATGCCTTCCAGGGCGGCGAGGTGTATCGCCGTGGGGATGACGTCGTTGCTGGACTGGCCCAGGTTCACGTGGTCGTTCGGGTGGACCAGCTTGGAGCCGCGCTCGCCCCCCAGGATCTCGGCGGCGCGGTTGGCTATCACCGCGTTGGCGTTCATGTTGGTGGAGGTGCCGGAGCCCGTCTGGAAGATATCGACGACGAACTGCTCGTCGAGCTTCCCCTCGACGACCTCACGGGCGGCGCTCTGGACGGCCTCGGCCAGCTTCGGGTCGAGCAGCCCCAGCTCAGCGTTCACCCTGGCGGCCGCCATCTTGATCAGGCCCAGCACGCGGATGAAGCCCCGGTTGAAGCGGAGGCCGCTTACGGGGAAGTTGAGGACGGCGCGCTGAGTGGAGGCGCCGTAGTAGGCGTCGGCGGGAACCTCCATGGGTCCCATGGAGTCCCGCTCCGTGCGCGTGGGGCGGTCAGGGGGCATAGCAACCTCCTCGATTAGGTTGAAGGATCTGCGGGCACCGTGACCACACCCGGCTCCGGGCGGAGCCGGGCAACAGGCGGCTCGTCAGGCGAATCCTCGAACAGACGGAGATAGGGCTGATAGGAGAACAGACGGTTGCGCTGCCTTCCAGTAAGCTCAGAAAGGAGACCAATATTGAAGAACTGGTTGACTAGGCCGTTGGCGGTGGGAGGGCTTACCTCCAAGGCACGACCCACCAGCCCAGCCGTCACGACAGGTCGCTGATATAGGTAATCCAGGAAGCGCAGCGCATTAGTCGTGCTTGTCCTCTCTGACACGAACTGGCGGTGTGTCTCGCGTAGATGCAAGATTTGCCGTGCGGTTTCCGTTGCCTGGTTGGCGACCTCACCCACACCCCTCAGGAAGAACTTCAGCCAGCCTTCCCAATCGCCCTGATCCCTGACAGCCATAAGGCGGCTGTAGTATTCATCGCGATGTCGCCTCAGGTAATGGCTCAGATACAACAGAGGGCGGCGCAGAAGTCCGCGTTGGCAAAGCAGGAATGTGATCAGGAGCCGGCCGATACGCCCGTTGCCGTCCACGAAGGGATGGATTGTCTCAAATTGAGCGTGCACAAGGCCCGCCATGACAGGGATCGGAAGATCGACTTGGGCATGCAGGAAGGTCTCGAGGCCAGCCAGCGCATCCATCATCTCCGACGGTGGAGGTGGCACAAATGTCGCTTCCCTGAGGGAGCAGCCCTGTGGACCTATCCAGTTCTGGGTCGTGCGAAACTCGCCCGGGTACCTCTGTCCACCTCGGGTTCCCGCAAGAAGCCTCTCGTGGATTTCACGTATCAAGCGCAGGGACAGCGGAAGATCATCCAAACGCTGCAGGCCGTAGTTCATCGCGTCAATGTGATTGACGACCTCTTTGACATCTGCCGGGAGCCCCTTCCTTGCGGCATCAGCTTCATATTGAAGGACATCCACTAGCGACGCTTGTGTGCCCTCTATCTGGGAGCTCAATACGGCCTCGCGCCTGACGTACATCGCGATGAAAAGGTCGGGGTTGGGAAGTACCTCGGTTGCACCGTCGAGCCTTCCCAGTGCTCTGTCAGCTGCAGATAGACATGTCAGCAGCTCTTGGTCGATGGCCAGCGACGGATCTGGCGGTAATGGCTTTGGAATGAAGGCCTTGTAGCCATCTGGCTGGCGTACGTATGTCCCTGAGCGATTGGCTGCCATTTCTGTACCCGGCAGTTATTTAAACATATCCCGTAGGACTTAATCAAGGATTGGGACAAGGCAAGCACTCTTAATCAACGCACGCCCCTAATAAAGGGCGCCTGACTGGCGCCTTAATTCCCGCGCCCGGCTACTTAACGAGGCTTAATTAGCCACAGCCGTTTCGGAATATGCAGAGAACACGGCGGGCGTCCACGGCGCGTGGACGCCCGCCAGACCATCTTGGTTCCCGTTTGGCCCTAGTTCAGCTTTATGCAGACGCTCTTCGTCTCCAGGAACAGCTCCATCCCCTCCTGGCCCAGCTCGCGGCCGATGCCGCTCTGCTTGTAGCCGCCGAACGGCATCAGCGGCACTCCCAGGGCGCCGGCCGCGTGGTAGGTGTTGATCCAGACCGTACCGGCCTTGATCCCCTTGGCAAACTTGAGCGCCCTGTTGATGTCGCTGGTCCAGACGGCGGCCGCCAGCCCGTACATCGTGTCGTTGGCGATCTGGAGCGCCTCGTTGGCGTCCTTGAAGGGGATGACGGAGAGCACCGGCCCGAAGATCTCCTCCTGGGCGATCTTCATCCGGTTGTCCACCTGGTCGAAGATAGTGGGCTCGTAGAAGTAGCCCTTATCGAACTCCGCGCCGGTGAGCCTGCCGCCGCCCTTGATTAGCTGCGCCTTCTCCTGCTTGCCGGCGTCAACGTAACCCTCGACCGTCTTGAGCTGCTGATCGGAGACCAGCGGACCCATGCGCGTCGACATGTCCATCGGGTCGCCCACCTTCACGCCGGCGGTGAAGTTCGTGAACATCGTCATGAACTGGTCGTGGACCTCCTGCTGCACCAGCAGGCGCGATCCGGCCTGGCAGACCTGGCCGGCGTTCAGGTAGATGCCGAACAGGGCGCCGATGACGGCGCTCTGGAGGTTGGCGTCCGCGAAGATGATGTTGGGCGACTTGCCGCCCAGCTCAAGGGAGATCTTCTTAACGTTGCTGGCGGCGGCCCGCATCACCTCCTTGCCGACCTCCGTGGAGCCGGTGAATGCGACCTTGTCCACGAGCTCGCTCTCAGCCAGGCGGCCGCCGGTGGCAGCGGCGGCGCCGGTGATGACGTTGACGACGCCGGCGGGGGCACCCGCCTCGTTCAGGATGCGGCCCAGCTCGTAGGTCGTGCAGGGCGTGTAGGTGGCGGGCTTCATGACGATCGTGCAACCG
This sequence comes from Dehalococcoidia bacterium, assembly GCA_030690405.1. The sequence goes on along the minus strand of JAUYGU010000038.1, from coordinate 850 downwards.
ACGGCCAGGGCCGGCGCCGTCTTCCACGTCACCAGGAGCAGAGGGAAGTTCCAGGGCGTGATGATCCCGACGACGCCTACGGGCTCCTTGAGGATCAGCCCCAGCGCATCGTCCACGTAGTTGGAAACGACCTGCCCCTTCACGTTCAGGGCGAGTCCGGCGTAGTAGTCGAACACGTCGGCCGTCATCGCCACTTCCATGCCGGCCTCGCTCAGTGGCTTGCCCACCTCCGAGACGAGAAGGCGGGCGAGGTAGGCCTGCTCCTCGCGAATCTTGTTCGCGGTCTTGCGCAGTACCTCCGCGCGCTGGCGGGCCGGCGCCTTGGCCCAGCCGCCGCTATCGAAGGCGGCGCGCGCGGCCCGAATGGCGGCGTCGGTGTCCTCCACCGTCGCCTTGGGGCAGGTGGCGACGACGTCGCCGTTGGCCGGGTTGCGCCTCTCGAACGTCTCGCCGCTCTTGGAAGCGACGAACTCACCGTTGATAAGTAGCTGGTAGGTGTTGCCGGTGATGGCCTGGGTGGCTGTCTCGGTAGCCATGGAGCCTCCTTCTAAGACCTGGGGCGATGGGACGGATTCCGCAATCGCTCATTATAGCCGCTGCGAAGGGGGTGTGCCAGAGCGGGTGTGGCTACTTTGGGAGCCGCCGGCGACGGTTCGTCTCTAGAGGTCGCGCTCCGCCTCCCCCAGCGCCGCCTGGGCCGCGGCCAGCCGGGCGATGGGTATCCGCAGGGGGGAGCAGGAGACGTAGTCCAGGCCGACGTCGTGGCAGAAGCGGATGCTCGCGGGGTCGGCGCCGTGCTCACCTCACAGAGCTAGCTGCAACTCCGGGTTGGCGGCGCGCCCCTCCTCCA
>JAUYGU010000034.1 GCA_030690405.1 Dehalococcoidia bacterium | reverse complement strand
GGAGTGGGCGTCGGCGAGGGCGTAGCCGTAGGCACGACGGCCGGCGCCGCCTCGGGCGTGGAGGCCGGCCACAAGAACCCGTCGAGGGCCCTGAGCGGCGGCGCGATGACGCTGGAAGCGACGGCGCGCGGCTCGGCGGCGCCGGGCGTGGCGTTGCCGGCCCAGGCCACAAAGAGCAGGCAGAGGCACCAGCAGGCCCAGCGGATGACAGCGGCGGCGGGAAGTCGCGACATCGACGAATCTTTGGACGCGAACAGGTAACTCTTTGTTGCGTGCAATCCCAATAACAGGGAAACAAGCACGCCGTTACAGTCCGCCGCTGCCCGCTGGCTGCGCCGGTGACGTGAGACTAGAGCGCCGCCGTGTCTGTCCTGGCTGTCGCTCTCGCTCGCGGGGGGCCGCACTCCCCGGAGGAGTCGCATGTCAGGTGCTGTACCCCTTGGGGTGGGACTGGTGCCAGCGCCAGGCGCTCTCCACTATCGCTTCCAGGTCCGCGAACCCGGGCTTCCAGCCCAGCACCCGCTTCGCCCTGTCGCTGGAGGCGACGAGGCGCGCCGGGTCACCGGGCCGGCGCGGCTCCTCCCGCACGGCGATGGGCTTACCGGTGGCCTTGCCGGCAGCCTCTATCACCTCCCGGTTGGAGAAGCCGGCGCCGTTGCCCAGGTTGTACGCGCCGCTCTCCCCGCCAGCGGCGGACTCCAGGGCCAGGACATGGGCCGCCGCCAGGTCCGAGACGTGGACGTAGTCGCGGATGCAGGTGCCGTCCGGGGTCGGGTAGTCCTTGCCGTACAGGGGCACGGCATCCCGCTGGCCGGCGGCGACCTGGAGGACGATGGGGATGAGGTGGGTCTCTGGGCGGTGGTCCTCGCCGCGCCGGTCGCTGGCGCCGGCGGCGTTGAAGTAGCGCAGGGAGACGTAGCGTATCCCCTGCTTCTCGTACCAGGGGAGCATCCGCTCCACCATCAGCTTCGTCTCGCCGTATGGGTTGACCGGCCGCAACGGCGCGTCTTCGCTCACCGGCGTCTGGTCAGGTTCGCCGTACACGGCGGCGCTCGAGCTGAACACGAAGTGGCCCACGCCGTAGGCCACCATCGCGTTCAGCAGTGCGATGCAGCCGGCGACGTTATTCGCGAAGTAGCGGCCGGGGTTGATCACCGACTCTCCGGCCTGGATGAAGCCGCCGTAGTAGACGACGGCTTCGAAGGAGTGGGAGGCCATCAGCCGCGCCAGGGCGTCCTCGGCGCGGACGTCCGCCACCACGAGCTCGGCGTCCGGGTTCACGGCCTCACGATGGCCGCTGACCAGGCTGTCCAGTACGGTGACGCTATGGCCGGCCTGCACCAGGTGATCGACGGTGACGCTACCGATGTAGCCGGCGCCGCCGACGACCAGGACCCTCACCGGGGGGTGGCTCCGTCAGCAGGCCGGCGGTGGCGGGGCATGGCTGCGGGGCGACCTTCGGGGCGACATCATGGGGCGCTAGTCCGGAAAGCGCTTGAACAGCAGGCAGGCGTTCTGCCCGCCGAACCCGAAGCTATTCTTGAGAGCGACGCGCACGTCCGCGCGGCGCGCCTGGTTCGGCACGTAATCCAGGTCGCACTCCGGGTCCGGCGTCTCGTAGTTGATCGTGGGGGGGATGACGCCCTCCCGCAGCGCCTGCAGGGTGGCGACGGACTCGACCGCCCCGGCGGCGCCGAAGGAGTGGCCGACCATCGACTTGGTGGCGCTCACCGGAATGCGGTAGGCCAGCTCCCCGAACGCCTTCTTGATGGCCAACGTCTCGGCGCTATCGTTCAGCTTGGTGCCCGTGCCGTGAGCGTTGATGTAGTCCACCTGGTCCGGCGTGACCCCCGCGTCTTCCATCGCCCAGTTCATCGCCCGGATGGCGCCCTCGCCGTCGGCGCAGGGGGCGACGACGTGGTGGGCGTCGTTGCAGGCGCCGTAGCCGGCGATCTCGGCGACTATGGGGGCGTCGCGCCGCTGGGCGCGCTCCAGGCTCTCGAACACGAATATCGCCGCGCCCTCCGCCGCCACAAAGCCATCGCGGCCGGCGTCGAAGGGGCGGCTGGCCTTCTGCGGCTCATCGGTCCGCGTCGACAGCGCCCGCATCACAGCGAAGCCGCACAGCCCCAGCTCGCAGAGCGCCGCCTCCGTGCCGCCCGTCAGGACGACGTCCGCGCGTCCGGCGCGGATCAGGTCCAGGGAGTCGCCCATCGCCTGGGTGCCGGCGGCGCAGGCGGTGATAACAGTGTTGGAATACCCCTTGGCGCCCAGCACCATACTGAGGTGCGCCGCCGCCATATTGGGCAGCATCTTCGGCATGAAGAACGGGTCGATGCGCATGCCGCCTTTTTCGCGGATCGTGTGCACGGCGGCCTCGATGTTGGGCAGGCCGCCGATGCCGTTGCCCAGGATGATGCCGACGCGGCTGGGGTCCTCCCGCTCCATGTCCAGCTCCGCCGCCTCGATCGCCTGATGGCCAGCGGCCACGGCGAACTGGCTGAAGCGGGACATGCGGCGGGCGTCCCGGCGGTCCATGTGGTCCAACGGGTCGAAGCCCTTCACCTCACCGGCGATCTTGGAAGGGTAGCCGGTCGCGTCGAACTGGGTGACGTAGTCGATGCCCGACCGGCCTTCAAGGCAGCCCTGCCAGAACTCGGACACGGAGTTCCCCAGCGGGGTGATCGCTCCCATGCCCGTGACTACTACGCGAGTGCCGTTTCTACCTGCCATGCGGGGTACCTCCGAGCCGCTTGTCCTTAGACTGTTGCCGCTAACCCGTGGAGGTGGGCCCGTCCCTCGGTCACGACGAAAAGCGAGCCCGTCAGACATATTACCCCCTCGCCCGCCGCCACCGCCAGCGCCCCGTCCAGCGCCGCCGCCACTCCCTGTCCCACTTCGGCATCAACGCCGGCCCGGCGGAACGCGGCTGCCGCTTCCTGCGGCGGCATCGCCCGCGGATGGTCGGCCCGGACGGTAATCACGCCTGATGCAACGGGAGCGAGCTCCTCGGCCAGGCCGATCGCGTCTTTGCCCGCGGACATGCCTACTATCAGGAACGCGCTGCGGCAGGAAAGGTAACGCGTCAAGCTCTCTCGCAAACGCCGGGCGGAGTCACGGCTGTGGGCGCCGTCGGCAACCACCACCGGCTTCCTTCGCAGTATCTCCATCCGGCCCGGCCAGCGCACCTCCGCCAGACCGCGCTCGACGGCGGCGTCCGGGATCCCGAGGCCCCGTCGGCGCAGGGCATCTATGCAGGCGACGGCGGTCGCCGCGTTCTCGAGCTGGTGCTCGCCAAGAAGGGGGATGCGCAGGCGCAGCGGCCCGCCGGTCCCCCTCAGGCCGAACGTCTGGCCGTCCAGGTCGTGCGAGACCAGCCGCCAGGAGTAGCGCGCGCTCACGTCCACGATGGGGCAACCGGCCTCCGCCGCGGCGCGACGGATCACCTTCCGCGCGGCCGGGTACGGCTGCGGCCCGATGACCACTTCGGCGCCGGGCGTGACGATCCCCGCCTTCTCGCCCGCGATCTCCTCCACCGTATCGCCGAGGACGTCCGTGTGCTCCAGGCCGATGGCGGTTATCGCACACACCTCCTTCCGCTCGAACACGTTGGTGCTGTCCACCCGGCCGCCGAGGCCGACCTCCAACACCTGGCAGCGGACCGCGCCCTCGCGGAAGGCGAGGAAGGCGAGCGCGGTCAGGAGGTCGAACGTCACGAGGCGGCGGCCCTCCGGGGCCGGGGGCTCCGCCCCCACGGCGGCGCGGAGGACGCCCGTCAGACGGACCCAAGCGTCCTCCGCCAGCGGCTCCCCGTTGACACGGATGCGCTCCGTGTAGCTGTGCAGGTGGGGGCTGGTGAACAGGCCGCTGGTGTGGCCTGCGGCCCGCAGGACGCTCTCCACCATCGCCGCCACACTCCCCTTCCCCTTGCTCCCGGCGATGTGCACCGTATCGCGGCCCAGGTGAGGATCGCCCAGGCGGCGCAGCAGCGCCAGCACCGGCTCCATGTCCGGGCGGTCCTGGAAGCGGCCGCTGCGCTCAAAATCGGCGAACGAAAGCAGGTAGTCTACGGACTCAGGGTAGTTCACTTTGCGGGCCGTCTCCTTACCGGCGGCGCGATTATAGCAGCCGTGGGGCAGTGGAGCATCGGATCAGAGGAGCAATCAGCATCTTGCTCCATTGCTCTAATGCTCCAGCTCCTATAATGGGTTCGTGCCGGAGCCACCTCTCCCCACCAACGCCCGCGACCGGGCCCGCCTGGAACACCTCCTCGCCCGCACCTGGGCTCTCGCAGAGGAGGCGCAGCACCCCCTGGGCCGGCTCCAGGGCCTCCCCCTGGGACCGTACAGGCTCCTCGCCCTCCTAGGGCCGAAGAACAACGTGGGCGCCCGCTACTACCAGCTCTTCCTGGTCGACCGGGCCGGGCGCCTGAGCGAGCAGCCGGTCGCCTTCGGTCTGCACAACTCGGGGCCTTATCCCGGCTACAACTGGCTGGAGGTGGTCCGCTACCAACCGGCGCCGGCCATCGGCGGCCAGTCCGCCGACCTCCGCGCCGCCGGCCTGGAGGAGGAGCTGCTCCGGACGCTGTCCGGACTGGTGCCGGCCGGCGGCCACCTGATGGTCGAGTACGACTCGCCCGCACAGAGGGAGAGCGAGCGCGTCCTGACGCTGGACTACCCGCCGGTGACCTCGCCCCTCGGCTACCTGCTGTTCCGCGCCGGCTGCCGCTCCTTCCGCGACTGGTACATCTCGGAGGGCGGCCGCGAGGGGCCCCGCAAGCTGCAGGGCTACAAGCCGCTTACCGAGGCGCTGGCGAAGGAGCGGACGGAGGCGCTGCGGCGGCAGGTGGAGGAGCTGCTGGCCCGCCCGGAGACGGCGCAGCACGGAGAGCACGGGCGCACCGCGCGGCGCCTGGCGGCGGCGGTGCGGGAGGAACTGCGGAGGGGTGGATTGGGGCGGCGCGGCCCCTCGCCTTGACACCCTCCGCCCCCGCTCGTAACATTGACCCGTAGCGATCCGTCTATAGTCCACCGCAATACGAGCTATGGGTTGCGGTCACGGAGGGCGGCTCTCGGAATTCCCGGAATTCAACGGCATCCCTACTCATCGGAGGTGTATGCGTGGTTACTGTGAGCGTCATCAAGGCCGACATCGGCGGCTACGTAGGCCACTCGGCTTCTCATCCCGACATACTGAACCTCGGCCGCGAGGAGATGGAGAAGGCGAAGCAGCGCGGGCTCCTCGTCGACCATCACGTCAGCAACTGCGGCGACGACATGTTCCTGATCATGACCCACGAGCGGGGGGAGAACAACGAGGAGGTCCACAAGCTGGCCTGGGACACCTTCCAGACGGGCACGGAGCTCGCCCGCAAGCTCAAGCTGTACGGCGCCGGCCAGGACCTGCTCGCGGACGCCTTCTCCGGCAACATCCGCGGCGCCGGCCCCGGCTCGGCGGAGATGGAGATAGAGGAGCGGCCCTCAGAGCCGATTCTCGTCTTCATGGCCGATAAGACCTCGGCGGGCGCCTTCAACCTGCCCCTGTACAAGATGTTCGCCGACCCGTTCAACACCCCAGGCCTCATCATCGGCGAAGGGCTGCACGAGGGGTTCGCCTTCGAGATCCAGGACGTGCGTGAGCACGTGAAGATCACCCTCAACGCCCCGGAGGAGATCTACGACATGCTGATCTTCATGGGCGCGCCCAACCGCTACGCCGTCAAGAAGGTCTACGCCCGCAGCACCGGCGAGGTGGGGGCCGTCTCCAGCACCGACAAGCTCTCCCTCATCGCCGGGCGCTACGTGGGCAAGGACGACCCGGCGATGGTCGTGCGGGCGCAGGGGAACTTCCCCGCCGTCGGCGAGGTGCTGGAGCCGTTCACGACCCCGTTCCTCGTCGAAGGCTGGATGCGGGGCTCCCACCACGGGCCGCTCATGCCGGTGGGGCTGAAGGACGCCCAGCCCAGCCGCTTCGACGGGCCGCCGCGCCTCGTCTGCCTCGGCTTCCAGCTCGCCAACGGCAAGCTGATCGGCCCCCGCGACATGTTCGACGACCCGGGCTTCGACCACGTGCGCGACAAGGCGAACACGGTCGCCGACTACATGCGCGCGCACGGCCCGTTCGAGCCGCACCGCCTGCCCCTGGACGAGATGGAGTACACGACGATGCCGGTGGTGGCCGGCAAGCTCGCCTCGCGCTGGGTGCCGACCGACGCCACGGCCGCCGCGGCGGCGAAGGCGTAGCTCGTAGAACCCCACACGCCGTCCGTGTGACCGGCCGGAGCGCCCGGCGTCGTATGCTGGACGCTGATGTCCCCGCTCCTCATCGCCACCAACGCATTTCAGCGTCATTCTGAGCGGCACAGCGTTTGCTCTGGGTGATCACGCTCGCCGCGAAGCATGCCCTGTCGCCGAAGGCGACTCGACTAGGCGAGAGCCTGTCGAAGGGGAATCTGGGATGGGGCAAACCCCCGGCCTCGCGACGAATACCGCTCCCCGCTCCTGCGCTACAATATCCCTCGCCATGCCCCGCCTCCTCATCGCCACCAACAACCCCGGCAAACTCGCCGAGTTCCGCCGCCTGCTCCAGGGCTGCGGCTGGGAGCTCGTCTCGCCCGCGGCGCTCGGCCTTGAGCTCCCGGACGACGAGCCCGGACACACGTACGAGGAGAATGCTAAGATAAAGGCGCTCAACGGCGCCCTGGCCGGCGGCCTCGTCACCCTCGCGGACGACTCCGGCCTTGAGATCGACGCCCTGGACGGCGCGCCGGGGGCGCGTTCCGCCCGCTTCCTGGGGGAAGACGCCGGCTACGAGGAGCGGTTCGAAACCATCCTCGGCCGGATGAGCGGCCTCCCCTCCACGCGGCGCTGGGCGCGTTTCCGCTGCGTAGTCGCCGTCGCCGAGCCGGATTCGGATGCCGTGAGGCTGTTCGAGGGCGAGGTGCAGGGCCTCATCGCCCTTGAGCCTAGAGGAGAGCTGGGATTCGGATACGACCCGATCTTCTACCTGCCCCAGCGCGCGCGGACGATGGCGGAGCTGCCGCCCTACATCAAGGACGTGATCAGCCATCGCGGCCGCGCCGCCATGCGCGCCCGGCCCCTGCTCAAAGAGCTGCTCTATGAGCGACGGCAGGCGGACACGCGCCCGTAGGCCGGGGGCCGCGGACCCGGGCGTCCTCACCGACACGCTGCGGCGGCCCCTGCACGACCTTCGTATCTCCGTCACCGACCGCTGCAACTTCCGCTGTACGTACTGCATGCCGAAAGAGGTGTTCGGCCGCGGCTTCGAGTTCCTCGCGCGCAGCGAGATCCTCTCCTTCGAGGAGACCACGCGCCTGGCCCGCATCTTCGTGGCCCACGGCGTCCGCAAGCTCCGCATCACCGGCGGCGAGCCGCTCGTCCGCAAGGACGTCGAACAGCTCATCGCCATGCTCGCGGGGATCGAGGGGTTGGAAGACCTCACGGTGACCACCAACGGCTCGCTCCTCAAGCGGAAGGCCCGCGCCCTCAAGCAGGCCGGGCTGAAGCGCATCACGGTGAGCCTCGACTCCCTCGACAACGAGGTGTTCAAGTCGATGAACGACGTCGACTTCCCGGTCGAGCGCGTGCTCGAGGGGATCGAGGCCGCTGAGGAGGCGGGGCTATCACCGGTCAAGGTGAACATGGTCGTCAAGCGGGGCGTCAACGACCACACCGTGCTGGAGATGGCGCGCTACTTCCGCGGGCGGGGGCAAATCCTGCGCTTCATCGAGTTCATGGACGTGGGCAACGCCAACGGCTGGCGCCTGGACGACGTCATCCCCGCCGGAGAGATCATCGCGCGCATCAACGCCGAGATGCCGCTGGAGCCGGCGGACCCGAACTACCGGGGCGAGGTGGCGCGGCGCTACCGCTACAAGGACGGCTCCGGCGAGATCGGCGTCATCGCCTCGGTCACGCAGCCGTTCTGCGGCAACTGCACCCGCGCCCGGCTCTCCGCCGACGGCCAGCTCTATACCTGCCTGTTCGCCTCGCGGGGCCACGACCTCAGGTCTTTGCTCCGCGGGGGGGCGAGCGACGATGAGATCGAGGAGCGCCTCATCACCATCTGGACGAGAC
>JAUYGU010000024.1 GCA_030690405.1 Dehalococcoidia bacterium | reverse complement strand
CTCTCTCCAGAGGTCAGCAGGAATTACGCCCGCATACGCCCGAGCGGCGTCGTTGATGATCTCGTATATGACTTCTAGGTCGTCGTCATCGCATCGGCGGATCACGTCACATTTCCTTCGCTGCCAAGGATAGGGACTTCGGTTCTTCGCGGAGATTCTACGCCACTGCACGCCGCTTGAGAGGGGGCTACCCGACAATACGAAGTCTTAGTGTCCGCCCGTTGACAACGGCTTGGGCGAAGAGGCGGTTGGCACTGCTCCACGGCTAGCCGCCTTGACAGGCATGCTACTATGATTGCGTTATCATGCCCTCACTGTCAGTGGCGTCCCAAGCCCCGAACTGACGAGCAGACGCTGACTTTGTGGTAGCGTCGGCTCGTCTCTCATTTTGAGGCGAGCTCCATCCAATACCCCGTAGCTACAAGGGGAGCGCCTCATGCATTTGCCAAACATCCTACCCGACCTGTCCGCCTGCGGCGAAGGGATCTGACTCATGCTACGCCGTCTGCTGCTGCTTACGATTGTTGTCTCCGTCTTGATCCTCGTCCCCCACCCGCAGGAAGCTGCCGCGGCAGCGGACTCCGATCTGGACTCCTTTGGCGCACTGCGCGCAGGACAGCCGTTATTCGACGATGACCGGGAAGCGTTCATGGTCACGGACTCGTCGCACCGGTGTGCCGAGACCGCAACCGCGAACGACGAGCCCGGCCTGGATGCATGGCCTTTTGATTTCAACGATGATCAGCTTGCATCGCTATCTGACGTCCTCCGCTTCATCCCGCCATTCAATTCGCAAGCTGGCGAAGACCCGTATGACGTTCGGTTCGATCTGAACACTGACTCTCGCATCAGTCTTGCTGACGTGTTCCTGTTTCTCCAGGTATTCAATGAATCTTGCGCCGATCCGGCGCAATTGGCCGTCGATCTCCCAACGACCACGGCGACGGATATCGCGTCCGGAACCCAATTTCTGTACACCGGAGTCGACCCGATCCAGCCGGGCGTGGCGCCCGGAACCATTGAGGACAGGCGGGTAGCCGTGTTACGGGGCCGCGTCCAAAGGGACAATGGCCAGGCCCTTCCCGACGTTCTCATCACGGTGCTCGATCACCCCGAATTCGGCGAAACACAGACGCGCCGAGATGGCATGTTCGATATGGCCCTCAACGGTGGCGGCCCGCTCACCATCTCGTACCAAAAGGACGGCTTCATGCCGCTCCAGCGTCAGGAGAACATCCCCTGGCGTGACTACGTGACCCTAGACGACGTCGTAATGATTCCCTACGACCTTCAGGTGACCAGTGTCGACCTAACGTCTCCAACCGCATTCCAGGTGGCGCAGGGCAGTGCAGTATCCGACGCCGATGGGACGCGGCAGTCAACGTTGCTGTTCCCCGCGGGTACCACTGCCGAAATGGTGCTGGCTGACGGTAGCACCCAGCCGCTTTCGGATCTGAGCGTTCGCGCCACTGAGTACACAGTCGGTGAAGACGGGCCGGAGAGGATGCCCGCGGCCCTCCCGCCTACATCGGGCTACACGTACGCCGTGGAGCTCAGCGTGGACCAGGCTGTGGCCGCCGGCGCGACGGATGTACGCTTCAGCCAGCCTCTATATAACTACGTGGAGAACTTCATTGGTTTCCCGGTCGGTGGGATCGTGCCAGCGGGGTACTACGACCGCGACCGGGGTGTCTGGGTGCCTTCCGACAACGGGCGCGTCGTGAAGATCGTTACGATAACCAGCGGCTTGGCGGATCTCGATACGGACGGCGATGGCGCTGCGGACAACGACCCGGCGCTGGGCGTGACAGACGCCGAACGCGAGCGCCTGGCAAATCTCTATACCGTTGGTCAGAGCCTGTGGAGGGTGCCAATCACGCACTTTACTCCCTGGGATTACAACTGGCCCTACGGCCCGCCGGGCGACGCAGAAGGGCCTCCAGGCCAGGGGGGCGCCCCCCCAGGTCCCGACAAAGATTGTGAGAGCGCAGGCTCCACAATTGAGTGCCAGAATCAGACTTTGGGCGAAAGGATCGCTGTTACCGGTACCCCATTTAGCCTGAATTATCGCAGCGACCGCACGCCGGGGCGAGACAGCAACTCCCTCGAGGTCAAGCTCAGCGAAGCCAGTGTTCCGGCGAGCCTTGAGAGGATCGATCTCGAGCTCTCGATCGCGGGTCAGGTCTTGCGGCAAAGCTTCCCGCCTCAGCCGAACCAGACGTATACCTTCACGTGGGACGGGAAGGACGCCTACGGCCGGACCGTGCAGGGTGGCCAACCAGTTGCCGTCTCGACAACCTATGTCTATCCGGCCGTCTATCTTGAGCCGGAGCCGTTCCAGCAGGCCTTCGCGCTTATGTCTGGCAGTGGAACTGATATTGTGGGCGACCGGGCAGCGGGAAAGGTCCTTTTCTGGAATCAGTTCAACCGATCGCTCGGCAGATGGGACGCCCGCGGTCAGGGTCTGGGCGGCTGGACGCTGGACGCCCACCACACGTACGATCTCGCGGGTCGCACGCTGTACCTGGGTAACGGCGAGCGCGTCAGCACGCTGACCGGTGACATCACCACCGTGGCCGGTAACGGCAGTAACGGCTTCGGTGGCGACGGCGGCCCCGCCACCCAGGCGGCACTCAGTGTCCCCCACGGCATGGCCGTGGGGGCAGACGGAAGCCTGTATATCGCGGACTCCTACAACTCTCGGATCCGCCGGGTGGGGACGGCCGGCATCATCACCACCGTGGCCGGTAACGGCAGTGACGGCTTCGGTGGCGACGGCGGCCCCGCCACCCAGGCGGCACTTAACCACCCCTCCGACGTCGCCGTGGGCGCAGACGGAAGCCTCTATATCGCGGACTACGACAACCTCCGGATCCGCCGGGTGGGGACGGACGGCATCATCACCACCGTGGCCGGTAACGGCAGTAACGGCTTCAGCGGCGACGGCGGCCCCGCCACCCAGGCGGCACTCTGGTTGCCCAACGGTGTCGCCGTGGGGGCGGACGGAAGCCTGTATATCGCGGACTCCTTCAACCACCGGATCCGCCGGGTGGGGACGGACGGCATCATCTCGACCGTGGCCGGTAACGGCACTAACGGCTTCAGTGGCGACGGCGGCCCCGCCACCCAGGCGGCACTCTGGTTCCCCCACGATGTCGCCGTGGGGGCAGACGGAAGCCTCTATATCGCGGACAACGGCAACTCCCGGATCCGCCGGGTGGGGACGGACGGCATCATCACCACCGTGGCCGGTAACGGCACCTTCGGCTTCGGTGGCGACGGCGGCCCCGCCACCCAGGCGGCATTCAACTCCCCCGTCGGTGTCGCCGTGGGGGCAGACGGAAGCCTGTATATCCCGGACTTCAACAGCTATCGGATCCGGGTGGTGACGGACGGCATCATCTCGACCGTGGCGGGTGGCACTCAAGGCTTCGGTGGCGACGGCGGCCCCGCCACCCAGGCGGCACTCAGAAGCCCGTACGGTGTCGCCGTGGGGGCCGACGGAAGCCTCTATATCGCGGACGCCGAAAACTATCGGATCCGAAAGGTGTTATCGCCGCTGCCCGCTTTCGCTCCGGCGGCTTTCACAATTCCTTCCCTAGATGGCCGCGAAGTGTATCAATTCAATGTGAGCGGCCGTCACCTGCGCACACTGCATGGCCTGACCTCGGCCGTGCTCTACGAATTTGGCTATGACGGCACCGGCCGGCTGACTGCCGTCACCGATGGCGACGGCAATGTGACGACGATCGAGCGCGACACCAGCGGCAAGCCGACCGCCATTGTCGGCCCGTTCGGCCAGCGCACGGACCTGACCCTCGATCCAGACGGCTATCTCGCGAGCGTCACCAACCCGGCGGGCGAGGCTATCCAGCTCGGTTACGGTAGCGGTGGACTGCTGACCAGCCTGACCGACCCCGGTGGCAATCCCTACACCTTCGTGTACGACGCCAACGGCCGCCTCACCCTGGACCAGGATCCTGCCGGCGGCAGCAAGGCGCTTTCCCGTACGGACACCGCTAACGGCTATTCGGCGACCCTGACGACGGCGCTCGGCCGCACGACGAACTATGAGCTGGAACGGCTTGCCAGCGGCGGTCAGACGTTCACCACTACCCAGCCGGCCGGAGCATCCACGACCGTGGTCAGCGGCGCAAACGGCAGCGCGACGGGTACCTTCGCCGATGGCACGGCCATGAGCCAGGTACAGGGCCCGGACCCGCGTTGGGGTATGCTCGCCCCGCTTTCCACGAGTCTGACCGAGACCACGCCTGGTGGCCTGACTAAGACGTTCACCAGTCAGCAAACAGCGACACTGGCGGACCCAAACAATCCGCTGAGCCTGCAATCCCTTACCTCTACCAGCTCCATCAACGGCCGGACCTCCACCACCGTCTACGACAACTCTCTCCGGCGGCTTTCAACCACCAGCCCGGCAGGCAGGCAAACACATAGCGATCTCGATCCGCTGGGACGTGTGATTGAACAGCAGCCGGGTGCGGGCGTTGACCCTCTGTCGTTCACGTACGACGCGCAGGGCCGTATGACCCAGACGCAGCAGGGCAACGTGTCCTGGACGTTCGCATTCGATTCACTGAACCGTCTCAGCACTCGTACCGACGCTGCCGGGAACCAGACCAGCTACTCATATGACGGCGCTGACCGCCTCACTCAACTGGTCCTTCCCAGCGGGAGGACTTACGGATTTGCCTACGATGCCAACGGGAACCGCACCAGCGTGACCATGGCCACGGGCGCGGTCCACCAGATCGGCTACACGACGGTGAACCTCGATGCCGGCTACACGCCACCCGGCAACCCCGGCCAAACAAAGAGCTACGATATCGACCGCTCCGTCACGCGCACGACCCTGCCCGGCGGTCGCATGATCGACAACAGCTATGACTCCGGCGGGCGCCTCTCCGAGACGAGCTATGCCGAAGCGACGAACACGTTTACCTACGCCGGCGGCACGGAACGTCCTGCCAACCTTACCAGGACGCCGGCCGGCGGCGGCGCGGCGCAAGGAATCGCTTTCACGTATGACGGCCAGCTGGTGACGGGCGCCACCTGGACGGGTCCAGCGCAGGGCCAGTTCCAGTATTCGTACGATAACAACTTCTTCCTCACCGGCATGACTCTCAACAGCGGCACAGACACACTTCAACACCTGTTAACCCGCGACACCGATGGTCTGGTAACGGACATCGGCCCGTTCACGATCACACGCAGCGGTCCCGGCGGAGCGCCGGCCGCGATCAGCGATGGCACCTCAACTCTGACCCTCGGCTACGACAGCCTTGCTCGCACTGCGAGCCGCGATCACGTAGCGAATGGCCAGCAGGCGTACAACATCCAGCTGACCTACGATAACGTCGGCCGTGTGCTGCAGAAGGTAGAAACGGTTGGAGGCACGCCCCACACCTACGCTTACACCTATGACGCGGACGATCGTGTCGTTCAAGTCCAGCGGGACGCGACGACAGTCGAAAGCTACGGCTACGACCTCAACGGCAACCGCACGAGCACACTATCCTCGTCCGCAACCTATGACACTCAGGACCGGCTCATGCAGCAGGGCGGGGTCGCCTACCAGTTCAATGCCGATGGCTTCCTCTCTCAGCGAGGTAGCGACACGTTCTCGTACAGCGCCACTGGCGAGCTGCTCTCGGCGACCGTCGGCGGCCAGACGGTCACGTATGCATACGACGCGCTGGGCCGGCGGGTGGCGCGGACGGACGCCGCCGGCAGCTACCAGTACCTCTACGGCGACCCAGGCGATTCCTTCCAGATAACGGCGGCAAGGGACCCAGGCGGAATACTCACGGACTACTACTACGACGATAGCGGGCTTCTCTTCGCCCTCCAGCGTGGCGGCGCCTGGTACTACGTCTCAACGGATCACCTGGGCACACCCAGGGTAGTGACCGATGCAGCCGGTACGGCCGTGAAAGTCATAGAGTACGATAGCTTCGGCGTTAAGCTCAGCGACAGTAACGCTGCCTTCGACCTCCCGATTGGCTTTGCTGGTGGTCTGGACGACACGGCTACAGGACTAGTCCGCTTTGGATTCAGGGACTACGACGCGGCCAGCGGCCGTTGGACCGCCCGCGATCCGGCCCTGTTCGGCGGAGGCCAAGCTAACCTGTACGCATACGTCAATAGCAATCCGGTTAATCTGCGTGACCCATCAGGCCTCTGGTGCATCGGCGGCTCTTTTTATGCGGGGCTGGGTCTGGGCGGCCAGATATGTCACACTTCGGAAGGCACGTCAGTCTGCGTCGAGATGGGTGTCGGCGTTGGCGGCGGCGTTAGCGCCGGTGGGGGTGGGCTGGCCCCGAGTGGGCCGGGAGTGGTTGCGGAAGCATCGGCAAGCTGCGCTGGGGTAGGAGTAGGCGTAGGCGTCACCATCAATGAATGTGGGGTAGCCCCTGCGCTTTCAGTGGGAGCAGGGCCAGTCAGCTTCACAGCCTCATCCGATGGAGCAGGCGTCAGTTACGGCGTTCCTGAGGCACCGTATGTAGAGGCAGGCAAATGCCAGGTGGCGGCGAAGGTGGCCTACACAGCATGTGAGAGGTTTTAAGCGCGACGCCGAGTAGACGACAGTCCGCGACCCAGTGGTGGAGAGGGCCGTGGCAGGGGGAGTTTCACTTTCGATCATGACGTCGCTAACTTCGCCAACGGGTCGACGATCCTCATCGTCGCCGCTGCGTTCACGGCAGCCGTCGCTGGCCGCGCCCCACTGCTGCCAGCGCGCCGCAGGTAGCTGGGCACTGCCGCGGAGGCCGCACCGCTTTGCCCCAGGTGCCACAGCCTGCTGGCCGTCGCCGCCCCGGACTTCACATTCAGCGGCCACCCGGTTCCGGTCAGCGGCAAAATCGAGTGGCGCGATCTCTGTGGTCTCGGCCCAATCTGGGACGCGGTGGCCTATGGCGCCTCTTACTCTGGAGCAGACGGCTATGGCGACAGCGAATGGTCGTCGAAGGCCCTGAGCTGGCATCGATTACGCCGAAGGCTCTCTATTCACCCCTGTTCGTCCTAGATAGGCGAGAGCGCTTCGGTGCCGATTTCTGTAGAATGGCTCCCCGCACCGGGGGAAGACCCGAACTTTCTTCCGGTTCAGCCTCCTCGCCGCCGCGGATCGCCGCCGGCGGCCGACTTGCTGGCAGGCGGTTCTTTACGCCGGAGCTCATGCCTCAGAGGCCAAGTCCGGCTCACAACGGTTTTGAAGTTCGGTGCAGGCCGTCCCACGGCCTCCCGTTACGTGGATTTTAGGCCCATTTCGTATCTGAGATCGAGGCCCGCGATCCCGTCCCGTGCCAGCCGGTGGCAGGGTTGGTCACCAACTTGGTGACCAAGTTGTGACCAATTGCTGAGAGCCTTAGCATTTGCTGGCTGCATGAGCAGAGAAACTTCCTCCGCGGCATATCAGGCCATCAGGCCCAGTCGAGCTCCGGCGAGGTCAGGCGTTGGACCGGCTGGGGCCGTGAGGCTGACCGCTGCCGAAGTAGGACCCGCTCCCTACTCCGGCGCCGAGCTGCGGGTTCTCACGGGTGGCAGATAAGCGAATTGTGGCGACAACAGCCTGCGTTTCTGCGAGCCGCGCTGGAAAGTGAACTGGCCAGACTTGAGCAACAGCGCCAGTAGGTCGCCAATCTGGATGGCCTGGGTGACCAGTTGGGGGCGCTGTTGCTCAAGTCGCTGAGCGCCTCGCTGAGTTCGATTTCGGTGAGATTAGATACCAGTGGCTGCCGAATATCTGCGTAGCGAAAGGCACCCACAGCCTTGCAGGGCAAGTGTTTACGCAATATGTACTTGCCTCCCAAGGCAGGAGCGGTTGCGCTCCCTATCACCCGCCACCCATAATGAGGTCGCCAACTCCAAGGTTCGGGTGGCGTCCAAAGCGATGACGCCAAGCCCCCTTTGGAGACGGGGCTTCGGAACCGTCTGCCGGTCGGGCCCGCCCTGCGGGGAAGGCAGAAGACCGCCGAAGCCAGGGAGGGTACATGCGAAATAGAAGAGGGCCTCTTTTCACAAGAGGAGGGGCAGGTGGCGGAGATGAGGGCTGGAATGTCAACCTGGGAGCGCGGATCGGGAATATCAGGAGCATCCCTCCTAGGACGTCGACGGGGGTGAGCCGAGGCTCCCCTCAGCGAGGATACGGGGCTACGTCCTTGGGCCGGAATCACTCGCAGCCGGCGCGGCCCGTGCCCAAGCAGTCAGCACCGCTGATCCCTGAATCGGTCGAGCCCATCGTGGACATCTTCGATGAGGGGAACCGCATCCTTGTTGTGGCCGAGGTTCCCGGAGCGGATGAACACTCCATCCGGGTTGAGCTCGAGGATCATACCTTGAAGCTTTCGGCCAGGGGAAAGTTCAGGGACTACAGAGGAGAGGTGGCACTCCCGGGTGAGGCCAGACCCGACAGCCTGGACTGGACCTTGAACAACGGGGTGATCAACCTAACGCTGGCCCGCGAAAACGGCAAAGAGAACGGCCGCCGCCAGACTCCTGGCCGATAGAAGGCGCCTCCGCCACCAGCGTCACGCGGATAGCAAGGCCTCCGCCCTCGGGGCGGATCGCGCCGAGGCAAGCCCTTGGGCTTCCATCGCCTTCGCGAAGTGGCGCCTGGCGATACGGAAGCTGCCGTAGTCTGTCGCTTCGGGCTTCTTCTCCACGAACTCGCGAATGGCCAGTATCGAAGCCCGGCGACAGGTAGCCTCGATGTCCGCCCCCACCAGACCCTCCGTCTGATCGGCCAGCGAATCCAGCTCCACGTCAGTGGCCAGGGGCTTGTCGCGTGTATGTACCTGGAAGATGGCCAGCCTGGCCGCCCGGTCGGGCGCCGGCAGTTCGACAAGCACCTCGAAGCGGCCGGCCCGCAGAAGGGCGGGGTCTACCATGTCCAGGCGGTTGGTGGCGGCCAGCACTACTACCCCCTTCAGCTCTTCGATGCCATCCATCTCCGTGAGCAGTTGGCTGACCACCCGCTCGGCCACATGGGAGTCACCGCCGCCCGCCCCACGGCGAGGAGCGAGGGCGTCGATCTCGTCGAAGAAGACGATGCAGGGTGAGGCCTGTTTCGCCTTCTTGAACACCTCACGTATGCCGCGTTCGGACTCGCCCACCCACTTGGAGAGGAGGGACGGGCCCTTTACGGAGATGAAGTTGACCTCGCTCTCTGTGGCCACGGCCTTGCCGACAAGGGTCTTGCCCGTTCCCGGCGCGCCGTAGAGGAGGATGCCTTTGGGCGCGGTGGTCCTGGCGTGCTGGAACAGCTTGTCGTACTTCAGGGGCCACTCCACCGTCTCCACCAGCAGCCGCTTTATGTCTTCCAGGCCGCCGATATCGTCCCAGCGCACGTCGGGCACCTCGGTGAACACCTCGCGGATAGCCGAGGGCTCGACCTCCTTCAGGGCCTCCAGGCAGTCATCCATGGTCACTTCCAACTCCAGGAGCCGCTCGTAGGGGATGGAGGCCTGGGCGAAGTCGATGTCCGGCAGGAGGCGGCGCAGGGTGATCATGGCCGCTTCCCTGCACAGGGCCTCCAGGTCCGCGCCCACGTAGCCGTGGGTGATGGCGGCCAGCCGGTCGAGATCGACATCTTCGGCCAGGGGCATGCCACGGGAGTGGATGTCCATGACTTCGCGTCGGCCATCCCTATCTGGGATGCTGATGACGATCTCACGGTCGAAGCGGCCAGGCCGCCGCAACGCCGGCTCCAGGAGATTGGGGACGTTGGTGGCGCCGATGACGATGACCTGCCCCCGCGACTCCAGGCCGTCCATGAGGGCCAGGAGCTGGGCCACCACCCGCCGCTCCACCTGCTGATCGCCGCGAGCCTCCTCCCGCTTGGGGGCGATAGCATCGATCTCATCGATGAAGACGATGGCAGGCGCCTGGCGAGCGGCCTCCTCGAAGATGTTCCGCAGGTGGGCCTCGCTCTCCCCGTAGAACTTATGGATTATCTCCGGGCCGTTGATGTGGACGAAGTAGGCGCTGGTCTCGTGGGCCACAGCGCGGGCGATGAGGGTCTTGCC
>JAUYGU010000008.1 GCA_030690405.1 Dehalococcoidia bacterium | reverse complement strand
TCGCCCCGCGCTATAATTGTCATAGATGGCGCGAAGTAGCAGAAATCTCCTGAACCTCGGCACCTTGCGGCTGCTGGCCATAGTGGCCCCGGTGGTGTTCGCCCTCGCCCTCGGCCTTACCACCGATCTCTTCCTGAACCGGGCGCTGCCGGGGCTGTGGCCGGAGGTCGTCGCGACGATCGTCGTCGCCGTGGGCGCCGTCATCTTCTCGTCCTTCATCTTCTGGCTGCTGCGGGGTGTCTACGGCCGCATCGACGAGCAGAACCGCGAGCTGGAACGCAGAGCCCGCGAGCTGCGAGAGCTGAGCGAGCTCGAGAGGTCGCGCGCGGAGGAGTGGAAGGCGTTGTTTGAGTTGGGGGAGGAGGTCACAGCTTCGCCGGACACGCAGGGGCTTCTAGACTCAATCGTGGTCCGGGCCAAGGGCCTGCTTCAAACGGACGTAGCGGCCCTCATGCTCCTCTCGCCGGACGGGCGTCAGCTGGACATGGCCGCCCAGTCCGGCCTTCAGACCCACGCCATGCGCGCGCTGACGCTCGTCCGCGACCGCGGCCTTCAGGGCCTTGCCCTTGAGACGGGCGCGCCCGTGATGGTGACGGACTACCAGTCGGATGACCGTCTGAGAGATAGGCCGGCGACGCTGGTCAAGGAAGAGGGGCTCGTTTCCCTGATAGCGGTCCCCTTCTCCGGAAAGGGGAAGGTGCTGGGGACGCTAACGGTGGGCAACCGGAAGCGCACCGAGTTTACGGAACACCAGGCGGAGCTTCTGCGGACGTTCGCGCACTGGACGGCCGTCGTCGTGGAGACCAGCAGGCTCTACGAGCAGTTGCGAAGCCTGGCCCTTCTGGAGGAGAGGGAGCGCATCGGCATGGACCTCCACGACGGCGCCATTCAGTCGGTTTACGCCGTCGTGCTCCGGCTGGAGGACTGCGCCGAGCGGATGCTCGAGCGGCCGGACGAGGTCGCGGCCGATCTTGAGAAGGCGATGGACGATCTGAACAAGGTGATCCAGGACATCAGGAGCTACATCTTCGATCTGCGTCCGGATGTGCGGCAGGGAGACATCAAGTCTGCCCTCCAGGACCTCGTACAGGGCGTGCGCGTCAACGCCCTCATCGATACCGAGCTCACGCTCGAAGGCGACCTCGACGGCGCTCTAACGGAGGACGAGGCCACGTCGCTGTTCCGCATCGCCCAGGAGGCGCTGAGCAACGTGACCCGCCACGCCCAGGCGTCCTCTCTCCGCGTGAAGCTGACGACGGCGCCCAATTCGGTGCGGCTGGAGATCGCGGACGACGGTGTCGGATTCGACCCGGATGCGGAAAGGCCAGCCGACCGGCGCGGGCTCCGGAACATGGAGGAGCGCGCCCGCGGACTGGGCGCCAGCCTCTCCGTGGAGAGCGTCGCCGGGCGCGGCACCCAGGTGAGGCTCGAACTCCCCTTGCGCGGCGTGCGAGAATAGACCCATGCCCGAAGGGACCGTCAGCATCCTCATCGTCGATGACCACGAGGTCGTCCGCATGGGCCTGCGCACTTTGCTGGAACGGCGCCCCGGCTTCTCAGTCGTTGGCGAGGCGGGTACCGCCCAGGACGCCGTCAGAGTCGCCCGCCAGGCCCAGCCCGACGTGGTGATCATGGACATTCGTCTGCCCGACGGCAACGGCGTCGAGGCCTGCCGCGCGATACGCGAGGAACGCCCCGAGACGAAGGTCATCATGCTCACGTCGTACGCCGACGATGAGGCGCTCTTCGGCTCGATAATGGCCGGCGCGTCCGGCTACCTCCTCAAGCAGACCCGCGGCCAGAGCCTGGCCGAGGCGATCGAGAAGGTGGCCAAGGGCGAGTCCCTGCTCGACCCGGCCGTCACGGACAGGGTGCTGGAGCGGATGCGCCACCTCGCGAGCGGCGAAGGCGACGAGCTGTCCACGCTATCGCCGCAGGAGCGCAAGATACTCACGCTGATCGCTGAGGGCAAGACCAACAAAGAGATCGCCCAGGATGTCTTCCTGAGCGATAAAACGGTGAAGAACTACGTCTCCAGCATCCTGAGCAAGCTCAACCTCCGCCGCCGTTCGGAGGCCGCCGCTTTCATCGCGGAGCGCAAGGCGCGCCGTCTGGACTGACGCCGGCCGCCTGGGGGCTCACGCCGCTCTTTCGGCGGAGCCCGCCTTCTCCCGCTCCAGTATCCCTGTAAGGCGGAGCGCATCCTCCTCTAGCGAGTTGAGTACGTAGCCGCACTGGATGCAGCCCACGTAGGCTCCGTAGAAGTCCTTCTCTTCGTGCAGGTCACCGCGGCAGCGGGGGCAGGCCTTCAGCCAGTACATCTCCATCACTCCTTCCCGGGTCTCATCTGCGTCCAAGCACACGATAGCGGCGGCGCCTCCTTGGCCCAGCGTCCATCCGGCCCGATGTGCAGGGGCCCAACGGCCCGTTCCCACCGTGACTCGCGGCGACGACCCGACGCTGCCGGCAAGCGGCGGCATCACGGGGCGGACACCTCCTTCCCCGCCCTCCCTTTCCGGGGTACACTCCCTCGTTGACGCCCCGCTGCGGGGGTGGGAGGACGTATGCCGGCCGACAGTTACTGGCCGCTCAGGAAGTACCAGGAGCTTTACGCGAGGTCCATAGAGGACCCGGAGGCGTTCTGGGCGGACGAGGCTCGTAAGCTGGAATGGTTCCGGCCCTGGGACTCGGTGCTGGAGTGGGACCCGCCATTCGCCCGCTGGTTCGCCGGCGGCCTTCTCAACGCCTCCTATCTGTGCGTGGACCGCCACGTCCACTCCTGGCGCAAGAGCAAGGTCGCGATCTACTGGGAGGGCGAGCCCGGGGACTCCCGAGTCCTCAGCTACTCCACCCTCTACCGCGAGGTCAACCGCTACGCCTCCGTCTTGAAGCGGCTCGGCATCGGCAAGGGGGATGCCGTGGCGCTCTACCTGCCGATGGTCCCGGAGCTGCCGATCTTCATGCTCGCCTGCGCCCGCATCGGCGCCGTCCATACCGTCGTCTTCTCCGGCTTCAGCGCCCAGGCCCTCGCCGACCGCATGAACGACGTCGGCGCCAGGCTCCTGGTCACCGCCGATGGCGGCTACCGCCGCGGCCGGGTGCTCGACCTGAAAGCCATCGCCGACGACGCGATGGCCCTCGCGCCGTGCGTCGAGAAGTCCATCGTCATCCGCCGGACCGGCGCCGATGTCCCCATGCGCGAGGGGCGCGACTTCCCACTCGACGACCTGCTCACGGAAGCGGAGCTTCGCGTGGAACCGAAGCCGCTGGAAGCGACCCATCCCCTCTACATCCTCTACACCTCCGGCACCACCGGCAAACCCAAGGGTATCGTCCATTCCACCGGCGGCTACCTCGTCTTCAACTACGCCACTTACCGCTGGGTGTTCGGCATCCGCGAAGACTCCGTCTACTGGTGCACCGCGGACGTCGGATGGGTGACGGGCCACAGCTCGATCGTCTACGCCCCCCTCATGCACGGCGCTTCCCTGGTGATGTACGAAGGCGCTCCGGATTACCCCCAGCTCGACCGCTGGTGGGACATCATCGAGAAGTACGGCGTCACCGTCCTCTACACCTCGCCGACCGCGATCCGCATGTTCATGGGCCACGGGGAGCGCTGGCCCGCCGCCCACGACCTCTCCAGCCTGGAGCTGCTGGGCAGCGTT
>JAUYGU010000007.1 GCA_030690405.1 Dehalococcoidia bacterium | reverse complement strand
TACCTCCAGACCATCTACAGCCTCCAGACGGAGGGTGAGACCGTCATCTCCGCCCGACTGGCGCGCTGGATGCGGGTCACGCCCCCCACCGCCTGGGCCACCGTCCACCGCATGGAGCGCGACGGCATGGTGGAGATCGACGACAGGAAGGTGATCCGGCTCACCCCCAAGGGGCTCAAGCTGGCCGAGAACGTCGCCCGCCGCCACCGCCTATCCGAGCGGTTCCTCACGGACATCCTCGGTCTCGGCTGGGCGGAGGCGCACGAGGAGGCGCACCGCTTCGAGCACGGCGTCTCGCCGCGCGTCGAGGAGGCGCTGTACGAGATCCTCAACCACCCGCTGACCTGCCCCCACGGCAGCCCGATCCCCGGCACCGGCGCGAAGCTTGACCCCAACCTCGTACCCATGAACAGCCTCAAGGAGGGCGACAGCGCCACCGTCCGATTCATCTCGGAAGAGCTGGAGGAGGACGCGGAGCTGCTGCGCTACCTGGAGCGGGGCAACGTCCGGCCCGGGAACGAGATCACGGTGCGGGAGCTGGTGCCGTCGACCGGCGTGCTGGTGATCGATACCGGCAACGGGCAGAACGTCTCGCTCGGCCTGGCGGTGGCGGCGAAGATACGCGTGCTGCCCGCCTGACGGCGGTGAGCAGCCGGACGGTGCTACAATGGCCTCTGGCGGGCCAAGAGAGGGCAGCTATGGGCGTCGCAAGGCTCGCCGCGGCCGCGGTCCTCGTCGGCATCGCCGGATTCTTCGCCTTCTTGGCCGGCGTCATAATCTCCAAAGTCTTCGCCGAGTACAAAGACAACGCCGACGCCGTGTACATCGCTTTCGGAAGCGTCGCCCTGGCGATTTCGGCTCTGTTCGCGGCGGCGGCGCTGCTGGCTCTCGCGCCGGGCCGACACCCACAGGGTTGGCTGGTGCTGGCTCTGGTCGCGGCGGTCGCCAGCGCGCTCCCCTACGCTGAAGCGATGGGGAACACCGCCTTTATCGTCAACGGTGTGCTGGCCGCCCTAGCCATCGGCGCGGCCACTGCCCACCTGCGCGCCCACCGAAACTAGCGGCGCGCCAGCTCCGGGCGGCCGGACCAGGCCCAGGCCAGGTTCGTGCGGGAGACCCCCATCAGCATCCCGTGCAGCGCCGTCGGGTGGATGAACAGCCCCTCCGGGTTGGGGTCGTCCGAGCGGCCGGCGTAGCGGGCACCCCGCGCCTGCAGCCGCCGCTGCACCGCCTGCACATCGTCCGTCTCCACGTAGCACATATAGACGCTCTGTCCCCGCCGGGCGTAGTAGCGGCCCATCGCCAGCGACGGCTCCGTGATCTGGGTCAGCTCGATGCGGTCAAGCTGCTGCGGCGGGTTGAACAGCGTGAGCGTGCCGCTGTAGCCGTAGCGCTCGCTGTGGATGGGCGAGAACCGCGAAGCGTCAAGCCCGAAGATGTCGGCGTAGAACGCGGCGGCGCTCGCGTGATCGTCGACGATGTTCGTCACCTCATACAGACACTTGATCAGCCCCACCGGCGAGCGCGGCTCGTCGGGCGAGATGACGGTGTTCATCCCGGGCGTCTGGCCAGCGGCGATGAACAGCCGCCCATTCTCTTCGCTGTGCTCGATGCCCCGTGCCGAGAGGCGGGCGGCCAGAGCCGGGACGTCCGCCGTGGCGAACCCGGCGGCGAAGATCCCCTCGCCCCAGCGCTCCAGCTGCGCCGCGACGGGGCCGTCGCCCGCCGGCTCCAGCAGCTCGAACTCCGATATCCCGGCCTGCACCACCGTCCGCCGCGCCGCCAGGAGCACGCTGGTGTCCTCGCGCACGCGCTCGGCGCCGAGGATATCGCAGAACGTATCCGCGGCCGCCTCCCGGTCGCGGACGGCGAGGAGCATTCGGTCTAGGCGTGTGAGCATGGGGCGCCTCCTGTGCGATGTGCGGTGCCGCCGCCGGCAGCACCGTGGGGATGCATTATACAACCTGGCGCAAGACCAGAGCCGCCTTTTCTAGCCGCTCCCTTTGCCATATGATAGGGGCCGGTTCGACAAGGAGGCCGCTTATGACAACGACGTCCGACATCATCCTGCTGGACATCTCCGACCGCATCGCCACGGTCACGCTGAACCGCCCCGATAAGCTGAACGCCCTCAGCGGCGAACTGCTGGACATGCTGCCCGGCGTCATCCAGAAGGTGGCCGACGACAAAGACGCGCGCTGCCTGGTCCTGACCGGCGCCGGTCGCGGCTTCTGCGCCGGCGGCGATATCGCCGGCATGGCCTCCGGCGAAACGCTGCCGCAGGAGGACCCGGTGGCCCGCCTCCGGCGCAACGAGGAGGCCTCGCGGCTGCTGCACGAGATGCCCAAGCCGACGATCGCCATGATCAACGGCCCGGCCGCCGGGGCTGGCCTCAGCCTCGCCCTCGCCTGCGACATTCGCATCGCCGGCGAGAGCGCCCGCCTCGGCACCGCCTTTGTGCGCATCGGCTTCTCCGGCGACTACGGCGGCACCTGGATGCTCCAGCGTCTCGTCGGGCCGGCCAAGGCGCGCGAGCTGTACTTCACCGGTGAGCTGATCGACGCCCGCGAGGCGGAGCGCATCGGCATGGTGAACCGCGTCGTCCCCGACGACAATCTCGCCGCCGAAACGCGCGCCTTCGCCGAGCGGATCGCCAAGGGGCCGCCCATCGCCCTGGCCCGCATGAAGCAGAACATGAACCTGGGGCTGGTCTCCGACTACTCGAAGCTGCTGGACGCCGAGGCGGAGGGGATGATCATGACCGCCATGACGGAGGACAACCGGGAGGCGATCAAGGCGTTCCTGGAGAAGCGCCCGGCGGAGTTCCACGGGCGGTAGCGCGGGAGATACACGGTAGCTGCAGGGCTTCAGCCCTGCCCGGCGCGCCCCCTCGCGGCTGAGGCCCGCACTCCCCTCCGCCGCGGGCGACCTGAAGGTCGCCCCTACAACGGCATCGCGATTCCGCGGTTCTAGAACCCGTTGAGCGCGTCGATCAGCCAGCGCAGGCGGCCGAAGCTGCGCTGGTTGAAGTCCAGCGCCAGCCGCGGCAGCTCCGGTACATCCCCCTCCGCGGCCTCCGCCTCGGATGGCGCCGTCGCCCGCATAGCGCCTGAGCGCAGGATGTCCGCGAACTCCTCCGAAAGCCGCGCCAGCGACGCCGCATCCGGCAGCCGCTGGAGACGGAGGACAAGCGTCCCGTCGACATAGCGCTGCGAGTGGTAGTTCCGGTAGAACCCCTCTATCTCGCCGACCGCGGACTCGATGCTGTCCGTGATGTAGACCAGGTCCAGGTCCTCTGGTGAGATGAGGCCATGGCCGGCCAGGTTCTCCTCCATAAAGCGCCGCCACTCCAGCCAGTAGTGTCCGCCTTCGGCCTCCAGGAGGACCACCGGGTGCAGGTCGCTCTTGCCGGTCTGCATGAGCGTGAGCAGCTCGAACGCCTCGTCCAGGGTGCCGAAGCCGCCCGGGAAGAGCGCGAACGCGTTCGACTCCTTCAGGAACGTCACCTTGCGGGTGAAGAAGTATTTGAAGTTGATCAGCTTGGGATCGCCCTCAATGACGACGTTAGGCTCGACCTCCATCGGCAGGCGGATCGCCGCCCCGAAGCTGCGATCGGCGCCGGCGCCCTCGTGTCCGGCCTCCATCACGCCGGGCCCGGCGCCCGTGATCACCATCCAGCCGCGCTCCGCCATCGCCCTCGCGAAGGAGCGGGCGCAGTCGTAGTCCGGGTCCTCCGGGCTCGACCGCGAGGAGCCGAAGATGCTCACCTTCCGCACGCCGCGGTACGCCTTGAACACCTTGAAGGCGTAGGCGAACTCCTTGAGCGCCGCGTTGACCAGCTTCATCTCGCCGCGGTCGGCGCGGTCGCGGGCCACGCGGAAGCAGGAGGTGAGCATCTCGGTCAGCAGGTCGCTATCGCTCTCGATGCCGCTGGCCTCGACGAGCTCCGCGATCTTCGCGTCCAGCGCCTCATCGCCGGTTCGGTAGCGGCGGCGTGTCGGCTTGGGTTCTATCGCCATGTGTCACCAGTGTATCACCGGCGAAGGCGGACGAACGCTATCATGTGAACATGCCGAGGACGATCCTGCACGCGGACCTGGACGCCTTCTACGCCTCGGTGGAGCAGCTGGATAACCCGGCGCTGCGCGGCAAGCCCGTCGTCGTCGGAGGGCCGCCGGAGGGGCGCGGCGTCGTCGCCGCCGCCTCCTACGAGGCGCGCCGCTTCGGCGTCCACTCCGCCATGCCGATGAGCCGCGCCCTCCGCCTCTGCCCCGAGGCGGCCCGCCTCTCCCCCCGCTTCGACCGCTACGGCGAGGTCTCCCGCCGCGTGATGGCGATCTTCCGCAGCATCACCCCGCTGGTTGAGCCACTATCGCTGGACGAGGCGTTCCTGGACGCCAGCGAGCAGGCCAACGCTCACGGCGGGCCGGAGGCGCTGGCCCGCGAGATCAAGCGGCGGGTGAAGGAGGAGACCGGGCTCACCATATCGATCGGCGTCGGGACCAACAAGACCGTCGCCAAGATCGCCTCGGAGACGGGGAAGCCCGACGGCCTGGTGGTGGTGCCGCCGGGAGAGGAGGCCTCGTTCCTGGCGCCGCTGCCGGTGCGCTCCCTCTGGGGCGTCGGCCCCAAGGCGGAGGGGGCGCTCATCCGGACAGGCGTCCGCACCATCGGGGAGCTGGCGCGGGCCGACCTGGCGGCGCTAACGGCCAGCTTCGGCGTGCGCGGCGAGTGGTTCCTGCAGATGGCCTCCGGCAAGGACGACCGCGCCGTGGAGACCGAACACGAGCGCAAGTCCGTGGGCGCCGAGACCACCTTCCCGCGCGACCTGCCCGACGGCCCGGAGCTGCGGCGCGTCCTCGCCGGGGTGGCGGAGGACGTCGCCCGGCGCCTGCGGGAGCAGTCGGTGACGGCGCGAACCGTCGTCCTCAAGCTGCGCTACAGCGACTTCCGGACGATCACGCGCCAGATGAGCCTCGCCGAGGGAGTGGACAGCGCGGAGCAACTCGCCGCCGCCGCGGCAGCCCTCCTCGACAAGGCGGCTCAACCCGGCGACCGCTTCCGGCTGCTCGGCATTCACGGGACGAACCTCCAGCCGCAGGGCCGGGCGCAACTGGGCCTGTGGGAACGCTGAGCGCTCAGTCTGCCGCGGACCCCGCCCGGTCCTGCCGCAGGTAGACGAACCAGTAGACAGCGCCGACGAGCACCGCGCCACCGATGATGTTGCCGATGGTCACCGGCAGCAGGTTCGCCAGCAGGAAGTCGCCCCAGGTCAAGCCGGACAGCGCACCCTCAGACAGCCCCGCCGCCTCACGCACGGACGGCTCCTCCTTGAGCAGGAGGCCCATAGGGATGAAGTACATGTTGGCGACGCTGTGCTCGAAGCCGGCGGCCACGAAGGCCGTGATCGGGAAGACGATGGCGACGATCTTATCGATGATGCCGCGGGCGCTGAGCGCCAGCCACACGGCGAGGGTGACGAGGGCGTTGCAGAGGATCCCCAGCGCTACCGCCTGGCCGAAGCCCAGGTTCACTTTGTTGTTCGCGACCTTGAGCGCGGTCGCTCCGATCTGGTGGTCGCTGAACTCCCACTGCTGCGAGGCGTACACCAGCAGCACCGTGAGGATCGCGCCGGCGAAGTTCCCCGCGTACACCAGCCCCCAGTTCCGCAAAAGCAGCGGCGTCGAGACCTTGCGGCTGGCCCAAGCCATGATTATCAGCGTGTTTCCGGTAAACAGCTCCGCCCCCGCGATGACGACGAGGACGAGCCCCAGGCTGAACGCCACGCCGCCCAGTATCCGCGTCGGCCCGAAGCCCAACTCCGCCTCCGTGACCGTGACCGTGAATAGCATCGCGCCCAGGGAGATGAAGGCGCCGGCCAGCCCCGCCAGCACCAGCGTGGACACGAGGTCCATGCGCGCCTTAGCGGCGCCCACCCGCTCGCAGGCCTCGGCGATCTGCGGCGGCAGCAGCGCATCGAACGAGACCGCCGGCTGGTCGGGCATCAGGGCGTCCCCCCGGCGGCATCGGCCAGACGCTCGATCCGCACGGCGCAGGCCTTGAACTCCGGCGTCTCGGTGATCGGGTCGTACACGTCGGTCGTAAGCTCGTTCGTGGGCGTCTCCCAGGGGAAATGGAAGCTCATGAACACCACGCCGGGCGGCGAGACGTCCGTCACCCTGACCCTCGCCTGCACACGCCCCCGCCGCGAGACGACGTAGATGGGTTCGCCGTCGGCGAGGCCGAGTGCGGCGGCGTCCTGCGGGCTCACCTCCGCGAACTCGTGGGGCACCAGCTCCAGGATGCCGGGCGCCCGCGAGGTCTGCGTGTTCGTGTGGTAGAGCTCCCGGTGGCGGCCGGTGGTGAGCAGCAGCGGGTACTCCCCATCCGGCGGCTCGGCTACCGGAATGTGGTCGACGAGCGCCAGCTGGCCGCGGCCGGTGACGAAGAAGTCCTGGTGCAGGAACTTCGTGCCGGGGTGGTCGTGCGTGGGGCAGGGCCACTGGAGCCCGCCCTCCCGGTCCAGCCGCTCGTAGGAGATGCCCGCCAGGATCGGCGTGTTCCGCGCCACCTCGTCCCATATCTCCGAGGGATGCGCGTAGGACATCGGGTAACCGAGGCGGCTGGCCAGGTCGCAGATGATGTCGGCGTCTGGCCGCGCCCGGCCGGGCGGCTCGACCGCCTTGCGCACGCGCTGGACGCGGCGCTCCGTGTTCGTGTACGTCCCGTCCATCTCGGCGAACGTGGCGGCGGGCAGGACGACGTCCGCCAGCTCGGCGGTCTCGGTCATGAAGATGTCCTGCACCACCAGGAACTCCACGGCCTCAAGCGCCCGCCGCGTCTTCGAGGAGTTGGCGTCGCTGATCACCGTGTTCTCGCCCATGATGTAGACGCAGCGGACGTTCCCCTTCAGGATCTCGTCGATGGCGTGGACCTTGGTGATACCAGGCCGTTCCGGTATGCTGACGCCCCACTCGCGCTCGTAGGGGGCGCGCGCCTCGTCCTTCTGCACCTTCTGGTAGCCGGGCAAGTCGCTGGGGAGGCAACCGACGTCGCCCGCGCCCTGGACGTTATTCTGACCGCGCAGGGGGTTCACGCCAGCGTTTTCGATCCCGAAGTTCCCGCAGAGCAGCGCCAGGTTGGCCAGCGCCTGCACGTTGTGGACGCCGCAGGAGTGCTCCGTGATGCCAAGCGTGTAGCAGATGGCGGCCCGCTCCGCCTTCGCGTACTCCCGGGCGGCGGCCGCGATCTCCTCCGCCGGGACGCCGGTGATCTCCTCAGCCGCCTCCGGCGTGTACTTCTCCACGTGGCGCGCCATATCCTCCAGCCCATCCACCCGCCCGCTGACGTAGCCCTCGTCGTACAGGCGCTCCCTGATGATGACGTGGGCCATGGCGTTGAACAGGGCGATGTCCGTCCCCACGTTGAGCCGCAGGTGGCGATGCGCCAGACGCGTCAGCTCTATGTTGCGCGGGTCGGCGACGATGAGGCGAGAGCCGTTTCGCACCGCCTTCTTGATGCGCAGCGCGATGACGGGATGCGTCTCCGTCATGTTGGAGCCGACGACCATGATCAGCGGTGACCGCTCCAGCTCCGCGATCGAGTTGCTCATCGCTCCCCGTCCTACCATGACCGCCAGACCGGCGACCGTAGGGGCGTGTCAGGTACGGGCGCAGTTATCGACGTTGTTGGTGCCGACAACCGCGCGCGCGAGCTTCTGGAACAGGTAATTCGCCTCGCTGACGGTGCGGGAGGAGGCCCACAGGCAGAACGCGTCCGGGCCATGACGGTCCTTGATCTCGCGGAAGCGCGAGGCTACCAGATCGAGCGCCTCTTCCCAGGTGGCCTCGCGGAAGCGGCCGTCGGCCTTGATCAGGGGCGTGGTCAGCCGGTCGGGGCTGTGGATGAAGTCCCATGCGAACTGTCCCTTCACGCAGAGCGCACCCTCGTTCGCGGGCGCGCCGAAGTCCGGCGTCGTGCCGATCACCTCGCCGCCAGCCACGTGCAGGTTGATGCCGCAGCCGGTGCCGCAGAAGTTGCACACCGTGGGCACGCGGGTAACCTCTTCCGCCTTCGCCCTGCCAAACATCTTCTTGTCGAACAGCGCGCCCGTCGGGCAGGTCTGAACGCACTGCCCGCAGAACGTGCAGGGGCTCTCCTTCAGCCCGCCATCGAAGGCGGTGGCGATCTTCGTCTCGAAGCCACGGCCGATGGGAACGATGGCGTGCGCCATCTCCACGTCGCCGCAGATACGCGTGCAGCGGTAGCAGTAGATGCAGCGCGAGTAATCGCGGATGATGAACGGGTTGTCATCCGCCTTCGCTTCGCCGCTGGTCGCGCCGCCGCCGAAGCGGCCGGCCCGCGCGCCGTACTGCTCGGCCAGCGAGTGCAGCTCGCAGGGGCCCAGCTGTTCGCACTTCGGGCAGTCATCGGGGTTCTCCGACAGGACCATCTCCAGCAGCGTGCGGCGGTAATCGTCCAGCGCGGCGTCCTTGGTCGTCACCTGCATGTCCGGCTGCGCGGGCAGGGCGCAGGCCGCCGCCGGGCGGCCATCGGCCAGCACCAGGCAGAGGCGGCAGGAGCCGGCAGGGTCCAGGCGCGGGTCGTAGCAGAGCGTCGGGATGGCGGCGCCGGCCCGCTGGGCCGCCTCCAGCACGCTCTCGCCCGGCCGGAACTCCACCGGACTGCCATCGACAACGAACGTCTCAGGCATCGCGGCCCCCGCAGACCCCCGCCGGGCAGCGCCCGCGCAGCACGTGCTCCTCGACCTCATCGCGGAAGTGGCGGAAGAGGCTGCTCACGAGCAGACCTGCCGACGGCCCGAGGCCGCAGGCCGAGCCGATGCGCATCGCCTCGGAGAGCTCGTGGTAGCGGGCCGCCGCCTCCTCGCCGGGGAGCGAACGCTCCGCCACCCCCACCGCCTGATCGAGCAACTCCCGCAAGCGGACGGCGCCGATCCGGCAAGGGTAGCACTTACCACAGCTCTCGGTCTCGAAGAAGCGCATGCAGTCGCGGGCGAACCGCACCACGCAGTCCCCGTCGTGGAGGACGACGACGCCACCGGAGCCCAGGAACGCGCCCTCGCCGGGCGGCGAGTCGTAGTCGAGCGGGAGATCGAGAGCGGCCGCCGGCAGCAGGCCGCCGGACACGCCGCCGAGGGTGAACGCCTTGAGCGTCCTTCCCTCCGCCATGCCACCGGCGCGCTCGAGGACCAGCTCGCGCGCGGTCACGCCCAGTGGCAGCTCGAACACGCCGGGGCGGCGAACGCGGCCGCTCACCGAGTAGAGCTTCGTGCCGGCCGCTTCGCCCCGTCCCAGCGAGCGGTACCAGTCCGCCCCGCGCTCCACGATGGCGGGGACGGCGGCCAGGGTCTCGACGTTGTTGACCAGCGTGGGCGCGCCGAACAGGCCGTGGGTCGTGGGGAACGGCGGCCGGTCGCGCGGCCAGGGCCGCTTCCCCTCCAGCGAGTTCAGCAACGACGTCTCCTCGCCGCAGACGTAGGCCCCGGCGCCGCGCCTCACGTACCTCCGGAAGCAGAACCCCTTTCCGCCGACGTCCTCGCCCAGCGCGCCGCGCGCCTCCGCTCGCTCGATCGCGGCGCGCAGCGTG
>JAUYGU010000045.1 GCA_030690405.1 Dehalococcoidia bacterium | reverse complement strand
ATCGAATACAACAACGCCTCCGTCCAGGACACGGAGGCTGCGCTCGACTTCAACCGTGAAGTCCACGTGGCCGGGCGTGTCTACGATATTGATTACGTAGTCCCGCCAGGCGGTTGTTGTGGCGGCGGCGGTGATGGTGATCCCCCGCTCCCGCTCCTGCGCCATCCAGTCCATAACGGCAGTACCGGCGTCCACCTCACCGATCTTGTAGGTGCGCCCCGTGTAGAACAGGATGCGCTCGGTGACCGTGGTCTTGCCGGCATCGATGTGGGCGATGATCCCAATATTCCGGAATGATTCGATCGGCATTTGCCTTGACATGGCTGCTGCTTTCAGCTTTGGCCGCGGCTGAGCTGCGGTTACCACCGGTAGTGAACGAAGGCCTTATTCGCCTCCGCCATGCGGTGCGTGTCGTCCCGGCGTTTGACCGCGGTGCCCTGCTGGCGGAAAGCGTCAACGATTTCGGTGGCCAGGCGCTCGGCCATGGGGCGTCCCTGACGGGCCCGCGCCGCGCCCAGAATCCAGCGCATGGAGAGCGAGAGCTGGCGCGAGGGACGGACCTCCAGCGGTATCTGGTAGGTAGCGCCACCCACGCGGCGGGGCCGCACCTCCAGCGTCGGCATCACGTTGCGGATCGCCGTCTCGAACACCTGGACCGGGTTCTCCTTGGTCCGCTGAGCGGCCGTCTCCAGCGCCTCGTAGATGATACGCTCGGCGGTGCTCTTCTTGCCCCGCTGCATGAGCTTGTTGATCATCATCCCCACCCAGACGCTCCCGTACTTTGCGTCGGGCGGCCGTGGACGGCGGACTACCTTTCCCCTGCGAGGCACTGCTCAGGCTCCGAAGTCTACTGGGGACCTTCGCTCTTGCGAGCCCCGTACTTGCTGCGCTGCTGGCGGCGGCCGCTCACCCCCAGGGCGTCCAGCGCGCCCCGGATGATGTGGTAGCGCACGCCAGGCAGGTCCTTCACGCGGCCGCCACGGATGAGGACGACCGAGTGCTCCTGCAGGGTGTGGCCCTCTCCGGGGATGTAGGCCGTGACCTCGATGCCGTTGGTCAGGCGGACCCTGGCGACCTTGCGGAGGGCGGAGTTAGGCTTCTTCGGCGTCTGGGTGCGCACGTTGGTGCATACGCCGCGCTTCTGCGGGGAGCCCCCGCTGCGCACCACCCGGTTCTTGAGCGCGTTGTAATGGAAACGCAGGGCCGGGGCCTTGGTCTTCTTGACCATCGGCTTCCGCCCACGACGTACCAGCTGGTTGATCGTTGGCAACCTGCGAATCCCTCTCCATGTGCCTGCCGCAAGGCAGGCAACAAAAGGCCGAAAGCCTGACACTTCGCACTCAACCGGCGCGGGTTTTGAGCGGTGCACCGATCGCGTCGGCTAGGTCTTTCGACCGCAGTCTCACGTATTCGGCGTAAGAACTAGACGCCAAACAGCAAGGATAGCAACCGGCAGGGCAGATGTCAAGCGAAGAACCGCCCTGGGAGGTCCCCTACTCCCTCCAGCCTACCCCCAACCCCCAACGTAGGGGCCGAGCTTCAGCTCGGCCCAGGACAGGGCTCAAGCCATGTCCCTAGGCGGGCAAGCCTACAGGTAGGCCATTGGGTATGTAGGCCGTCACACACCCGCGTAGGAGTGCAGCCCGGATACCCACAGGTTCACGACGAAGTAGGTGAACATCACGCCGATGAACCCCAGGACCAGGATGGCGGCGGCCCGCGTCCCCGTCCAGCCCCGCAGCCCGCGGGTGTGCAGGTAGGCGGCGTAGATGAGCCAGGTCACCAGCGCTGAAGTCTCCTTCGGGTCCCACCCCCAGTAGCGCCCCCAGGCGGCGTTCCCCCAGTACGCCCCCAGGGCGATCCCCAGCGCCAGCAGCGGGAACCCCACCATCACGGAGCGGTAGCCGATCTCGTCAAGGACGCCCGCTTTGGGCAGCCGGGGGAAGCGGTTGCGCTCCCCGCCCTGCAGCAAGTACATGGCGCCGGCGCCGAAGGAGACGCTGAGGGCGCTGTAGGCCAGGATCATCATCGCCACATGGATCGCCAGCAGGTCCTGGTTCTGGAGCGCCGGCACCAGGGGCCGGACGGTGGACGGGAAGAAGGCGGCGGAGACCGCCATCAGCGCCAGGACGACGGGCTGGATGAAGGCGCCCAGCGTTCTCTGCCCGAACCATCTCTCGAAGATGATGTAGAAGAGCATAACACCGCCGGCGAAGGCCACGGTGAACTCCCACATGTTCGACCAGGGCGCGTGATGCACGGCGCGCCAGCGGGCCAGGAGCGACACGGCCAGGAACGCCGCCGCCGTCCAGGTGGCAAGGCTACCCAGCCTGCCGAACGAGTCCGGCAGCCGCTCGAACGTAGCGACGGTCATGCCGCCGTCGCCGTTGGTGGCCAGCCGGCGCAGGGCCACCCGCACGCCAAGGGCGTAGCCCCAGTAGAGTACGACCGCGGCGGCCGTGAACGCCAGGGCCAGCCAGAACGTGGTCTGCGAGAGCGACTCCATCTCCCCCTACCGCCACTCGATCCGGTGGAACGCCTCGGCCATCTTCAGGCCGGCCTCCTTGCCCACCTCTTCCAGGCGCTGCCGCAGCCGTTTGCGCAGCTCGGCAAATGGGTAGCGGCCTACCTGGCTCTTGTGACAGCGGAGCGCCTGCATCTTCTTGCCAAAGAACTCGCTCACGTCAACATGGTAGTTGGGGCGGTCTGTCCCAGCAAGGAGCGCCTCTCGCGCTCCGTGCGGCTCCAGCCCCTCCTCCACCTGCTCCGGGTAGTACAAGTGGGAGCGCGATAGCGGGTAGGCGGCGTCGAGCGCGACCTGCCCGGTCACGCGGTGGTCGCGATGGTTATGGCCCAGGCGGTACGGGTCCCAGGTGACGATCACGTCGGGCTTGAATCGGCGGATCTCCCGCACCAGCCTGCCCCGAAACTCCGGCGTGTCCTCCACGAAGCCGTCCGGATATCCAAGGAACACGCACTCGCTCACGCCCAGCACGCGGGCGGCGGCGCGCTGCTCCTTCTCGCGCAGGGCCGCCAGCTTCTCGGTCGTCATCCCCTCGTCGTGGCTGCCCTTGTCGCCGGAGGTGGCCAGGACGTAGACCACCTCCCAGCCCTCGGAAGTCCAGCGGGCGACGCTGCCGGCGCAGAGGAACTCCGCGTCGTCCGGGTGGGCGACGATAACCAGCGCTCTGCGGGGATCGCTCAAGCGAGGGCGATTCTAGGCCACATGGGCGCCCACGTCGACGCCACGGTACTGGGAGACGAGCTCGTGGTAGACGTTCTCGACGCGGGTGGCGACCTCGGTCCAGCGGTAGCGCTCCACGGCGCCGCGGGCCATGCGGCCCAGGCTGCGGCGCAGGGGCTCGTTCGCGAGGAGGAGCTCTAGCCGCTCGGCGAACGGCTCCGGGCAGCGCCAGGGCACCAGGTAGCCGGTGCGGCCGTCCTGCACGGTCTCCCGAAGCCCGCCGACGCGGGAGGCGACGACCGGCACGCCGCAGGCCATCGCCTCCAGGGCCACCAGCCCGAAGCTCTCATAGTACGAGGGGACGACGCAGACGTCCGCGGCGTTGTAGTAGAGCGGCAGCCGGTCGTGCGAAACGGCGTCCTGGAAGATGACGTTCCCGGCGATGCCGAGCTCCTCGGCCAGCCGGCGGAGCTCTTCTTTGCGCTCGGCGTCCTTGCCGTCGCCGCCGACGACGAGGAGCCGGAAGCGTCCCTCGGTCTGGGCGGCGGCGCGGATGAGGATATCGATCCCCTTGAGCGGCTCTATGCGGCCGACGTAGAGGAGGACGGGCTCGTCGGGGGGGAGCCCCAGCCGCCGCCGCGCGCCCGCTCGGGACATCGGCCGGAAGTGGTCCGTATCCACGCCGCAGGGCACCTGGACCGCCCGCGCCGGCGATACGCCGTAGTTGTCGATCAGTATCCGGCGCTCGCCCTCACTGGCGCAGATGACGCGGTCGGCCCCCTGAGCGACGAGCCGCTCGCCGGCGATGCGGTCGTCGGGCTCACGCTCGCTCAGGTGGGAGCGGTTCTTCGCCTCGCCCAGCGTGTGGAACATGATGACGTGCGGCACGTTCCAGCGCGCCTTCAGCGCCTGGCCGACCCAGCCGGAGAGCCAGTAGTGGCTGTGCACCAGGTCGTAGGAGCGGCCCTGCTCCTCCTGGAAGCGGATGACGCCGCAGCGGAACTCCGGGAGGTAGCGCTGGAGAGAGCCCTTCTCCGCGTCCGGCGGCCCGGCATCGATCTGGATGACGCGCGTGCGCCCGTCGATCTCCGTGACCTGCGGGGTGTCCGGGTCCGTGCGGCGGGTGAATATGTCCAGCGTATGGGCGCGCCGGCAGAGCTGGCGGCTGAGCTCCCGGATGTAGACGTTCATGCCGCCGCTATCGCGGGTGCCGGGGCGGGCCAGGGGCGAAGTATGGACGGAGACGACCGCTATGTTACACATGCGTCCTTAGATGATAATACAGCCGTCAATTCCTGCGAACCGTGCAGCGATAGACAGCGACATCCCTGGCGCCGAGGTCGTACTTGTAGGGCTCGCGCCCGCGCAGGAAATCGAACCGGCGCTTCCCCTCGTCGATCGCCTTCTGCAACGCCAGCGCCTTGGAGAGCAGCCCGACGGAGAGGTGGGCGTAGGCGGGGTCGTAGCCGCTGTTGTAGAGGAGGGCCTCTCCATCCTCGTGGAAGCAGAGGACGGCGGCCGTCCGGACACCGCCCAGGGTGAGGAAGATAAGCTCCAGCCGTCCCTCCGCCACCAGGGCGGCGACGATCGCCCGGAAAAACCGCTCCATCTGCTCCGTCATGAACGCCGCCTTGTCCGTGCGGCTTATGCGGTACAGGTGGAGGAAATCGTCCAGGGCGCCCTGGACGGCGACGGGCTCGCCGATCGCCTCGAGGATTACGGAGCCGCCCTGGGAGAGCTTCCGCAGCTTGCGGCGCAGCTCGTGGCGGTCCTTCTTGTCCAGCGTCGCCAGGTACTCGTCCCAGGTCGCCGGCAGCTCCAGCTGCGGGCAGACGTCCTCGCTCTCGATGTTGACGCGCAGGCCGAAGCCGGGGGCCGCCGACTGCAGCGCGCGCAGAGTGGGAGACCCTTCGCGCACCGCCCACAGCACGAGCTCGTCCCACGGCTCCTCGCCCAGGCTGCGGAGGACGGCTGAGACAACAGCCTCCTCTTCACCCGCAGCGGCGACGAAGTCCATGTAGTCGCATATCTCCGTGTCCCCGGCGAACCGGATCGTGTCGCCCTCGCGCATCAGCGGCGCCACGCCCACGAGCTCGTCATCACGGCGCACGGAGAGCAGGATCAGCTCGCGCCCGTCGCCGAACTCCTCCCACCAAACACGAAGCCAGGTGGGGGAAGCGAACACCTTGTTTACGGAAGCGTGGGGCAGAAGGGCACGCCACTCCCCGCTAAAGGCGGGCTCCAGCTCCTCCCGCGCGACGGTGTAGCCCACGCCTAGCCGCCCCGCACCAGGGCAAGGAACTCCGCGCGCGTCACCGCCCGCCGCCGGAAGCCGCCGCGGATGGCGGAGGTGACCAGCGTGGTGCCCGGCTTCTGGACGCCGCGCATCGTCATGCACAGGTGCTCCGCCTCGATCACGACGGCGACACCGTCCGGCGAGAGCCCTTCCATGATGGCGTCCGCTATCTGGCCGGTGAGCCGCTCCTGCAGCTGCGGCCGGCGGGCGAGGATATCGACGGCGCGGGCGATCTTGCTCGCCCCGGCGATGCGCCCCTCCGGCACGTAGCCGACGTGCGCCCGGCCGTGGAAGGGCAGGAAGTGGTGCTCGCAGAGGGAGTAGAAGGGGATGTTCTTGAGGATGACCATCTCCCGGTGGGGCTCCTGGAAGCCCGTCGACAGGACCTCGCGCGGGTCCTGGTGGAGGCCGGCGAACAGCTCCTCGTACATCTCGGCGATGCGACGGGGCGTTTCGCGGAGCCCCTCGCGGCCCGGCTCCTCGCCGATGGCTTCGAGGATCTCGCGCACAGCGCGGGCGATGCGTTCCTGGTCCACTCCCTTAACGGTCTCTCTCATCATTAGTCCTTACGTCAACAGTCCTCGCCTGGGATGCGCGGGGACGGAACAATTCTAACAGCCGCCGCGCCGTAGGGCGAAGAGTCTCTCAGACGATGGGTGGGACGCACCACGCGGGGCGGACACGGGGGTCCGCCCCTACGCCAGCCCCATCGCGCGGATGACCGCGTCCGTCTCCGCGGGGACGTCGGTCATCTCCGCCCGGACAGAGAGGGCGGTGTCCGGGTCCTTCAGCCCGTGGCCGGTGATCACGCAGACGACGGTCTTGTCGCTGAGGCCCTTCGACTCGCGCTCCGCTGACGCTGCGCGCGGCTCAGGGTGAGCGGCGTATTTCAGCAGCCCGGCCACGCAGGCCGCCGACGCCGGCTCGGCGAAGATCCCCTCCTCCTGGGCCAGCAGACGGTACGCCTCCAGTATCTCCTCGTCCGTCACGGCGTCGATGGCGCCGCCGGACTCGTCGCGGGCCCGCATGGCGCCCTTCCAGCTCGCCGGGTTGCCGATGCGGATGGCGGAAGCGACCGTCTCCGGGTTCTCGACGACCTCCCCGCGGACGATGGGCGCGGCCCCGGCGGCCTGCCAGCCCATCATGCGCGGCTTATGGGTCGCCAGCTCCGACTGGTAGTACTCCACGAAGCCGCGCCAGTAAGCGGTGATGTTGCCGGCGTTGCCGACCGGGATGAACAGCAGGTCCGGCGCGTCGCCCAGGGCGTCCACGATCTCGAAGGCGGCCGTCTTCTGACCGGCGATGCGGTGCGGGTTCACGGAGTTGACGATCGCCACGGGGTGGCGGCGGCTGACCTCGCGGGCGATCTCCAGGGCGGCGTCGAAGTTCCCATCGATAGCGAGCACGCGCGCCCCGTGGGCGACCGCCTGGGCCAGCTTCCCCTGAGCGATGTTGCCGCGGGGCACCAGGACGAAGGCGTCCAGCCCGCAGTGGGCCGCGTACGCGGCCGCCGAAGCGCTGGTGTTGCCCGTGGAGGCGCAGAGCACGGCCCGCGCCCCCTCCTCCACCGCCTTCGCGACGGCCACGACCATGCCGCGGTCCTTGAAGGAGCCGGTGGGGTTGCACATCTCCAGCTTGAAGTAGAGCCGCTCGCAGCCCACCCGCTCCGCCAGCCGGCGAGACAACACAAGCGGGGTGTCGCCCTCGCCCAGGTATAGCATCGGCGTGGCGTCGCTCACCGGGAGGCGGTCCCGGTAGCGGCGCAGGACGCCCGCGCGGGCGCTATTTGTCGGAGGCGAACTCACTGCGGCCGAGCTCCTTGATCTCCTGGGCCAGCCCCTCCGCCTGGCGGCGTCGTTGCCTCTCCATCGTGCGGACCAGCTTCTTTATCTGGTCGAAGACCGTCTCTCTCTGCTGTTGGAGGTCCTGCGCTATCTCCATGATGCGCCCCGTCTGGCCCTGCGTCCGCTGGTCCAGGCGCGCCAGGCTCTGGACGAACTCGGCGGTGCGCTCCACCAGCTCGCCGGCGGCGGACTCCAGCTTGCCCAGCCGCTCGGCCAGCTGCTGCCGCTCGAAGCGGCCGCGGTCAAGCTGCTCCTTGATGTCGAGGGGCAGGCTCAGGTGCTGCTCGAACTTTTCGACCCGCTCCTC
>JAUYGU010000040.1 GCA_030690405.1 Dehalococcoidia bacterium | reverse complement strand
TGCGTCGCCGCCGACGCTACGGTCGCCCTCGGCTGGAGCAAGGTGGGGCTGCACGCGCTGCCGGGCTCGCAGCTCGCGGGGCGGGTAGAGGCGGTGGAGATCGGCATGCCGAAGGAGCTGGAGTCGGACGGGTGGACGGAGCTGATGACGGCGCGCTGGGCGTCCGCCTCAGGCGGACTGCCGGAGCGGCCGCCGGGGGCGCACAAGGGGACGTTCGGGAAGGCGCTGGTGGTGGCGGGCTCGCCGCGCTACGTCGGCGCGGCGTACCTGGCCTGCATGGGCAGCCTGCGCGCCGGCGCCGGCCTGACGACGCTGGCCTGCGCGTCCACTATCTATCCCATCCTGGCCGCGAAGCTCACGGAGGCGACGTTCGAGCCGCTGCCGGACGAGGAGGGCTACCTTTCGGCGGAGGCGGCGCACGCGGTGGGGCGGGCGCTCTCACAGGGATTCGACTCGCTCCTCGTCGGGCCGGGGCTGGGCCAGGAGGGGTACGTGCGCGCCTTCATGCGCGCCCTGCTGCCCCTGCTGAAGGCGAATGTCGTACGCGGCGTGGTCATCGACGCCGACGGGCTGAACAACCTCTCGAAGCTCGAGGGCTGGTGGAAGGAGCTTGCGGCGCCGACCGTCATCACGCCGCACCCGGGGGAGCTGTCGCGGCTGACTGGGCTGCCGGTCGAGGAGATACAGTCGGACCGGCTGGCGGTGGCGCGGGGATACGCCGGCGAGTGGGGGGTCGTCGTCGTGCTCAAAGGGGCGAACACCGTCGTCGCGGCGCCGGACGGCCGGGCGCGGCTGAGCCCGTTCGCGAACCCGGGGCTGGCCAGCGGCGGCACGGGCGACGTGCTGGCGGGGGCGATCGCGGGGCTGATCGCGCAGGGGATGGAGCCGTACGAGGCGGCGTGCCTGGGCGTGTACCTGCACGGCCTGGCCGGCGAGCGGGTGCGGGCGGAGCTAGGGGACACGGGAATGGTGGCCTCGGACCTGCTGCCGGCACTGCCGCGGGCGATGAAAGAGCTGCGGGGGTGATGGAGTGGACAGTGGAGAGTGGACAGATGCAGCTAGACTAAGCGGCGAAACCATGCGAATCACGCTCGACCGGAATGGACTTCTGAACCTGAGCAACGGCACCGGAGACATCGGAAGTCTGCGACGTCTAAGAGAGCTTCATTGGAAAGGCAGTATCAAGCTCTGCATCCCCGCAATCGCCGCTTCGGAACGACAACGCGACGGCACCACACTTGACAACTATTCGAAGTTCGAGGCGTTTCTGGTATCCCTCGGGCTGAAGGATTACGAAGAACTCGTGCCGATGCTCTACCTTGACGTGTGCTACGTGAACCACGGTCTGGTTACTGGGCCAGAGATGCAACATCTTGAACGCCAGATTCATGAGATTCTGTTCCCCAAGATCGAGTTCCAGTACGCGGCCTACGCAGCCAAGGTTCACCACCCCACCTCTCCGCCGCTCCATCGCAAGTGGCTCAACGTCAAGTGCGACGTTCAAGCGATGTGGGGTCACATATGGCACAATGCTGACATCTTTGTGACCGAGGACAGGAACTTTCACAAAGCGACGAAGAAACCGCGCTTGGAGGCACTCGGCGCAGATCGGATTTGCACTCCCAGCGAATGCGTATCGCTGCTATCCGCCACGAAAGTGCGCCCGTGAGCGCATCGGGTAGGCGCTGGCGGCTTCGGGGGCGCTTCCCCGATGGCGAACTGGAGGGCGCGCCCTACCCGACCCTGGTGCGGCACCTGCTCTGGCATCGCGGGCTGCGCTCCGCGGAGGGCGCGCGGCGCTTTATGGAGGGCCCGCCCGCCGAGTACGACCCGTTGCTCCTGCCGGACATCGAGCCGGCCCTGCGACGGCTGCGGGAGGCGGCGCGTTCCGGCGAGCGGGTCGCCGTGTACGGCGACTTCGATGTTGACGGTGTGACGTCCTGCGCCATCCTCGTCGAGGGGCTGCGCGCCCTGGGCGCGGACGCCGTCGCCTACATCCCGGACCGCTTCACGGAGGGGTACGGCGTCAACTGCGGTGCCCTGGATCGGCTGCGCGGGGAGGGCGCGGGCCTCGTCGTAACGGCGGACTGCGGGACCAGTTCCAT
This sequence comes from Dehalococcoidia bacterium, assembly GCA_030690405.1. The sequence goes on along the minus strand of JAUYGU010000040.1, from coordinate 4,706 downwards.
CGCCGAGGTGGCGCACGCGCGGGGGTTGGGGATGGACGTCGTCATCCTGGACCACCACTCGGTGCCGCCGCAGCTACCGGCGGCGGTCGCGATCGTCAACCCGAAGCGGCCCGACTCGCGCTACCCGGAGGCTGAGCTCGCCACCGCCGGACTCGCCTACAAGCTGATGGGCGCGCTGAACGAATCGATGGGGCGGGGCGGGGACAGCGACCGCTGGCTGGACCTCGTCGCGCTGGGCACGGTGGCGGACGTGGCGCCGCTGCTGAACGAGAACCGCTGGCTGCTCAAGCGCGGCCTGGAGCGGCTGGCACGCAGCGAGCGGCCCGGCCTGCGGGCGCTCATGGAGGCCTCCGGAATCGAGGCGGCGAGGGTGGACGCGGAGGCGATCGCCTACGGGCTGGCGCCCCGCCTGAACGCCGCCGGCCGGCTCAAGCACGCGCGGCTGGCGCTGGATCTGCTGCTGGAGCAGGACGAGGGGGAGGCTCAACGGCGGGCGCTGGAGCTGAACGCGCTCAACCGCGAGCGGCAGGAGCAGACGGCGGCGGCGATGGCGCTGGCCGCCGAGCTGCTGGAGACAGAGGCCGACCCTTCGGGGCCGCTGATCTTCCTCGGCCACGAGGATATCCCCTCGGGCATCGTCGGGCTGGTCGCCGGGCGGCTGGCCGAGGAGCGGTACCGCCCAGCGGTGGTCTACGAACGCGGCGCGGAGACGAGCCGGGCGAGCTGCCGGAGCATCCCGGAGTTCGATATCACTTCGGCGCTGCGGGGCTGCGCGGAGCTGCTGGAGCGGTTCGGCGGGCACCGGGCGGCGGCCGGCTTCACGGCGCGCAACGAGATGCTGCCGCCGCTCAAGGATGGCCTGACCCGAACGGCGGAACAGGAGCTGGCCGGTATCGAGCTGGTCCCGACGATAGACATCGACGCGGCCCTGGCGCTGGGCGCGCTGACGGGGAAGGCGATCAGCCTTCTCTCCCAGATGGCGCCGTTCGGGCAGGGGAACCCGGAGCCGACGTTCCTCAGCCGGGGCGTCGAGGTGGTCGAGTGCCGGACGATGGGCGAGGATGGCCGGCACCTGCGCCTCAAGCTGGGCGACAGGCACCCCGACTGGGGTCGGGGCGTGACCTGGCCCGCCGTCGCCTTCGGCCTGGGGCAGGCGGATGTGCGGGAGGGGCAGCGGCTGGACGTCGTCTACTCGCTGTCGGCTGATCGCATGAGCGAGGCGCTGGAGCTGCGGGTGAAGGACGTGGCGCCGGCGGGGGGCGAACGGGAATAGGGCGCGCAGGGAAAGGGAACGCTGAGATGACGTTCTACCGTAAGCCGACAAGGCTGACGCAGATGATGAACGGGGCGCTGGTCTGGCTGGCATCGCTTGGGCTGACGCCGTCGCGCATGATCACGCTGGAGGTGAAAGGGAGGCGCTCCGGAGAGACGCGCTCCACAGTGATGAACATCGTGGAGTACGAGGGGGAGAATTACGTTGTGTCGCCGCGGGGGGAGTCGGAGTGGGTGCGCAACTTGCGCGCGGCGGGCGGCGAGGCGACAATCCGCCACCGTGGACGGCGGAGCGTGCAGTTGGAGGAGGTGCCGGCGGAGCAGAGGGCACCCGTCCTCAAGAAGTACCTGGGCGAGAACGCGATGTCCACGAAGCAGCACTTCGGGATCGACCCGAAGGCCGGGATCGCGGAGTTCGCTGCGATCGCGGAGCGGTACCCGGCGTTCAGGGTCATCGAAGGGGGTTAGCGGTCCGGCCGGAGGACGGCGGGATCCACTCGTCTAGGTTCCTCAGTGGCTAATCAGCGAGAGTCGAGCGCAGTGCCCGTTCGATGCGGATGTTTGCCCCTCCCAAGATTCCTTCGCGAATAGGCGTTGTGCCGCGTTCCACCGGCGGTCACCGCTCAGAATGACAGCGGTTGGCCAGGCTTAAGCCTGGCCGTCAGCGGGCGGCCTCCGGGCGGAGGGCCGCCGCCGCCGCGGCCTCGCGGTGGAGGGTCACGGCGGCTCGCGCCAGGGCGGCGGCGAGCTGAGCCCTTAGGCCACGCGCGTGGCGCGCCGGCGCGGAGGCGAGGACCGTGGTGGCGGGAACCATCCTCGCCGGCGGTTCGGAGGCATCGATCAGCCGGTCCAAGCGCTCGCTAAAATCGAGCCAGCGGCGCAGGCGGCGGAGCTCCTCCTTACGGCCGGACTGCAGGTCAGGCACTCATCGCCTCCCGCTCGGCCCGGCAGCCGGCCGCATCCGCCTGCGGTTGGGGGACAGCGCCCACAGCGGCGTCCCGGTGCACCGCCAGGGCCAGGCGGGCGAGCGCGGTCGCCAGGCCCGCCCTGAGCCCGCTCAAGCGACCCGCGCGGAGTCCGGAGCGCCTTCCCGGCCGGGCGGCGGCGGCAAGGGCGAGCGCCTTGATCTGGCGCTCCCGCTCCATGCGGCTGATGACAAGCTCTGAATGATAGTCGAACATCGTCTGTGGCCCTCCCTTCGGGCGCAGCAAGCGGCGCCCCTACGCGGGCGCGGCAAGCGGCGCCCCTACAGGTATCCTTCCAGGCGCAGCAACCAGCGCTTCATGTCGAGGCCGCCGCCGTAGCCGCCGAGAGTGTTGTCGGAGGCGATCACGCGGTGGCAGGGGATGATGGGGGCGAGGGGGTTGATGTGGAGTGACTGGCCAACGGCGCGCGTCGCCCGCGGCTTGCCGACCTCTCGCGCCACCCAGGCGTAGGGCCGCACCTCACCGTAGGGGATGCGGGCCGTCGTCTGCAGCACCCGCCGTGTGAACGGCGGGACGAGCGACAGGTCCATCGGCTCGTCGAACACGACGCGCCGCCCCTCGTGGTACTCGACGAGCTTGCGGGCGGCGGCCTCGCCGATGTCGTCGCGCGGCCTCTCCTGCGCCACGACGTCTCCGAGCCGCAGGCGCACGTGTTCCTGGATGTCGGCCGCGCCGGCCGGCGAGCGCTCCACCAGTACGATAGCGGCATCGCTGTAGGCGAGTCCGGTCCAGCCGAGCGGCGTCTCGAACGTGCGCAGCCGAAGCTGGCGGGCGGCGTGTCCGGCGGCCAGTGCGTCCAGCCGCGCCGTGAGGGACGCCGGCGGCTGGACGAGGCCCATGACGGTCTGGGCCTGGAGCATCGCGCCGGCCTGACCGCGGCAGCCGTCGCAGCGCACGAGGTGCGAAGCGAGGGCGACGGCCGCCCCGACCAGTCGGGGCCCGCGGACGGTCAGCGCCCGCTCCATGAGCGACACCGCCTCGGCACAGCTCAGGGCGCCCATCCGGCACTCGTCGCAGCCGGCGAGATGCTCGGTCAGCGCCGTGGAGTCCTCCGCCCGAAGGTCGCGGGCCTCCGTTATCAGGGTCAGGGCCTGCTCGCAGGTCAAGGTACTCATAGCTCGCTCACCAGCTCCCTCCAGCCGCTCAGGCCGGCATCCCGGCAGTAGCGTTCGATCTCCTCGCGCAGCCGCTGGCGTCCCCGCCGCAGGCGGGCCTTGACCGCGGGCAGCGATATCTGCATCAACTCCGCGATCTCCGGCGCCGTCAGGTTCAGGCAGTCGGCGAGGACGACGGGCATGCGGTAGTGGTAGGGGAGGGCGGCCAGGAAGCGGGCCACCTGGCGTTGGGCCCAGCGGCGGCCGGCCTGGACGTCCGGCCGGGCCTGCGGCCCGTCCGGGGCGTCGGCCGCTTCCGCCGCCTCAAGCCGCGCCCCGCGGCTCCGGCGGCGCTTCAGGCAGATGTTGAGCGTCAGCCGGTAGAGCCAGGTGGAGAACCGGGCCTCGCCCCGGAACCTGTGGAGCGAGGTGAGCATCGACATGAGCGCGTCCTGCGCGGCGTCCTCCGCCTCCTCATGCGAGGCCAGCACGCCCACGGCGAGCCGGTACACGGAGGTCTGGTGCCGCTGGATGAGCGCGGTCAGGGCCTCGTCATCACCGCTGCGGTAGGCGGCGATGAGGGACGCGTCGTCGGTGCCGGGTTCGGTCAGTAGCATGTCACTGTCCATTAGTACCCTCGCACGGCGAAAAGGATACATCGCGGGCGGCCGTGCCGCAGTCCGAAGCGTCGCAGGGACAGACCTTCACGGTCTGCCCTGGCGTGGGTTGCGGACAGAGCTAAAGCTCTGTCCCTACGCGGAGCACCGGGGGGCGTCCTTCCTTGCGGCGCATTCAGCCGGTAGGTTAGAATCGCACTTGACCCAATCCCAAAGCGAGGTAGCCCTGCATGAAAGAGTATCCCCCGGATAAGCTCCGCAACGTCGCCCTCATCGGACACGGCAGCACGGGCAAGACCTCACTCGCCGAGGCGATGCTTTTCGCCAGCGGAGCGACGACGCGCCTGGGCCGGGTAGAGGACGGCACAACGGTCTCCGACTGGGACCCGGACGAGCAGAAGCGGGGACTCAGCGTGAACCTCGCCGTCGTACCGGTGGAAGCGAACGGCCACAAGATAAACGTGGTGGACGCGCCCGGATACGCCGACTTCATGGGAGAGGCGAAGTGCGCCCTGCGCGCCGCCGACCTGGCGCTCATCGTCGTCTGCGGCGCCTCCGGCGTGCAGGTGGGCACGGAGTTCGCCTGGCAGTTCGCAGAGGAGCTATCGCTGCCGCGGGCCGTGTTCATCAACCGCATGGACCGCGAGAACGCCGACTTCAGCGCCGCGCTGGGCCAGCTCCAGTCCAACTGGGGCCAGAAGTGCGTGCCCCTCCAGATACCTATCGGCTCCCAGCAG
>JAUYGU010000168.1 GCA_030690405.1 Dehalococcoidia bacterium | reverse complement strand
GGCGCCAACCCGATGGCCCTCAAGCGCGGAATCGAAAGGGCCGCCGGGGCCGTGGTAGAGGCGATCAAGGCGAACGCCACGCCCGTCACCACCCGCCAGCAGATGGCCCAGATCGCCGCCATCTCCGCCAACAACGACCAGGAGATCGGCGAGCTCATCGGCGAGGTGATGGAGAAGGTCGGCAAGGACGGCGTCATCACCGTGGAGGAGTCCAAGGGTGTGGTCACCGAGGTCGAGTACGTCGAAGGGATGAACTTCGACCGCGGTTACATCTCCCCCTACTTCGTCACCAACGCCGAGCGCATGGAGTGCGAGATCGAAGGCCCGTACGTCCTCATCACGGACAAGAAGCTCTCCGCCGTGAACGACATCCTGCCCGTGCTTGAGCGGGTGCTCCAGACCGGGAAGAAAGACCTGCTCGTGATCTGTGAGGACTGCGAGGGCGAGGCGCTGGCCACGCTGGCGGTGAACAGGCTGCGCGGCGCGCTCAACGTGTGCGCGGTCAAGGCGCCCGGCTTCGGCGACCGGCGCAAGGACAACCTGGCCGACCTCGCCACCATTAGCGGCGCCCAGCTGATCAGTGAAGAGGTGGGCCGCAAGCTGGACGCCGTCCAGATCGAAGACCTGGGCCGCGCCCGCAAGGTCGTCGTCGGGAAAGAGGAGACCACCATCATCGAGGGCGGCGGCACCGCGGACGCCATCCAGGCGCGCGTCCGCCAGATCAAGGCGGCGATCGAAGAGACGACGTCCGACTGGGACCGCGAGAAGCTGCAGGAACGGCTGGGCAAGCTGTCCGGCAGCGTGGCGGTCGTCAAGGTCGGCGCGGCCACGGAGACGGAGCTGAAGGAGCGGAAGCACCGCGTGGAGGACGCCGTGCAGGCGACGCGCGCGGCGGTGGAGGAGGGGCTGGTGGCGGGCGGCGGTGTGTCCTACCTGAACGCGCTGGCGAGCCTGGAGAAGGTGAAGCTGGAAGGCGACGAGGCCACCGGCCTGAACATCCTGCGCCGCGCCCTGGAGGAGCCGCTGCGGCGGATCGCCATCAACGCCGGCCAGGACGGCTCTGTCATCGTGCAGAAGGTGAAGGGGCTGAAGAAGGGCCAGGGCTACGACGCCGCCAAGGACGAGTTCGGCGACATGGTGGAGCGCGGCATCGTCGACCCGACGAAGGTGACCCGCTCCGCTCTGGAGAACGCCGTCAGCATCGCCTCTATGGTGCTAACCACCAACTGCCTGATCGCGGACATCCCGGAGAAGAGGCAGGCAGCCATGCCCTCGCCGGCGGAGATGTACTAGGCTCCCCCGGTATGGGCAACGCGCCGCAACCCTGCTAAGGTTGTCTTGTAGGGCGTGTGCCGCCCGAAAGGACGCTGTGTTCACTGAGAACGGCCTCCTGATTGACCTCGACGAGGTTGGCAAGGTGGTGGACGAGTGCGACGTGTTCACCATCGGCTTCCGCACATTCCCCGAGCGGCTGATCGTCGATAGCCGCGAGACGGAGGACGTGGGCCCTCTCGCCAAGGTCGTGGAGCCGGTCTCCTCCGTGGAGGAGCGGTTCCACTGGCTGGGCCGCCAGCGGCCGGCCTTCGCGGTGCCGGAGCGGTTCAGCTTCTTCGTCTGGCCGCACTCCCTGGAGTTCCTGGAGTCGTGCGGCCTGGGACAGCGCATCCGTGACCGGGTGAAGGCGTCCGAGCGGCCGGAGGTGGCTCGCATGATGGACGAGGCGATGGCGGAGCTGCGGCGGCTGGAGCGAACGTCGTTGCAGCAGGCGCTTTCGGGAGAGGGGTACCACTCCCTGTGGCCCTCGCAGGAGTAGCGGCTTCGAAGTCTCGAACGGCCCGCTCCGGCCAGCCGGGGCGGGCTTTTCTCATGCCCCGGGCGCAGGAGGGGCGTGACATAACGTGACGGCGCGCTCCGCATCCCTCTACGCCGCCGTCGACCTCGGCGGGACGAAAGTCCGCGCCGTCGTCGCTGACGGCTCCGGCCGTGTGCTGGGCGACGATATACGCCTGTCGGGAGCGGCTGATGGGCTGGAGGCGGTACTCGGCCGGATGGTCGAGAGCCTGGACGCGGCCCTGGGGAGGGCTGGCGTTGAGCGGGAGCAGCTCGCCGGGCTGGGGCTCGCCTCGCCGGGGGCGGTGGACGTGGAGCGGGGCGTCGTGCCCAACGCGCCGCAGCTCCCGGGCTGGCAGGACGTGCCGCTGGCGCGACTGATGGCGGAGCGCGTGGGCGTGCCGGCGATCCTGGAGAACGACGCCTCGGCGGCGGCGCTGGGCGAACACCGCTTCGGGGCCGGGCGCGGCACCCGCCACATGCTGTACATCACCGTGAGCACCGGCCTCGGCGGCGGCATCATCATCCACGGCGAGCTGTACCGCGGCAAGAGCGGCGCCGCCGGCGAGCTGGGCCACATGATCATCGATATCGACGGACCGCCCTGCGGCTGCGGCGCCCGCGGCTGCCTGGAGGCGCTCGCCTCCGGCACGGCGATCGCGCGCAGGGGCGAGCGGCTGGCGGAGAGCGGCGACTCGCCGGTGCTGGCCCGCCTGCGCGGGCAGGAGGGGCCGGTGACGGCGGAGATGATGAAGCGCGCCGCCGACATGGGGGACGCCGCCTCCCGAGAGGCGTTCCGGGAGGCGGGGCACTACCTCGGCGTCGCCCTCGCCGGCTACGTCAACATCTTCGATCCGGAGGCGATCATCGTCGGCGGCGGCTGCGCCCAGGCCGGCGACCTCCTGATGGATCAGGCCCAGGTGACGATGGAGTCGCTGGCGATGAACCAGCCGCTCAAGGGCGTACGGCTGACCGTGAGCGAGCTGGGGGAGTTCAGCGGCGCGATGGGGATGATCGCCCGCCTGCGGGAGGCGGGGGGCTGCCTCTAGCGCGTGTGGCGAAAGCGGCGCTGTTCACCGCTCGTGCAGAGGTATCGAAGCATGAACCGTTGACGGCTATGGCGCGTCCTGCTCCGCTCATTCCTTCGATACCTCAGGATGAGCGGGAAGAACCATCGTGCTGAACCGGGACGTCAGCACGCTTGGAACGCGGCGGGCTGCCCCTAGAGCGGCGGGCCGCGCCGGCTGCCGCGGCGGTGGAAACGGCCGCCGCCCGTCCTCTTGACCGGCGCCAGCGCCTCCAGTTCCGGCGGCACCTTCTCCCGCTCCTCCTGCACGATCGGCTGCAGGACGGATATCATCTCGGCGAGGCGGCGCGCGACCTCCTCCGCCAGCGGCTCGCTCAGCGGGTCGTAGGGGAGCGTCTGGTGAATGCGCGTCCAGGAAGACGTCCACTCCTCAAGCTCCACCTGCGGGCCCAGGCGGGCCATCACCTCCGGCATGCGGGCCGCCATCACCTCCGCCCAGCGGTAGGAGAACTCCCGCTCCCCCTCAAAGTGCAGCCCGATCTCGATGCGCTCCGTCTTTCGCGTCAACCAGACCTCAAAGTGGACCTTCGGCGTCCAGTAGTGGAGTTGAAGCCAGACGAAGCGGACGCGGGCGGTGAAGCCGCGCAGCTCCGCCGGCAGCAGCTCTGTCGTGCGCTCCAGGACGAGCGACATGAAGTCGCGGACGCGAATGGGCATGGCGGGGCCATGATAGCACCGGCCGCCGGGAGAACCCAGGGCGGCGTGCTACAATTTCGGCGGCAGGTGCAATGCGGCAGCCAGAGCAAGGAGGCCGTCAATGGTCCCGGCGATCATAATCGGCGTGGTAATCGGCGTTATCGTGCTCATCGCCTTCGTGATGGTGGGCATGTACAACGGGCTCGTGCGGTCCCGCAACCGCGTCGGCGAGGCGTGGTCGGGGATCGACGTACAGCTCCGGCGGCGGGCCAGCCTGATCCCCAACCTGGTGGAGACGGTGAAGGGGTACGCGGCGCACGAACGCGAGACGTTCGAGGAGGTGACGCGGGCGCGCTCAATGGTGGAGCAGGCGGGTAGCGCGGGCGAGGCGGCCGGCGCGAACAACATGCTCACGCAGGCGCTGCGCCACCTGTTCGCGGTCGCGGAGAACTACCCGGAGCTGAAGGCCTCGCAGAACTTCATGGAGCTCCAGAAGGAGCTGTCCGACGTCGAGGAGAAGATCGCCTTCTCGCGGCAGTTCTACAACCAGAACGTGCTGGACTACAACAACCGCATTCAGACGTTCCCCAACGCGGTTATGGCCCGCAACTTCGGCTTCAAGGAGGCGGAGTTCTTCGAGACGGACGAGGAGGGCCGGGCGGAGGTGAAGGTGGAGTTCGGCGGCAAGGACTAGCCCGTCTCGCCCTCCGATGACGCAAGAGCGCGTCCTGATCTGGGACCGCATAGACGCCAACCGGCGGAACAGTCGTTTTCTGGTGTTGGCGTTCGCGGTGGTCTTGCTGCCGGTGGCGGCCTACTTGGCCATGTACTTGATGTTGTGGGTGGCGATGGTCTTGGGGGTGATGGCGGCCGGTATTGGCCTGGCGGAAGTTTTCTCTGAGGACGATGCGTGGCTGGCCGGCTTCGCCGCGGTCGACGCCGTCATTTCCGTGTTCGTCCTGCTGGCGGCGGCCTACCTGCTGTTTCGCTTCGCGTCTGCCATCGTCCTGCGGCTGTCCGGGGCCCGGCCGGTCGCTCGGGCCGAAGAGCCGGAGCTCTGGGGTACGGTGGAGAACCTGTGCATCGGGGCCGGACTGCCGCAGCCGCAGCTCTATGTCGTGGAGTCCGGGGCGGCGAACGCTTTTGCCACCGGCATGGACCCGGAACGGGCGTCGCTGGTGGTGACGCGCGGCCTCCTGGGCCTGCTGGACCGTCGCGAGCTGGAGGGCATTGTGGCCCACGAGCTGGCGCAGATCGCCAACTACGATACACGATTGGGTACGCTGCTCGCGGTGGGGGTGGCCTTGCTGCGGCTGCCGCTAGGCATTGTGATCGCCATCTTCCGCTTCCTGTTCCGGATCCACTGGGCCGTGGGCGGGGGTCTTCTCCTGTATCTCGGGGTGCCGATGCTGGCAACGATACCTCTGGGAATTTCCCTCGTCGACGACTTCATGCGGGAGGACCCGCTGGCCGGCGTGCTGTTCATCTCTGCAATGTTCCTGCCCTTCTACGTCTTTCTAGGGGCTCCCGCCATCGCCTATCTCCTGCGGACCGCCGTGCTCCGCGAGCACGAGTACCTGGCAGACGCCGACGCTGCCCTGCTCACTCGTTATCCAGAAGGGCTGGCGCGGGCGCTGGCCAAGACCGGGGCAGCGGGCAGTTCGGGGATGAAGGTAGGTGCGGCGACGGCCCACCTCTACGTTGTTGATCCGCTCCCGGAGGACGCTCCCCGCTGGGACAGGATGTTCTCCACCCACCCGCCCCTGGCGGAGCGGATCGCGGTGGTGGCGGCGATGGGTGGGGGAGTCCCACCTTCGGTCATCAGCGAAGCCGAGGAGGCCGGAGCGCGATTCCATTCTGCGGCAGCCCCGGCGGTGGCCGCTCCTGCCGGTGCGCCCGCTGCCACGAACAGCCGCCCGGACCCCGTCGAGACCACGCCGACGCGGGCGGCCGAGGCTGCCGCCACCGCCTTTCGCTTGACCGGGGCTAACACGCCGCTGTACGGGACGCCGGACGCGGCCTCGGCCCCGCTTGGTCAGCTCGCCTCCGGGTCTGTGATCACGGTTCTGGAAGAGAGCGGCCATTTCCTGCGCGTCCTTACTTCGGACGATAGGTTCGGCTATGTGCTGCGCACGGTGCCCATGACCGAGGTAGATCGCACGTGACTGAGCCGCTGCCTGAGCGGGTCCTGATCTGGGACCGCATAGACGCCAACCGGCGCAGCACGGCGCTGTTCTTCGTCCTATTCGTGCTGTTCGTGGCGGCGTTTTTCGCTGCCATTGGCGTCTTCATCGTCCTCTACGCCGGCGCGCCGCCGGAGGACCGGGTCCGGCTCTCCGTGCAGATCGCGATCGTGGCGACGTTGATAGCGCTGGGCATCGGCGTGATGATGTACTTCTCGGCGCCCGCGACGGTGCTGATGGTCTCCGGCGCGCACGGGGTGACGAAGGAAGAGGAGCCGGAGCTGTACCGCGTGGTCGAGAACCTGGGCATCGGCGCCGGCCTGCCGATGCCGCGGGTGTTCGTGATCGAGGACAGCGCGCCCAACGCCTTCGCCACCGGCCGCGATCCCAGGAGCGCCTCCGTCGCGGTGACGAGGGGGCTGCTCGACAAGCTGGACAAGCGGGAGTTGGAGGGCGTCATCGCCCATGAGCTGTCGCACGTGGGCAACTACGACGTGCGGCTGATGACGCTGCTGGCCGTTGGCGTGGGGCTGATCGCGCTCGTGGCCGACTTGATGCTGCGGTTCACCTGGTACGGGGCGGGCGCGCGCGGCAGCAACCGCGGCCGCGGCGGCGGCGCGGCGGGCGCGGTTATCCTCATCGTCGCGCTGCTGTTCATCATCCTCGCGCCCATCGTTGCCAGCGTGATGAGGCTGGCCGTCTCCCGCCGGCGGGAGTACCTGGCCGACGCCTCCGGCGCGATGCTCTGCCGTAACCCGGACGCGCTCGCCGACGCGCTGGAGAAGATCGCCGCCGACCCGGAGCCGCTGGAGACGGCGAACAAGGGAACGGCTCACCTGTACATCTGCAACCCCCTGCACGAGCACCAGAGCTTCTTGAACAACCTGTTCTCCACGCACCCGCCCATCGCTGAGCGGGTGCGCCTGCTGCGGGCGATGGCGTGACCGCCGAGCCTAGGCCGGCGCGGGCGGAGGACATCCCCCGCATCGAAGCGCTGATCACGGGAGAGCACCTTCCCGCCTACGGCCTGGACGAATTCCTGGAGACGTTCTTCGTGCTGGCGGACGGGGAGCATATCGTGGGCTGCGTGGGGCTGGAGGTCTATGGCGAGGCGGCGCTGCTGCGCTCCGTCGTCATCGCCCCGGAGCGGCGGCGCAGGGACGAAGGCCGCCGCCTGGTGGAGGCCGCCCTCGCTGAGGCGCGACGGCGTCACGTGGCGCGCGTCTACCTGTTCACGATGAACGCCGGCGTCTTCTTCGGCCGCCTTGGGTTCCGAGAGGTGCAACCGGAGGAGTTCGAGGAGGGGGTACGGGCGTCCCGCCAGTACGAGGCGGTCTCGCGGATGCCAGACCTGCGCGCCCGCATCAAGGCGATGGCGCTGCGGCTGTAGCGCCGGTCTACGGCACCACCTGCACGCCCTTACCCTTGCGCACCTCGCCGACCTGCCAGACCGGCAGCTCGGCGGCGGCGAACCCGGCCTCGACCTCGGCGGCCTTGTCGCGGCCCACGGCGAGCAGGAGGCCGCCGGAGGTCTGCGGGTCGAAGAGGACGTGCCGCATCTCCTCGGAGACACCGTCCGCGAAGGTGATCTTGTCCCGCAGGTGCTTGCGGTTGCGATCGCCGCCGCCGGTGACGATCCCCCGGGAGGCGTACTCCAGGACGCCGGGCAAGAGCGGGATGCGGGCGGCGCTGAAGCGCAGCGCCGCCGCGGAGGCGGCCGCCATCTCGTAGCCGTGGCCCAGGATGCTGTAGCCGGTGATGTCCGTGAGGGCGTGCGCCTCTACCGCGCGGGCGATGTGCGAAGGGTGGCGGTTGAGGCGGGTCATGGAGTCGACCGCCGCCTGAAGGTGCTCCGGCTTCGCCTCGTCGGACCTGGCGGCGGTGGTGATGATGCCGGTGCCCAGGGGCTTGCTCAGGTAAAGCAGGTCGCCCGGGCGGGCGCCGCCTTTGGCGAATATACGCTGCGGGTGGATGAGGCCGAGGACGCAGAGGCCGTACTTGGGCTCGGCGTCGATCACGGTGTGCCCGCCGGCGATGACGCCCCCCGCCTCGGCGACCTTGTCGGCGCCGCCGCGGAGGATCTCGGCGATCGTCTCGTGGGCCATCTCCTCTGGGAAGGCGGCGATGTTCAGGGCCAGCGTGACCTCTGCGCCCATCGCGTAGATGTCGCTGAGGGCGTTGGCGGCGGCGATTGCGCCGTAGATGTAGGGGTCGTCCACGAGAGGCGCAAAAAAGTCCACCGTAAGCACCACGGCCTGCTCATCGTTGAGCTTGTAGACCGTGGCGTCGTCGGGCGCGGCCAGGCCGATGAGGAGATCGGGGTGCTGGCCGACTTGCCTATCTGAGAGGTAGCGCAGGACCTGCGCCAGGGTTTCCGCCCCCGCCTTGCCGGCTCAACCGGCGCAGGAGGCCAGCTGGGTGAGGCGCACCGGCTTTGTGGCCACGAGCCCTCCTTTCCGGCGGGCGACACGCACCGCGCATGACCAGTATAGGGGCGCGGCTACAGGGGCGACAACGGGGCGGGGCGGATGTGGCACTCCGCCCCGTTCCGCGAGAGAATGGGTTGCATGAAGTTTCCGCCGGCGGGCCTCCCAGCGCTCGTGTTGGTATTGGTGTTGGTCGCCGCGGGGTGCGGCGGTGGGGCGGCGGAGCCCGCTAGCGATGTGGGCATTACGCCGCGCTCAGGGCCTGTCCAGTCGCCGGAAGGGGGGCCCCAGCCGTCGGCGACGCCGGCCACGCCGCTGGCAGCGGTGCCCACGGTCTTCCTGCCGGCGGTCAAATCGCTGGAGCACCTGAGCGCCGACGTGGTCGTGCCGCCGCTTCCGGCGTCCTTCGCGCCGCCCCGCGACGACGCGGCGCTGGCCGCCCTCGTCCGCTCCACTCTCGCCGGCTTCGAGGGCGAGTACTCGGTGGTCGTCCGCAACCTGGAAGACGGCCGCTCGGCGTCGCTCAACGCGGGGCGCGTGTACTACGCGGCTAGCCTGTTCAAGCTCGCTCTCCTGCTGGAGGCCTACCGCCAGCGCGACGCCGGCGAGCTCGACTTCTCGGAGCTGCTGACGCTGGAGAAGAAGTACGCCGATTACGACCTGGGCACGCTGGACCTCCTCGGCCTGGCCGAGGGCGATATGCTGACCGTCGCCGACGCCCTGAAGGCGATGATCATCGTCAGCGACACGCCGTCGGCGGTGATGATCCAGGACCTGGTGAACCCCGCGCGGGTGAATCAGACGCTCCGGTCGCTTGGCATCAACGACATGTCCGTCACGACCTACGACCTGCCCACCACGGCCCACGACATGGCGCTGCTGATGGCGGCTGTGGCCGCCGGCGAGGGCGTCAGCGCGGAGTCCCGCCGCGAGATGCTGGCCCTGCTCCTGCAGGAGAGCATCCGTGATGGAATACCGTCCGGGGTCCCTCCGAACTCGGCCGTAGCGCACAAGAGCGGGAACTTCACGGACGCCACCCACGACGTAGCGCTGGTGTGGGGCCCGGGCGGGCCGTACGTCCTCGCTGTGCTCTCCGACCGCTCTTGGGACTCGCGGCCGATCGCGGCCGTCTCGCGGGCCGTCTGGGACTACTTCGCTGCCCATCCGTAGGGACGATGGCACGGGTTAAGGCGAAGGCGCCGCCGCTCCCGCCGGGCGAGATCGTGGAGCGGCTCTCCGACCTGTACGGCCGGCCCGTCTGGCGGCCGCACGGCGACGCGATGACGGAGCTGGTGCTGACGATCCTGTCACAGAACACGTCCGATACGAACTCCGGCCGGGCGTTCATGCGGCTCGTGGCGCGGTTTCCCGCCTGGGGCGAACTGATGGCCGCGTCGCCAGGCGAGATCGAGAGCGAGATACAGGTGGGCGGCCTAGCCCCGACCAAGTCGGGGCGGATCAAGGCGGTGCTGGAAGAGGTGTGGCGGAGACAGGGGTCGTTCGACCTCTCGCTCCTTGGCGAGATGCCGCTGGCGGAGGCGAAGGTCTGGCTGCGTTCGCTGCCCGGCGTGGGGCCCAAGACGGCGGCCTGCGTGCTGATGTTCGCCCTCGGGCGTCCGGCGCTGCCGGTGGACACCCACGTGGGCCGGGTCGCGCAGCGGCTGGGGCTTGTGCCTGCGAAGACGGGCGCGGCGGCGGCGCACGACCTGCTGGAGGCGGTGCTGGCGCCGGAGGAGGTGTACCCGTTCCACATCTCGCTGATCAAGCACGGCCGGCGGGTCTGCCGGGCGCAGCGCCCCCTCTGCGCGGAGTGCCCCCTGAGCGATCGCTGCCCGACGGCGCCGCTATATCTGGCGGCGCAGCGGCCGACGTGACGGGAGCTTATCGTTGACGCAAACGTTAATCGCGCCTACAATTCGCGGGTAACGTCGCTTAGCCCTGGTCGGAGGAACCCTTGAAGCTCGGATTGCAGATACCGTATTACACCTGGCCCGGCGGGCCGCCGGAGCTGGGGCCTCGGCTGGCGGATATAGCCCGCACGGCGGAGGACGCGGGGTTCGAGTCGATCTGGGTGATGGACCACTTCTTCCAGATCCCGGGGGTGGGACAGCCTGAAAACGACATGCTCGAGGGTTACAGCACCCTGGCGTACATCGCTGCCCACACGTCGCGGGTGGGGCTGGGGACCCTCTGCACGGGCGTCACCTACCGCCATCCGGGCATCCTGGCCAAGCAGGTCAGCACGCTGGACGTGCTCTCCGGCGGCCGCGCCTGGCTGGGCATCGGCGCCGCCTGGTTCGAGCGAGAGCACCTGGGACTGGGGGTGCCGTTCCCACCGCTGAAGGAGCGGTTCGAGCGGCTGGAGGAGGCGCTCCAGATTATCCTGCAGATGTGGAGCGACGACAACGGCCCCTTCGAGGGGAAGCATTACCGGCTGGCGGAGACGCTGAACTCGCCGCAGCCGTTGAGGAAGCCGCGGCCGCCGATCCTCATCGGTGGCGGTGGCGAGCGGAAGACCCTGCGCCTGGTCGCCCGCTACGGCGACGCCTGCAACATCTTCGGCGATGCCGATACCGCCAGGCACAAGTTCGAGGTGTTGCGAGAGCACTGCGAGGCCGAGGGCCGCGACTACGCGGAGATAGAGAAGACGGTCTACTTCATCATGAATCCGGGGTCGGGCGGGGAGATGACGGGACAGATGGTGGAGCAGCTTGGGAGGTTCGCCGAGGCGGGCGCGCAGAAAGCTATCGGCGTGCTGATCGGCGTCGAGCGCCTGGAGCCCATCGAGGCCGTCGGCCGCGACGTCATCCCGCAGGTCGCCGCCCTCTGAGGCGACGGGAGGAGAAAAGCCCGGCGTGAGACTGCGGCTGGAGTACAAGTGGCTGGTAGGGATCGTCTTCGTCTTCGGGATCTTCATGGACCTGCTGGACATGACGATCACCAACGTGGCGCTGCCCACGCTGGCGAAGGACTTCTCCGCCTCCACGACGACGATCCAGTGGGTGGTCACGGGCTACCTGCTCAGCCTGGCCGTGTTCATCCCGGTCAGCGGCTGGGCGGGCGACCGCTTCGGCACCAAGCGCGTCTTCATGTTCGCGCTCTCCCTGTTCACGCTGGGTTCGTTCCTCTGCGGAATGGCTTGGGACATCGAATCGCTGATCGCCTTCCGGCTGCTCCAGGGCGCCGCCGGTGGCATGCTCACCCCCGTGGGAACCGCGATGCTGTTCCGCGCCTTCCCGCCGGTGGAGCGCGCCGTCGCCTCTGCCGTACTCTCGATCCCGATCGTTGTGGCACCGGCCAGCGGCCCCGTGCTGGGCGGCTACCTGGTGGAGTACCAGTCCTGGCGCTGGATCTTCCTCATCAACATCCCCGTCGGCATCACCGGCCTGATCGTCGCCGCAGCCTTCCTCCGCGAGGAGAGGCAGGCGCACCCCGGCCGCCTGGACGTGCCGGGCCTGCTGCTCGGGGGTGTCGGTCTCGCCGGAGTGATGTACGCGCTGGCGGAGGCCGGCCCGCGCGGCCTCGACGACGGCCGGGTGGCCCTGTTCGGGTCTGCCGGCCTGGTCCTCCTCGCCCTCTTCACGGCCGTCGAGCTGCGGGTGAAGGAGCCCATGATCGACGTGCGGCTGTTCCGCGACAAGCTGTTCCGTGCCGCGAACGTGGTGCAGTTCATGGGGCAGGGCGGCCTTCTGGGCGCTCTGTTCCTGCTGCCGCTGCTCCTCCAGGCGGAGATGGGGCTGAGCCCGCTGGAGTCCGGCCTGACGACATTCCCCCAGGCGATCGGCGTGTTCATGATGGTCCAGCCCGCCGGGCGTCTCTACCGGCATATCGGGCCGCGGCGGATGATGATGGCCGGGATGACCGGCGTCATGCTCACCACCCTCGTCTTCCTGCTTGTCGGTCTGGAGACCAGCCAGTGGTGGATCCGCCTCATCATGCTCGCCCGCGGCTGGTCGTTCGCGCTGACCCTGATCCCGATCCAGACGGCGACGTTTGCGACGATAAGCTCCGTGGACGCGGGCCGGGCGAGCGCGATCTTCAACGCCGGGCGGCAGGTGGCGGCGAGCTTCGGCGTGGCCCTTCTCGCGACGGTCCTCACGAACCGCCTGACCCACTACGACGCCGTCCTGGGTAGCCCGCTGACGCGGGACGGAGCCCTGTCCGCCTTCCACGACGCGTTCATCGTCGCCGCCGTCCTCTCGGTCCTCGGCATACTCGCCGCTCTCTTGATCGACGACAAAGCGGCCGCGGGGACGATGCGTACGCCGGTTGTTCTGGAAGACGATGATCCGGCCGCCGTGCCCGCGGGCTGAAGCCCGGCTTGACACCCGCCTCACGAGTCCGTATCCTGTCGCCATCATGACTGCGCTGCGCATCGGGGACGCTCGACCGCGACCGCGACCTTCGTTCGGCGGTGGGTTCCCTGTGCCCGCGGGCAGTCGCTAGCAGTCGCTAGCAGAGCACAAACCGGAAGCCCCACCGCTGCAAACGGTGGGGCGATTTTGATTTTCTGGAGGAGCTGCTATGGTCAGAGTGGGCATCATCAACGTCACGGGCTACGCCGGCGCCGAGCTGGCGCGGCTGCTCTACGCCCACCCGGAGGCGCGACTGACCAGCGTCAGCGGCCGTAGCGCCGCCGGCAAGCCGCTGGCGGAGGTCTTCCCCCACCTGGCGGCCTACGACCTCACCCTGGGCGAGGAGATAGGCGACGTCGATTTCGCGTTCTCCGCCCTCCCTCACGCGGCGAGCGCGGAGGCGCTGGCGCCGCTGGTGCGCGCCGGCGTGCCGGTGGTCGACATAAGCGCGGACTTCCGCCTGCGCGACCCGCAGGAGTACGCCCGCTGGTACGGGGCTGAGCACCCCGCGCCCGACCTGCTTGCGCGGGCCGCCTACGGCCTGACGGAGCTGAACCGGGAGGCGGTGCGCTCCTCCAGGCTCGTCGCCAACCCGGGCTGCTACCCGGAGAGCGCTCTGCTGGCGCTGGCGCCGGCGGTGAAGGAGGGCGTCATCGGGCCGGACGTGATCATCGACTCGAAGTCCGGCGTCTCGGGCGCCGGGCGCACGCTGGGTCTGGCCTACCACTTCGCGGAGGCGAACGAGAGCGTCTCCGCGTACGGCCTGGCCGGGCACCGCCACCTGCCGGAGATCGTCCAGGAGCTCACGGCGATGTGGCCCCAAGCGGAGGCGCCGCAGCCGGGCCGAGTGTCGGCCGACCTGTCGGCCCCGCAGCCGAAGGTCACCTTCACGCCGCATCTGATCCCGATGACGCGGGGGATACTCTCCACCTGCTACGCCCCGCTCCTGCCCGGCGCGGTCCAGAGTGGAGAGCAGGCGCGCGAGCTGTACCGGGAGTTCTACAAGGGCGAGCCGTTCGTGCGCGTTGTGGACTCGCCGCCCGCCTCGAAGCTGGTGGCGGGGAGCAACATGTGCCTGGTCCATCCCACCGTGGACCCGCGGACGGAGCGGCTGGTGGTGGTGAGCGTCATCGATAACCTGGTGAAGGGCGCGGCTGGCCAGGCGATCCAGAATATGAACGCGATGCTGGGGCTGAATGAGACGGCCGGGCTGGAGACGCCGGCAGTCTACCCGTAGGAGGAGAGGTCATGTATTCTGAGGCAGCTATGAGCGAGACGCTTGAGGTGGTGGTGGCCGGCGGCGTGACGAGCGCCAAGGGGTTCGTCGCGGGGGCGGTGCCCGCCCGGATGCGGCTGGACTGGGACAAGCCGGACGTGGCCTTGCTCTACTCCGAGGCGCCCTGCACCGCCGCCGGCGTGTTCACGCAGTGCAAGGTCGTCGCCGCGCCGGTCGTCATCACGCGCAAGCACCTGGCCGGCGGGACGGCGCAGGCCGTCGTCGCCAACAGCGGCTGTGCCAACGCCGCCACCGGCGAGCAGGGGCTGGCCGACGCCGTCGAGATGGCGCAGCTCGCGGGCGCTAAGCTCGGCCTCGACCCGCACGACATCGTCGTCGCCTCCACCGGCGTCATCGGCACCTTCCTCCCCATGGACCGCGTGCGGCAGGGGATCGAGGCGGTGGAGCTCTCGGCGGGCGGCGGCCCGGCGTTCGCGCGGGGGATCATGACCACGGACACCCGGCCAAAAGAGTCTGCCGTACGCTTCGGCCAGTACACGCTGGGCGGCGCCTGCAAGGGGGCGGGCATGATCCACCCCAACATGGCGACGATGCTCGCATTCATCACCACGGACGCCCCCGTCGCCGCGCCCTTCCTCTCGCGAGCGCTGAAGGAGGCGGTGGGCGTTTCCTTCAACATGATCGACGTGGACAGCGATACGAGCACGAACGACACGGTTGTCGTGCTGGCGAACGGCCTCGCCGACGGCGGCGAGATCAGCGACGGCCACCCGCTGGCGCCGGCGTTCGCCGCGGCGCTGGCGCACGTCTGCACCGACCTCGCACAGCAGATCGTTGCCGACGCCGAGGGCGGCACCAAGGTGATCGAGGCGACCGTCGTCGGCGCGGCGTCGGCGCAGGACGCGCGGCTGGCCGCGCGCGAGGTCGTGCGCTCGCTGGCGGTGAAGACGGCTGTCTACGGTCACGACCCGAACTGGGGCCGCGTGCTGGCTGCCGTCGGCAACTCCGGCTGCCGGATGGAGGAGGCGAAGACGGCGCTCTGGCTGGTCGACGCCGATGGGCACGAGCTGTGCCTCCTGAAGGGCGGCTCGCCCCAGCCGCTGGAGGCGGGGCAGGCGAAGCCCTACTTCGAGGCGAAGGAGGTGCGCTTCCGGGTGGACCTGGGCCTCGGCGGGCACAGCGCCGTGGCCTGGGGCTCCGACCTGACGGAGGAGTACGTTCGCCTCAACAGCCTGTACACGACTTGAGAGAGCAATTGAGCATTGGAGCAAGGAGAAGGTGATGCTCGATTGTTCCCTTGCTCCAATGCTCTAGCGAAGCGCCATGCCTGACACCATCGTAATCAAGATAGGCGGCTCCACGCTCGGGACTCGGGACACCGCGCTGCAGGATGTCGTCGCCCTCCAGCGCCGCGGCCTGCGGCCCGTCGTCGTCCACGGCGGTGGCGCTCTCATCAGCGAGTGGCTGAAGCTGCACGGCGTGCCTACCCACTTCGAGCGGGGGCTGCGGGTCACGGACGAGCGCACGCTGGAGGTCGTGGTGGCGGTGCTCGCGGGGCTCGTCAACAAGCAGCTCGTCGCCGCCCTGGCCGCCGCGGGAGGCCGGGCGGTCGGCCTCTCCGGCGCCGACGGCGGCCTGCTCAAGGCGAGACAGCTCGACGAGGAGCTGGGCTTCGTCGGCGAGGTGGCGGAGGTCGATACGCGGCCGCTGCTTGACCTGCTTGACGGCGGCTTCCTGCCGGTGCTGGCGCCGATCGCCGTCGAGTGGCGCGGCGAGGCGCCCAGCGGGCAACTGCTGAACATCAACGCCGATACCGCCGCCGGCGCGGTCGCCGCAGCCCTCAGCGCCCGCTGGCTCGTGTTCCTGACCGATGTCCCCGGCATCCGCGACGAGGGCGGCGAGACGCTGCCCGCCCTCTCGCCGCCGCGGGCGGAGGAGCTGAGCGCGGCCGGCGTCATAGAGGGCGGGATGATCCCCAAGGTGGAGGCCTGCCTCCACGCGGCCGCCGCCGGCTGCCGCAGCGTCATCGCCGACGGCCGGCGCGCGGGCGCCCTTCTGGAGGCTATCGAAGAGAAGACGGGCACAGTGGTAGGATGAACGGAGCGCGATGAGCGAGAACTGGATCGAGCTGGAGGCGAAGCACTTCTTCCCCGTAGGCAAGCGGTTGCCGATAACGCTGGTCAGGGGTGAAGGGACGCGCGTTTGGGACGAGGACGGCCGCGAGTACCTGGACTTCGTCGCCGGGATCGCGGCCGTGAGCCTGGGCCACTGCCACCCCGAGGTGGTGAAGGCCGTGCAGGAGCAGGCGGCGACCCTGATGCACGTGTCGAACTACTACTACACGCTGCCCCAGATCAAGCTGGCGAAGCTCCTCTGCGAGCAGACTGGCCTTGACCGGGTGTTCTTCTGCAACAGCGGCGCCGAGGCTGTCGAAGGCTGCATCAAGCTGGCCCGGAAGTGGGGCAAGGAGAAGCGCGACGGCGCCTACGAGATCATCGTCGCGGAGAACGCCTTCCACGGCCGCACCCTCGCCACGGTAACCGCCTCGGCCACCGAGAGGTACCGCGCGCCCTTCACGCCGCTTGTCGAGGGGTTCGTTCGCGTCCCCTTCAACGACATCGAGGCGGTGAAGAAGGCGACCACCGGCAAGACCGTTGCCATCCTGCTGGAGCCGATCCAGGGCGAGGGCGGCGTCAACCTGCCGGACGACGACTTCTTCCCGAAGCTGCGCGCCTGGTGCGACGAGGCCGGCATCCTCCTGATGGCGGACGAGGTGCAGTGCGGCGTGGGCCGCGCCGGGAAGCTGTTCGCGCATCAGCTCTACGGGATCGAGGTGGACGCGATGGCGGTCGCGAAGGGGCTGGGCGGCGGCTTCCCCATCGGCGCCTTCCTGGCGAAGGAGCACTGCGCCGTCTTCACGCTCGGCGAGCACGGCACGACCTTCGGCGGCAACCCGCTCGCCACCCACGTCGGTTATACCGTCCTGAAGCACATCGTCGACCACGACATCCCGGCGCAGGTCGCGAAGAAGGGCGAGCACCTGGAGCGGCGGCTCCATTCGCTGGCGGACCGCCACCCGATGGTGAAAGAGGTGCGCGGCAAGGGTCTCCTTTGGGCGATTGAGCTGAACCGGGAGGTCGCGGAGGAAGCGGTGCGGCTCTGCCTGGCGGAGGGTTTGCTGGCGAACAACGTGAAACCGACCGCCCTGCGGCTGATGCCCCCGCTCACCGTGAGCGAGGAGGAGCTGGATCGCGCCGTCGAGATCGTGGACAGGGTGCTCGGCCGCATAGAGGCCGGCGCGCCGAAGTGAGGTGGTTGTGGGCGAAAAGGTAGTCCTGGCGTACTCCGGCGGCCTCGATACCTCCGTGGCCGTACGCTGGCTCAAGGAGGAGCGCGGCTACGAGGTTATCGCCCTCACCGCCGACGTGGGGATGCAGCGGCAGCGGGAGGAGGTGCAGTCGCGGGCGCTGGCCACGGGCGCGGCGAAGTTCGTCTGGCGCGACGTCCAGGAGACGTTCGTACGCCACTTCGTCTTCCCGGCGCTGGCGGCGGGCGCTCGCTATCAGGGGCACTACACGCTGGCCACGGCCCTCTCGCGGCCGCTTATCGCCCGTGAGCTGGTAGAGGTGGCGCGGGCCGAAGGCGCCACCGCCGTCGCGCACGGCTGCACCGGCAAGGGGAACGACCAGGTGCGAATCGAGGTCTCCGTGCAGGCGCTGGCGCCGGAGCTACGCATCGTGGCGCCGGTGCGGGACTGGGACATGGACCGCGAGGCGGAGATCGCCTACGCCCAGCGGCACTCCATACCAGTGCCGGTCACCCGCGAGAGTCCCTATTCGATCGACGAGAACGTCTGGGGGCGCAGCGTGGAGTGCGGCGTCCTCGAGGACCCCTGGCAGGAGCCGCCGGCGGACGTCTACCAGTGGACGGTCGCGCCCGCGGAGGCGCCGGACGACCCCTCCTACGTGGAGATCGGCTTCGAGCGGGGGCTGCCCGTCTCGCTGGACGGGCGAGAGGCGGACCCGGTGTCGCTGGTCATACGCCTCAACGAGTCGGCGGGAGCGCACGGCGTGGGCCGCGTAGACATGGTCGAGGACAGGCTCGTCGGGATCAAGTCGCGCGAGATATACGAGGCGCCGGCGGCGGTGACGCTGCTGGCGGCCCACGAGGCGCTGGAGGCGCTCACCCTCTCGAAGGACCAGCAGCGGCTGAAGGCGCGCATCGCCCAGGAGTACGCGGAGTTGATCTATAACGGGCTGTGG
>JAUYGU010000165.1 GCA_030690405.1 Dehalococcoidia bacterium | reverse complement strand
GGCGCCAGCAGCACCAGCCACGACTGCGTGGCGTCCAGCAGCGGGGTCACGCGCTCCCCCCGGCCCTCGGCCAGCGCCGTGCCGCCGGCCAGGAAGAACGGGACGTCGGAGCCCAGCCCGGCCGCCATCTCCGCCAGCTTCTCGCCGCCGAGGCCCAGCCCCCACAGCTCGTCCAGGCCGCGCAGGGTCGCCGCGGCGTCCGAGCTGCCGCCACCGAGCCCCGCCGCCACCGGGATCCGCTTCGTCAGCCGAATGCGCGCGCCGCGGCCGCCGCCGCCGCCCAGAAGCGCCGCCGCCCGCAGCACGAGGTCGTCCCCCGACGCCTCGTGCGGACCCTCCACCTCCAGGCGGACGCCCTCGCCGGGTCCGAACTCCAGGGCGTCACACAGCTCGATCGTCTGCATGACCGTGCACACCTCGTGGTAGTCCGCCTGAGGCAGACGGCCCAGCACCTCCAGCGTCCAGTTGACCTTTGCGGGTGTGTAGAGACGCATCGGCGTCAGTGGCGAACGCCCGCGGCCGTGCCGAGGTAGGCGCGGTAGAGGCCGGCCCACTCCTGGAGGGTCAGCGTCTGCGCGCGTCGGCCGGAATCCAGGCCCGCCTCCAGCAGCACCGCTTCCGCCTCCGCGGCGGCGCAGCCCAGGCCGATCGCGAGGGCGTTGCGCAACTGCTTGCGCCGGGCGGCGAACCCCGCCTGCACCAGCCGGAAGAACGACTCCCTGTCGTCCACCGCCACGGCTGTGCCGTGGCGGGTGTCCAGCCGGAGCACCGCGGAGCGCACCTTCGGCGGCGGCCGGAACGCCGAAGGCGGTAGCTCGAACAGCACCCGCGGCTCGGCGTAGTACTGGACCGCCACGCTCAGGAACGTCATGTCGCCCGGCGCCGCCGCCATGTTGCGCGCCACCTCCGCCTGCAGGGTGACCAGCAGCCGCAGCGGCTGGGCCCGCGCGGCGAGAAAGTGCCGCACTATGGCCGAGCCGATGAAGTACGGCAGGTTGCCGACGACGACGTACGGCAGCCCGCCGCCGCCCCGCGCGAGCACCTCCTCCGGCGCCACGGAGAGCACGTCCGCCTCCAGTACGCAGACGTTCTCGCGGTCGCGGAACCGTTCGCGCAGCCCGGCCGCAAGCTCGGGGTCCACCTCCACGGCGATGAGCCGCGACGACCGTTGCGCGAGCAGTCCGGTGAGCAGTCCGCTGCCTGCGCCGACCTCGACGACCGTGTCCTCAGGACCGATATCGGCCGCCCGGGCGATGCGTCCCAGGACGCGCCGGTCCACCAGCCAGTGCTGGCCCAGCGCTTTGCGACGGCGCCCGCGCGATTGCGTCACGGGATCATGATACGCCACGGCGCGGCGAAGCCGCAGTCATTTTGTGGGTGGCGCTTCTAGATTCAGGCCGTCAGTTCAGGACGCAGATGGCGACCCAGCCGCTCTGCCAGTCCTTGACGTCGCCGGCGCCGTAGCCCAGGTCAATGATATTGCCGATGACGGCGCCGCCGGTGTCCTCCGCTACCCCGTAGCCGTAGCCAGGGATGTACATCTGCGTCCCCAGCGGGATCACCCTTGGGTCCACCGCCACGGTGCCTTTGCGGACCGTGGTGCCGGTCGCCGTGCTGCCGCCGCCGGCGCTCGCCGCCGTATACCACGTCGCCCACACGCGGAGGGTCCGCCCGCACTGGGGATCGCCGGCGGGCGCGGCCACCGCGGCGGCGACGGCCGCCGTCCCCTGGGCGATTATCCGGTTGTCTGGCTGAACCACGGTCTCTGAGAGCACCACCCGTCCGACCTCCACGCCGTCCTGGAAGGTCACCGAATACTCCCGGCGGACGTATCCGTCTACACCCGCCTGGAGCTCCGCGTACTCGCCCTCGGGACGGGATGAGTCGTCGCGGTAGTAAGTCTCAAAGGGGATCGGCGTGTCTTCGCCCTCGGTCACGCTCCTGACAACGGTCACGGCGACCGTCATTCCGTCGATCAGCGCCACCGCCGGGCCCGGCGTCACGGAATCGCCGTTCCCCAGCTTGACGCCCTGCTCCGCCAGCAGCTCGGCCACAGTATTCGAATGCGTGTGGACGGTGGCGGGCCGGCCGCTGCCGACGCTCAGGCTGACGGCCGTGGCGCGCTGCACGAACACGTGGAGGCCCTCGGTCAGCGGCGTGTCCGGCGCCGGCCAGACCTGATCATAGCGGCTGAAGCTAGAGCCCACCGCCACCAGCGCCAGTCCTACCGTCGGCCGGCTCGAGAAGACCACAGATGCGAAGCCGCCCTCGTGGAGCGTGAACCGCACCGGCTCCTGCAGCTCCATCACCGGGCCGTCCGGCCGGGCGAGCGTCCCGCGGGCGAGAACGCGCGCGGCCATGGCAAGGAGAGATCGCGGTACCAGATCGGCCCCGGGGAACCCTTCCAGGCTCTCTGACAGCGCCGGGTGGGCTGTCGCCATGGGGCCCGCCTGCGCCACGGCGCTGACCATCGTCTCTGCCTGCGTGCGGAGAGTCACCGCCAGGCCGTCGGCCACGACCACCGTAGGCATACCGCCGCTGTCTTCTGCGCTGGCTTCGGATCGGGAGAGGGGAAAGGCTATCGCCACTAGGGTCACGGCAGCCAGGGCAACCACGAGGGCGATGTGAAGACGGTCGCTGGACGAGTGGGCTATTGCTGGGGGCGGCTGCTTGCTCTTATCGCTGCTACGCCTGGACTCTGGAGGGTCCGCCCCGGCGCCGGGTTTCGGCAAACTCACCTCACTTCGGTTCTGCCCGCCTCTTCGATTGTCGAGTTCGGTCGTGCACCCGCTGTCGATCCGGGCCCCGCAGGCTTGTCCTGATAGCCAACTCCAACTCGGTTTACCTGCGGCACCCGAAGCTTACTACTTACCGCTGCTCCCTTCCGGGCCTGACGGGGTTCGCAGCGCCTCGCCGCGCAGGGCCGGGTCATCAACGCCACTTTCCAGGGCAGTCCCCACGACACCTGAACCTCGAGCGGGAATTCAACCCCGCTATAGCGGATTGCGGGTTCAGGGCACCGCTAGCTCCCCGTCTAGCACGACCGCGGATATCCTATCACGGTCTCGCACGCCCCTGTCAAGCCAAATCTGGCAACGGAAATACGGGGATGTGGTAGAACTATTATCCTCTTCCCTGACTGCAGATGGCGCGCTTTGCCCCATTGTGCCCGTCAGCGCCCCAGACTGGCGTCCGCTTGCTAGCCAAACACCCCTGATGTAGACTACGCCGCAGGTGCCCCGGACCGCCGCCAGACAGGCAATCAGAAAGGAGCAGCGCCCTTCCCCATGACCGTCCGCAAGGCCGTCATACTGGCCGCCGGGCACGGCACCCGATTCCTCCCCGCGACCAAGGCCGTGCCCAAGGAGATGCTGCCCCTGGTGGACCAGCCCGTCATCCAGCACGTCGTCGAAGAGGCCGTCGCCGCCGGGTTGACCCAGATCACCATCGTCACCGCCGGCCCTAAGCGCGCCGTCGAGGACCACTTCGACCGCAATCTCGAGCTCGAGCAGGTGCTGGAGGCAACCGGCAAGAGCGAGGAGTTGCGCGAGGTGCGCCGCCTCGCCGACATCGCCGATATCGCCTTCGTCCGCCAGAAGGAGCGGCGCGGAATCTCCCACGCCGTCCTCGCCGCCCGCCACGTCGTCGGCGACGAGCCCTTCGCCCTCTTCTTCCCCGACGACATCATCGTCGCCGACGTCCCCGCCATCCGCCAGCTCCTGGACGTCTACGAGCGCCACGGCGGCAGCGTCATCGCCGTCGAGCGGCTCCCCCGCGACGAGGTCGTCCACTACGGCGTCATCACCCATGAGCCCGTCGAAGACCGCGTCTACCGCGTCCGCAGCATCATCGAGAAGCCGTCCGCGGACGAAGCGCCGTCCGACCTCGCCACCGTCGGCCGGTACGTGCTCGCCGCCGAGATCTGGCCGCTGCTGGAGCGGACGCCGCCCGGGATCAAGGGCGAGATGCAGCTCACCGATACCCTGGCGATGCTGCTGGACGCCGGGCAGCCCCTGTTCGCCTGCCGGTTCCAGGGCAAACGGTTCGACACGGGCCGGCCCCTGGGCCTGCTGGAGGCCTCTATCGCCCTCGCGCTCGCGCGGGAAGACATCGGCCCCGCCCTTAAACAATACCTCCGCTCCCTCTCCCTGAGCTGAGCTTCATGCGCACCCTCGTGCTCGGCATTCCCCTGCCCCACGTCACCTTCGACAACTACTCTTTCCTCTCAGCGCCCTCCCTCTTCGACTATGGCCGGGTGATCGTCGAAACGTCCGCCCTGTCCGAAGTGATCGAGCAGGTGACAGCCGGGTCGACCGAGCACAAGACGCACGGAGGCCTGACCATCGTGAACGGCCCGGGCGGTCCGGCGGCGTTCTCCCTGGCGGAGCTGCTCCGGCTCCGCCGCCTGGAGGCGGAGCGGCTGCTGGCCCGCGGCGGTGCCATCGCCTGCTTCGCCTACCCCGATGTCAGCCACGAGGCGATCCGCGAGCTTCCCGGCTGGCGCCGCTACGACTGGCTGCCCGCTCCCGGAGGCTTCTCCTACGGCGAGCATCTGGTCGCCGGGTACGGCAAACTCGGCGTTGAGCTAACCGACCCGGAGCACGCCTTCGCGCCCTACGTCGAGGAGTTTGGGGTTAGGTTAGCCTTCCGCGCCTACCTGTCGGAGCCGCAGGAGGGCGCCCCGCCCTACGTCAGAGTGTTCGCCCGCAGCCCCGGCGGGGCCGCTGTCGGCGTCGAGCTTGCGGTCGGGCCCGGGCAGGTCGTCCTGCTACCGCCGATAAGTTCCCTGGACTATAGTAGAGACCGTGCGCCCCTGGCCGCCGTCCTCCAACAGTGCCTGGAACGAATGACGGCCGGCGGAACGGGCAGATAATCGCACTGGCTACGCAAGGAGGCTTCGTGAACGTTCAGGCGTCGCAACGGAGCGAACGGGCGGTAGCGCCGGGAGCGCCTGCAGGCGGGCTCCTCGCCGGCAAGAATGCCCTCATCATGGGCGTCGCCGATAAGCACAGCATCGCCTGGGGCATCGCCCAGGCGATGCACGCCCAGGGGGCTTCACTCGCCTTCACCTACCTGGAAGAGCCCAAAGGCAGGATCGAGAGGAACGTCAGGGATCTGGTGTCCACCCTGGGCGGCCCCGGGGAGCCCCTCCTCTTCCCGTGTGACGTGACCGACGACTCCGCGATTGAGGCGCTGTTCCGAAACATCGCTGGCCGCTGGAAGGGGCTGGACGCGCTCGCCCACTGCATCGCCTTCGCCGGCCGCGACGACCTGAACCGGCCGTTCTCGCAGATATCGCGAGAGGGGTACAAGCTGGCGATGGAGATCAGCGCCTACTCGCTGAACGCGGTGGCCCGCACCGCGGCGCCGCTGATGGCCGAGCAGGGCGGCGGCAGCATCTTCACCCTCACCTACAACGCCGTCGAAAAGGCGGTGCCCGGCTACAGCGCGATGGCTGCGGCGAAGGCCGCCCTGGAGGTCGGTGTCCGCTACCTCGCCGTCGAGCTGGGCCCGAGCAAGATTCGCGTGAACACGATCTCCGCCGGCCCCGTGCGCACCTTGTCCGCGAGCGCGGTCAAGGGGATCAGCGCCCTCCGGCGATGGACCGAGGAGACGGCGCCGCTCCACGAAAACATCACGATCGAGGACGTAGGCAACACCGCTGTCTACCTGGCGAGCGACCTCTCCCGCATGGTAACCGGGAACATCATCTTCGTGGACAGCGGGGCGCACGTCCTCGCCGCCCAGGTCGGCGCCATCGAACACCGTGCGTAAGCGCCCCCGCTGAGCCGGAGGGCCCCGTCGCAAAGCCGATGCCGTCGTAGGGGCGACCTTCAGAGCCTGCCCTGAGCCCGTCGAAGGGTCCCCGCCCGGAGGGGCCGAAGCCTGAATCCCTTCAGGGGTGGGTGGGCGGGACAGAATACTTGGGGCGGGGTGCGGTGCGTCACCGCCGAACGGCGATAGGCTAGTTGAAGCGGGCGCCCTCGCCCTCGTCCTCTTCGCCATCTTCGCCCCCTTCGGCGTCCACCTCAGGGCCCCCGAACAGTCGCATCAGCTCCTCGCCGAAGCGCCGGCGCTCCCGGCCGCCCTCCCTCAGCAGGTCGGCGATATCGCCGATCCCCTTCAACTCGTCGGCCAGCTCCGGGTACTCCTCCTCTGAAGCTCCCTCGCCGCTGAGGAGCTTGTCCAGCCCCTGACGCCGCGGCTCCTCCGCCGGCGCCGGCTTCGCCGTCTTCGGCTTCGCCGGCCGTGGCCGTTCCGGCGCCTCCTCCCGAGCTGCGCCCCCGGCAGGTGCCTCCATCGTGAAGATGGTTTGCAGGACAGTGCGCAGCCACCGCTGCTGACCCGATGTCAGCGCGGCCACCCTCCCCAACAGCTGGCGGTCCATTTTGGGCTCTCTCCCGGCCATTCAGCACCATTATAACGCGGTAAGCAGAGCGGCGATATACACAGTTTTCCGGAGGCGGTCTCCACTCGCCGCCCGTTCCCGGTATACTCTCAGCAGACATGGCGGGCAACCCCTCGACCCCCGGCCGGATCGTCCTCGTCGCCACGGACCTCATGCGGCAATCGCGCGTCGCCGAGGCGGCGCGGGCGCTGGGCTATGCCGTCGCCGTCGCGACCACCGCCGAGGAGGCCCGCGAGGCGCTCCGAGGGGACGCCGGCGAAGTCGTCATCCTCGACCTCCAGGCCGAGGGGCTCCCCTGGCGCGACGTCCTAACGGCGGCCGGCCCCGTGCCCGTCATCGCCTTCGGCCAGCACACCAGGGCCGGCGTTCTCCGGGCCGCCAAGGCCGCCGGCTGTGCCGTCGTCGTCCCCCGCTCGCAGCTCGTCGCGGAGCTGCCTGAACTCATCGAGAAGGCGAAAGGAGCAGCGTGATGTGCGGCGCCCTCTGTCATTCTGAGCGATCCCGAAAACCAGCCTGCATCGCCTGGACCACGGACCTGAGCGAAGAATCTCGCGCCCCAGAGGGCCATCCGCCGGCGGACCCACAGGCCGGCAGCTACGACACCTTCTCCGCCGAGCCGCTGGACGTCATCGACGACCTGCTGGACTACGGGGAGTAGCGGCGGCCGCCCCCTACTTCCCGATCCGCAGCACCGACGCGCCGAAACCCCCGTGGACTGAAGTCCGCGGCTCCCACGTTAGAGAAGTCCGTCTGGGGGGATGGGCCGAAGCCTGAATCCCTTCAGGGGTGGGCGGGTGGGACGAATATCCTTGGGGAGGGGAGTAGACTTTACTTCCCGATCCGCAGCAGCGACATGAACGCCTCCTGCGGAATGTCCACGTTCCCCACCCGCTTCATCCGCTTCTTGCCCTTCTTCTGCTTCTCCAGCAGCTTGCGCTTGCGCGTCACGTCGCCGCCGTAGCACTTCGCCAGCACGTTCTTGCGCAGCGCCCTCACCGACTCCCGCGCGATGATGCGGCCGCCTATCGCCGCCTGGATCGGCACCTCGAACATCTGCCGCGGGATCAGCGAACGCAACTTCTCCACCAGCGCCCGCCCCTGCTGCTGCGCCTTCTCGGAGTGCACCAGCAGGCTCAGCGCATCCACCGGCACCCCGTTCACCAGCACGTCCAGCTTCACCAGCCGCTCCGGCAGCCAGTCCGAGAAGCTGTAGTCCATGCTCGCGTAACCCTGCGTCTTCGACTTGAGCTGATCGTAGAAATCGACGAGCATCTCCGACAGCGGCATCCGGTACTCCAGCAGCACCCGCCGGTCGCCCTGACGGACGTTCGGCGCGTGGTCGAGGTAGTCCATCTTCACGAAGCCGCCCCGGAGCCCGGTCACGAGCTCCATCACGGCGCCGATGTAGCGCTCCGGCGTGATCACGGAGACGCTCATCCACGGCTCCCGTATCTCCGTGATCCCCGACGGGTCCGGCAGGTCCGCCGGCGAATCGACCTCGATCTCCTGGCCGTTGCTCCGCAGCACCTGGTACGCCACGTTCGGCGAGGTGGCCAGCAGGTCCACCTCGTACTCGCGTTCCAGCCGCTCCTGCACGATGTCCATGTGCAGCAGCCCCAGGAACCCCGCGCGGAACCCCGGCCCCAGCGCCAGCGAGGACTCCGGCTGGTAGCTCAGCGCCGCGTCGTTAAGCTGGAGCTTCTCCATGGCGTCCCGCAGCACCTCGAAGTCCTCCGTGTTCGCCGGGTACAGCCCCGCGAACACCATCGGCTTCGCGGGCTGATAGCCCGGCAGCGGCGACGCCGCCGGCCCCTCCTCCGTGGTCAGCGTGTCGCCCACGTGGCAGTCGCGCACCGTCTTCAGCCCCGTCGCCACGTACCCGACCTCGCCCGCCGTCAGCCCGTCCGTCGGCGAGAACGACGGCCGGAAGCAGCCCACCTCCAGCGGCTCCAGCGACCGCGCCGTCGCGAACAGCCGCAGCCGCCGCCGCGGGACGATCTCGCCGTCCACCAGCCGCACGTAGGCGATCACCCCCTTGTACGGGTCGTACTTGGAGTCGAAAATTAGCGCCCGCAGGGGCGCCGCCGCGTCGCCCGCGGGTGGCGGCCCCCGTCGCACGATCGCCTCCAGCAGCTCCGGCACGCCCGTGCCCTCCTTCGCCGACACGAACAGCACGTCGTCCCGCGCGAAGCCGATCACCTCGCATATCTCCTCCGCCACCCGCTCCGGCTCCGCCGCCGGCAGGTCGATCTTGTTGACGACGGGGATGATAGTGACGTTCTGCTCCATCGCCATGTTGACGTTCGCCAGCGTCTGCGCCTCGATCCCCTGCGAGGCGTCCACGACCAGCACCGCGCACTCCGCCGCCGCCAGCGCCCGCGACACCTCGTACGTGAAGTCGACGTGGCCGGGCGTATCGATCAGGTTCAGCTCGTAGACCGGGGGCGGTGGGGTTTCTGTCCACTGTCCACTGTCCACTGTCCTCTCGGGTTCGGCGGGGCGGGGCGGTGTGTACGACATCCGCACGGCGGCGGCCTTGATCGTGATGCCGCGCTCGCGCTCCAGGTCCATCGTATCCAGCACCTGCTCCGCCATCTGCCGCTTGGGGATCGTCGCCGTCAGCTCCAGCATCCGGTCCGCCAGCGTGGACTTGCCGTGGTCTATGTGCGCGATGATGCAGAAGTTGCGTATCCGCGATTGGTCCATGCTGGGGCTATCGTATCAGAGCCACCGCCGGGCGGGCACGGGGGCCCGCCCCTACGTGTGCGGAAAGCGAGTTTGTTTGGCAAAAATGGGGTGTCGGGGAGCGGCGCGAGCGCGCAAGGGGGTGACTGCCGAGAGCGACTAGGAGATCGCGCCGCTCTTGGGGCAGGCTGGAGGGATGGTGGAGAAGAACCCTTCGATACGGCTCAGGACAGGAAAACGAGGCGGGGGACCGAAGACGCCCGAGGGGAAGGCGGCGGTGCGGAGGAACCCGATCAAACACGCCGTGCTGGCGCAGACGCCGGTGATCCCTCTGGTCGAGCGGGAGGAAGACTGGCGAAGGCTGCGGGATGGCGTATTCGATTACTTCGGGGCCGAGGGGGCGATGGAGGAGGCACTGGCGGACCGGATCGCGGGGATCATCTGGCGGCTGTACCGCGTGGTGCGGTTCGAGTCGGAGTCGATAAGCCGATATCTGCGCGACGTGCCGAAGGACTGGAGGCTGAGCGAGCGACTGTCGCGGCGGGAGAGCCGGACAGAGGTGACGGAGGAGGCGGTTGCGGAGATGGACGCGATGCTGATGGCGCGGCTGCTGCCGGGGGAGGAGACGCTGGAGAAGGTGATGCGGTACGAGACGCGGCTTCATCGATTCCTGCTGCAGAGCGTGCACCAGCTTGTGTTGCTGAAGGGGATGCGGAGGGGAGGGACAGGGCGTTACTGGGGGCTATCGGACATGAACCCGCCGGGGCTGCCCGGACGGACGAAGACGCGGCTGCCGCGGGATGCGCTAGCGCCGCCGGCGGAAGGGTAGGGCGACTGGCGGCAATGAGGTGCGAGTTGGGGTAGTGGGCTAGTTTGCCAACGGGCGCGCCGTTGACGGGCGCGCCCGTTGGTGCCCATACTGTAGCGGGGGTACGGAAGGACAAGCTATGCGATTCGAGTTCGACAGCTTGAAGACGGCCCAGGCCGCTCGCTATCTGCTTGGGCTGAACGACGGGACGATGAGCTACATGGTGCTCATTAAGCTCCTCTATTTGGCAGATAGGCGATCATTGATCGAAACGGGCGCGCCGATCACAGGTGATCGAATGGTCGCCATGCCGCATGGCCCTGTTCTGAGTCAAACCCTTGACCAAATCAACATGGGCACCCCGGTGGAACCCGATGAACCGACGCCCTGGTACGAGTACGTTACGGTGCCGAAAAACTACAATGTGTCGGCGAAGAAAAAGGCTAACACCGACCAGTTGTCTCGATACGAACTGGATATCCTTGAAGAGACCTACACGAAGTTCGGCAAGATGAGCAAATGGGCCTTGCGCGACTTCACTCACACACTGCCTGAATGGAAGGACCCACACGGTTCCTCGCTGCCCATTGAACCTGACACCATTCTGCGGGCAGCTGGCAAATCCGATGCCGAGATCGAGGAAATAATCGAAGAGGCCGAGGAGGTCTTTTTCATTCGCAATCTGGCAAAGATCACTCACATTGAACGTCGGCGAAGCCTTCCTCAACCTCAATACCGGTAGCCCAACTCATCTGTGGGTGGTAATAACGCGACCCACACCGCAGGGGGAAGTCGCCATCGTGAATTTCACCAGTAGGCGGCCCCCGTGTGACGATAGCTGCATAATTGCGGTTGGCGGGCATCCATTTGTTCAACACGAAACAATCGTAGTGTATCGGCAGGCACAGATGGTTGACGACGAGATATTGGAAAACGCCAAGAGTCACGGGTACTTCTTGCTACAAGCGTCCGTATCACCACTGTTGCTGCGGCGTATCCAAGACGGGGCATTGGCCTCCCGCTTTACCCAGCAAGCCATACAAGATGCCGTTCGAGCAACGCTGGGAATTCGGTGAATCATGAGTAAGGGTAGTGGGCGTATGGCTGCCGAAGCGCCCGCGTGACCTGAACTTACTCGCCTCACAGCTCGTCAAGGAACTAACTCACGACCCGGACGAGGGCAAAGACGCGAAAGCTGTCCGTGCTGGACGGCTCGGTGGCAAGAAGGGCGGCCCCTGCGGGCGCGGCAAGCGGCGCCCCTACGGCTGGCTTGCTGGTTCCTGGGGGCAGATAGGGCAGCGGGGCGGCTGGTTCCCTGGTTTGCGAGGCGCGCGTCAGCGCGCTTCGCGCGCTACACGCGGTGGCAGGCCACCCAGTGCTCCTTGGCGCCGCTGCCCACGTTACGCCACTCCGGCACGCGCGTCATGCAGCCGTGCTCCTCGGAGGCGATAGGGCAGCGGGTGTGGAACACGCAGCCCGCGGGCGGGTGCAGCGGGCTCGGCACGTCGCCGGTCAGGATTATGCGCTCGCGCTGCATTTCGACCGCCGGGTCGGGGATCGGCACAGCGGAGAGCAGCGCCTTCGTGTACGGGTGCAGCGGGTTCTCGTACAGCTCCCAGCGGTCGGTCAGCTCCGCCATCCTGCCCAGGTACATCACCGCCACCCGGTCGCTGATGTGCCGGACGACCGAGAGGTCATGGGCGATGAACAGGTAGGTCAGGCCGAAGCTATCCTGAAGCTCCTCCAGCAGGTTGATGATCTGCGCCTGAATCGACACGTCCAGCGCCGACACGGGCTCGTCGGCGACGATGAACGTGGGCTGCACCGCCAGCGCCCTCGCGATGCCGATGCGCTGGCGCTGGCCGCCGGAGAACTCGTGCGGGTAGCGGTTGGCGTAGTACGGGTTCAGCCCCACGATGCGCATCAGCTCCTGCACCCGCTCCCGTCGCTCGTTCCGCGACTTGGCGAGGCTGTGGATCACTATCGGCTCGGCGATGATGGAGCCGATGGTCATGCGAGGGTTCAGGGAGGCGTACGGGTCCTGGAAGATCATCTGCATGCGGCGGCGCATGCGGCGGATATCGCCGGGGTTCATGCGGGTCAGGTCCTGGCCCTCGAATGTGACCTCGCCGGAGGTCGGCTTGTACAGCATGAGTATGACGCGGCCCAGGGTGGTCTTGCCGCAGCCGCTCTCGCCCACCAGCCCCAGCGTCTCGCCGCGCTTGATCTCGAAGCTGACGCCGTCGACGGCCTTAACGTCGGCCACCTTGCGCTGGAAGATGATCCCGGAGGTCACCGGGAAGTACATCCGGATGTCGTCGACACGGACGATCGTGTCGCCGGCGGGGTCGGCGGATGGCGTCTTGGGTGCCTGCTCTACGACCATGCTGTCTCCTTTACGCCGGGGCCGGCGCCTTCGTGGACTGGGCCACTCGCTCCCACTCCCAGCAGGCGCTGTAGTGGTTCGCGCCCACCGGCAGCAGCGGCGGCACCTCCTCAGCGCAGCGCTCCACGGCGAAGCGGCAGCGCGGACGGAAGGAGCAGCCGGGCGGCATCCGCACCAGGTCGGGCGGCATCCCCTCGATGGGGTCCAGCTTCTCCTTGCGCGCCTGGTCCAGACGCGGAACCGATTTCAGGAGGCCCAGCGTGTAGGGGTGACGCGGCTCGTGGTAAAGCTCCAGCGCCGTGGCCGCCTCCACGATCTTCCCCGCGTACATCACGTTCACGCGGTCGGCGTAGCGCGCGACGACGCCCAGGTTGTGGGTGATGATGATCACGGCCGTGCCCAGCTCGCGGGTGAGGCGAGTCAGCAGCTCCAGGATCTGGGCCTGGATGGTGACGTCGAGGGCGGTTGTCGGCTCATCGGCGAGGAGGAGCTTCGGGTTGCAGGAGAGCGCCATGGCGATCATCACGCGCTGCCGCATGCCGCCGGAGAACTGGTGGGGGTAGTCGTTGATGCGGGAGCGGGCCTCCGGGATGCCTACCATCTCCAGCAGCTCAACGGCGCGCTGGGTGGCGGCCGAGCGGTCCATCTTCAGGTGCAGCTCCAGCGTCTCCGTGATCTGGCGGCCGATGGTGAGGACGGGGTTCAGGGACGTCATCGGCTCCTGGAAGATCATGGCGATCTTGTTGCCGCGGATGTGCCGTATCTCGTCCTCGTCCATCTTGGCCAGGTCTTCACCCTCGAAGTGGACGGAGCCGCCGACGATCCTGCCGGGCGGGTTCGGTATCAGGCGGAGGATGGAGAGGGCGGAGACGGTCTTGCCGCAGCCGCTTTCGCCCACGAGGCCGAGGATCTCGCCCGGCTCGATGTCGAAGCTGACGCCGTCGACGGCCTTGACGACACCCTCCTCGGTGTAGAAGTAGGTCTTGAGGTCGTCAACCCGCAGCAGCGATTCGGCCAACCGAACCTCCTTCGGCGGCCGCCTTGGCTGCGGGGCCGCCCAGTCTGTCTGGCCTCAAGGCCAAGCGCGCTCCGATGGTGGGGAAGGGGGGATTCGAACCCCCACGCCTTTCGGCACGTGATCCTAAATCACGCTCGTCTACCGGTTCCGACACTTCCCCGATGTATGCCAATTACTCACCTGTATTTGGTGGGCCGCCCGGGACTCGAACCCGAAACCTGCTGATTAAGAGTCAGCTGCTCTACCAATTGAGCTAGCGGCCCCGCGGCGTTTCTCCGGCCAGGGCTCAGGTTTGCGAAGTATATCACGGGCCCGCATGGCACGGCAACAGCTTCGCGAGGCGAGCCGCTGTAACCATTGCGGCGCAGCCGGCGCGATTGTGCGCCTATGCGGAATGGCTGTCAACGGGGTGTCAGCGCCTGTGCTTGCCAAGCGAGAGGTGGGACTATACACTCACGAATATCGTTCCAAGAGTCGGTAGTAGGAGGCCACCTCTCATGATGCGCATTACGGTATGGCGACAGAATGGCACCGCTCCAGCCAACACCCCGCCCACCGCAGCTATCGGCGCGTTCAATGAAGCCGTCGCCGCACTAAAGAAGGTTCCCGGTGCCGGCGAGGTCAATTGGGGCTTTGGCCACGGTGGAATAGTGACGGTTGGGCACCCCACCAACTATGCCGTGGCCGACGCTATTCTGAAAGACCCGGGCGTCCAAGCCGCCGTCGCGAAGATCTTTGCTCTGGGGATTGCTATAGACGAGGACTATTTCGTCGCCTCCTCAGAACAGGTGATGCCCTTCGTGCCGCAGCAGTAGCCGCAACGCACGAAATCAACCGGCAAGACCTCCCCGCGATTGTGCGCCTGTGCGGGGCGGCTGGCAAACTACCCCCGCCGCATCCTCACCACGTACAGCCCGCCCGCGCCCATAACCAGCAGGCCGATAGCGACGGAGGCTGGCAGCGGGAGAGGGGCGCTTCGATGCGTGTGTGGTAGCTGGGCGACACGGAGCAGCGCTCACGGCCGGATGGCTGCCGCTTGAGCGAGCCCCACGAAAAACAAGATGGTGGGCGATAGTGGACTCGAACCACTGACCTCCCCGATTTCATCGGGGCGCTCTAACCAGCCCTTCTTCCTATTATAGCCTCTAGATATGTGCGGCTCTTCATGGACTTGAGCTGGTATTCTCTCCGCCGAGCTGTAGTCGAGTCCTCAAACCGCTCAGCGTGGACGAGTGTCCAAGGCCGCGCGTATCTCGTCGCCTTGACCTTGCCCTCGTTGTGCTCCTTCAGTCTGCGCTCCATGTCGGCCGAATAGCCAGTGTAGTAGCGGCCATTCCTTTCGCTGCGTAGGATGTAGACCGAGTAGGCCATTCTTAGTCAAAAGGTGGTGGGCGATAGTGGACTCGAACCACTGACCTCAGCGATGTCAACGCTGCGCTCTAACCAGCTGAGCTAATCGCCCACTTCGGGCCATGCTCATTTTACGACCTGTCTCAGGCTTTAGGAAGCGGCGGGGCCACAGGTTTGCCGTTGACGCGCTGGAGGGTCGTTGCTACCATTCATGAAAGGAACACATACAGGCGCAGACCGGGATAAGTAGCCACGGCAAGGCGCACAGAGAGGCGAGCACTGCCTGCCCACCGGCAGGCGGGGCTGAGAGCGAGCCCGCCCGCTACCGCAGCGAACACCACCCGCGAGCCGGCCGCCGAACTTTCGCCTCAGGCGGAACAGTAGGCGGCCCCGGAGGCACCCGTTAACGGCCGAAAGAGCCCCCGCCACAGGGCGGGGGGAATGTGGGTGGAACCACGGAGCCCTTCGGCGTTGCTCAGGACAGGCGCCCCCCGTCCCACGGGCCGGGGGGCGTATCGTTTAAAGAGAGACGATGGAAGAAGGAAGTAGGCAAGACGGGCCGGGGATGCGGCTGATGCGGCTGTGGCTGTGGACGGCGCCGCTCGTTATGCTGGCGCTGGCCGCGCTGTTCGGCTGGCTGGCGGTGGACGGGGAGGAGTGGGGGCTGCTGGTGGCGATGGTGCTGCTGGCGCTGGTCGCCGTGGGGCTGTTCGTGGTCCAGTGGCGGCTGCTGCGGGGCCTTTCGGCCAGGAGCGACCTTGAATCAGGGAGGCAGGGATGACGGACAAGCTGCAACAGATGACTCCCGAAGAGCGGCTGGACCGGCTGCGGCACTCCGCCGCCCACATCATGGCCGAGGCCGTCATGGAGATGTTCCCGGACGCCAAGATCGGCATCGGCCCGCCCATCGACACCGGCTTCTACTACGACTTCACGCTGCCACGCGCCCTCACGCCGGAAGACCTGCCGGTGATCGAGGAGAAGATGCGGGCGCGCGTCGGCTCCGACGTGCCGTTCGTCCGCGAGGAGATATCGAAGGACGAGGCGCGGGCGCTGTTCGCGGACCAGCCGTACAAGCTGGAGCTTATCGACGGCATTGAGGGCGACAAGGTTAGCCTTTACAAGCACGGGGAGTTCGTGGACCTCTGCCAGGGGCCGCACGTGGAGCGCACCGGGCAGGTGCGGGCGTTCAAGCTGATGACCGTCGCAGGGGCCTACTGGCGCGGCAGCGAGCGCAATCCGATGCTCCAGCGCATCTACGGCGCCCTGTTCGAGACGGAGGAGGAGCTGCAGGGCCACCTCGAGCAGATCGAGGAGGCGTACCGGCGCGACCACCGCCGGCTGGGCCGGGAGCTGGATCTGTTCTCCTTCCACGAGGAGTATGGCCCCGGGCTGGTCTACTGGCACCCCAAGGGCGGCCGCGTGCGCACAATCATCGAGGACTTCTGGCGGGAGGAGCACTACCGGGCCGGCTACGAGCTGGTCTACTCGCCGCACATCGGCCGCTCCAGCCTGTGGGAGACCAGCGGCCACCTGGACTTCTACGCCGAGAACATGTACCCGCCGATGGACGTGGACGGGCAGGACTACTACGTGAAGCCGATGAACTGCCCCTTCCACATCCAGATCTACAAGAGCGGCCTGCGTAGCTACCGCGACCTGCCGATGCGCCTGGCGGAGCTCGGCACGGTCTACCGCTACGAGCGCTCGGGCGTGCTGCACGGCCTCATGCGGGTGCGCGGCTTCACGCAGGACGACGCCCACATCTTCTGCCGGCCCGACCAAGTCAGGGCAGAGGTGGAGCGCTGCGTGGACTTCATGCAGCTTTTCTTCAGCGCCTTCGGGTTCCAGGACTTCCACCTCTACCTCTCCACCCGCTCCCCCGAAGGCAAGTACGCGGGCTCACTGGAGGACTGGGACATGGCGACGAACGTCCTGCGCGAGGTCATCCGCGACCGCGGCCTGACGCACGACGTCGACGAGGGCGGCGCCGTGTTCTACGGCCCGAAGATCGACGTCAAGCTGCTGGATACCCTGGGCCGCGAATGGCAGTGCACGACGATCCAGTTCGACTTCAACCTGCCGCAGCGGTTCGACATCACCTACATCGCCGAGGACGGCCGCGAGCACCGTCCGTACATGGTGCACCGGGCGCTGCTGGGGTCGATGGAGCGCTTCTTCGGCGTGCTGATCGAGCACTACGGCGGGGCGTTCCCGCTCTGGCTGGCGCCCGTGCAGGCGGTGGTAATCCCGATAGCGGACCGCCACGCGGAGTACGCCGCAAAGCTGTCGGACGACCTGAGGCAGGCCGGGCTGCGCGCGGAGGTGGACACGCGCGGGGAGCGGATGCAGGCGAAGATCCGGGACGCCCAGCTCCAGAAGGCGCCGTACATGCTGGTGGTGGGAGACCGGGAGGCGGAGGCGGGCGCGGCGGCGGTGCGGCTGCGCAGCGGCGAGGACCTGGGCGCGATGAAGGTCGCGGAGCTCATCGCGCGGATGCAGCGCGAGGTTGAGGAGAGGGGCTAGAATCCCGTCTCACAGACTTAACATTCGGCATCTTGCAGGTGCGGTGGGGGTATGATACAAGGGACTGGATAGACCATCTCATTATGTGCTATAGAAAAGGCTGATACTGACGCACACTTGATTAAGAAACTTCTCATAGCCAACCGCGGCGAGATAGCGCTCCGGATCGTGAGGGCCTGTCGCGAGTTGGGCATCAGCGCCGTCGCCGTCTACTCGGAGGCGGACCGCAACTCCCTCCACGTCCGCCACGCCGACGAGGCCTACCTCATCGGCCCGCCGCCGGCCCAGCAGAGCTACCTCAACGGCGAACGCATAATCGAGACGGCGAAGAAGGCCGGCGCGGACGCCGTCCACCCCGGCTACGGCTTCCTGGCCGAGAACGCCGACTTCGCCCAGGCCTGCGTGGACGCCGGCCTCGTCTGGGTGGGCCCGCCGCCCCACCTGATCCGCAGCCTCGGCGACAAGGTCCAGGCGCGCAGCTTGATGAAGGAGGCCGGCATACCGGTCGTGCCGGGCAGCGAAGAGGTCACATCCAAGGACAAAGCCGCCAGCGCCGCCACCGGGATCGGCTACCCGATCATGATCAAGGCGGCGGCCGGCGGCGGCGGCCGCGGGATGCGCACTGTCTACCGCCCGGAGGAGCTGCCCATGGCGCTGGAGGCCGCCAGCCGCGAGGCGGCCACGGCGTTCGGCCACGGGGCGCTCTACCTCGAGAAGTTCCTCGAACCCGTCCGCCATATCGAGGTGCAGATCATCGCCGACGCGAAGGGGAACGTCGTATCGCTGGGCGAGCGCGAGTGCTCGATCCAGCGGCGGCACCAGAAGATGATCGAGGAAGCCCCCTCCACGGCGGTGGACCCCGGCCTCCGGGCCCGCCTGGAGGAGATGGCACTGACGGCGGTGCGCGCCGCCGGCTACTCCAGCGTCGGCACCTTGGAGTTCCTGGTCGACCAGGAAGGAGGGGTGAACTTCCTTGAAATGAACACGCGCCTGCAGGTGGAGCACCCCGTGACGGAGCTGGTCACAGGCGTGGATTTGGTCGCCGACCAGATACTGGTGGCGGCTGGCGAGGAGCTGCCCTACCGTGAAGCGACCGTCCAGGGCTGGGCGATCGAATGCCGCGTCGCGGCGGAGGACCCGTTCAACAGCTTCCTGCCGTCGGTCGGGACGGTGAGCTTCGTATCGGTGCCCGGCGGGCCCGGCGTGCGGGTGGACTCGGCTCTGTACGATGGGCTGGAGATCAGCCACTACTACGATCCGCTTATCGCCAAGCTGTGCGCCTGGGGCCGCACGCGCCCGGAGGCGATCCAGCGCATGCGGCGGGCGCTGCGGGAGTTCAAGATCGTCGGGGTCAGCACGAACATCCCGTTCCACCTCCAGGTGATGGAGGACGCCCACTTCATCCAGGGCAGGCTGGACACTACGTTCGTGGAGAGGCGCTTTCAGGGTCGCAGGGAGAACGGCCTGCGTGAAGAGCAGGTCGCGCTACTGGCGGCGGCGATCCTCGCCCGCCGGCGAGGGGCCGGCCGGCGACCCGCGGGCCCCGACCGTCCCGGCGGCGGCTGGCGTATGCGCAACCGGCCGGGCCGCAGGGGCGCGGGGACGACGGGTTGGCAGAGAAGTTTCTAGTCCGTCTGGGCTACGAGCTCAAGGAGGTTGAGGTCGATGACGGGCCGGAGGGGCTGCG
Source organism: Dehalococcoidia bacterium (assembly GCA_030690405.1). The sequence continues at coordinate 9,633 of JAUYGU010000165.1, read as the reverse complement.
CGTCCGCATCAACGGCGAGTGGCACGAGGCGCGCCTGGAGCAGGTCGGCCAGTCATCTCTCTACGCCTTGCTGATCGACGGCCGTCCGCACGAGCTGTTTGCGCTGGAGCGCGCCGAAGGCTACGACATCGTCATCGGCTGGGACCGCTACTCCGTCGGCGTCAACACGCGTGATCGCAGGGGACCGCCGCCGCCGGCCGGCGACCGGACGCTGGAGGAGCACCCCGCGGGCGGCTGGGTCGTCCTGTCACCGATGACCGGCGTCGTGGTGGAGGTGTACGCGAAGGCCGGCGATGCGGTGGCGGAAGGGGATGTGCTGATCGTGATCGAGGCGATGAAGATGAACAATGAGCTACGGGCCCAGCGGGCAGGCACCGTCCGCGAGGTCCACGTACAGGTGGGACAGCGGGTTGAGCCGGGGATGTCGCTGCTGGTGCTCGATTAGCATTGAAGGCCCTCCCCTATTGTGCTATATTGGCCTGTGACCGTGGCGCAGATGACCTTCGACACTGAGAGGGGACAGGAATAGTCCGACAACTTCGGATCAATAACTGGATCCGCGTCAAAGAGGTCCGTCTCATTGGGGCGAACAGCGAGAACCACGGGGTGGTTCCCATTGAACAGGCCCTGGGTATCGCCAGAGAGAGCGGCCTCGACCTGGTGGAGGTCGACCCCAACGGCTCCCCTCCCGTTTGCCGGGTGCTTGACTACGGAAAGTACAAGTACCAGCAGGCGAAGAGAGAGCGAGACGCGCGCAAGCACCAGAAGGGCGGCATGATCCACGAGGTGCGCATGCGCCCGCGGATCGGCCGCGCCGACATGGAGCGAAAGGTGCACCTGGCGGAGCGGCTGCTTTCGGAGGGGGACAAGGTCAAGGTGGCGGTGATGTTCCGGGGCCGGGAGATGTCTCACCCGGAGGTCGGCCGGGAGGTGCTGGAGCGGGCGCTTGAGAGCCTCAAAGAGGTTGCCATTATGGAGAGGTCGCCGGCGATGGAAGGGCGGGCGTTGAGCGTGATCCTGACGCCGGGGATCAAGAAGGCAACGAAGGCTCCGACTGCAGGCGGTGAGCCGGAGGAGGGCGCGAGCGTCCCGGTCGGCGGCCCGCCTTTGGAAGACGGCTCAGCCACGGCAGAGGTGCCGCAAGCGGAGTAAGAGAAGAGCAGAAGGCGTAAGGGAACATTGGCCAAGTACAAGATTAAGACGCACTCCGGCGCCAAGCGCCGCTTCTACATCAGCGGCAGCGGCAAGGTGCTGCGCCGCAAGTGCGAGATAAACAACGCCCGCCGCAAGAAGCGGGGCGCCACCCTGCGGCTGTTCAGCCGCAAGCTGGCTGTCTCCCCGGACAACGCCAAGCGGATCCGCAAGCTGATGCCCTACCACACCTAGGAGAGAAGCGTGCCGAGAGTAAAGGGAGGCGTCACCGCCAGACGGCGCCACAAGAAGGTACTCGCCCAGGCCAAGGGCCATCGCGCCGGCCGTCACAGCCTGTTCAAGCAGGCCAACCAGTCGGTGATGCACGCCCTCCAGTACGCCTACGAGCACCGGCGCGACCGCAAAGGCGACTTCCGCAGCCTGTGGATCATGCGCATCAACGCGGGGGCGCGCGTCAACGGCCTCAGCTACTCGACGCTGATGAACGGCCTCAAGCGGGCGCAGGTGGAGATAGACCGCAAAGCGCTGGCCGACCTGGCCGTGCGTGACGCCGGCGCCTTCGCCGCGCTGGCGGAGACCGCCAGAACAGCGCTCGTCACCTAGCACCACTCCCGGCGGAAAGACCGACGGAGGCCTCTTGGGCCTCCGTTTTGATTGGAGGGGCCGCCGTCAGCCCCGCAGCTCCGCCCCCACGTCTTGCCGCAGCCGCGCCAGGATGCGCTCCCGCTGCCGCTTGACCTCTTCGTCCGTCAGCGTGTGGTCGGTCGCCTGGTAAGAGACCGAGAAGGCGAGCGACTTCTTGCCGGACGGGACCTGCGGGCCGCTGTAGACGTCGAACAGGCGGGCCGAACGGACGAGCGGCGCCTGCTGGATGAGCGCCTGGACCCGTGCCGCCAGCAGCTCCTTATCGACGATGAGGGCCATGTCCTCTTCCACGGCCGGGTAGGGGGCGAACGGCTGGTAGTGGCGCACCCCCGCAACGTACGGGAGGAGGGCGTCCAGGTTCAGCTCGAACAACGCCACTGGAGCCTCGATCTCGAACTGGGACGCTACTCGCGGGTGCACCTGCCCGATGACACCGACGCGCTGACCGTCCACGGCGACGGCGGCGGTGCGGCCGGGCAGGAGCGCGTAGTCCGTGTCGTCGCTGTACTCAGCGGGCACGCCCAACCGGCTGAACAGCAGATCGAGGAACGACTTCGCCTCATAGAAGCCGGCCGGCTCGCCACCGGGCCCGCCCCAGCGGTCCGGCGCCCGGCCGGTGATGACGGCGCCGACGGTCTCCACCTCCTCCGGCAGGTCGTCCGGCCGCGGCAGGTAAACGCGCGCCGTCTCGAACAGCGCCGTCAGATCCTCACGGTGCCGGACGTTCTCCGCGAGCGTCCGCAAGAGCGAGGCCCTGAGGGTTGTGCGCGCGTACTCCTGCTCCTGACTCAACGGGTTGGCGACGCGCAGCGGCGGGTGGATGGCGAGCTCCTCCGGCGGCAATACCTTCGCCAGCGCGTCCAGGCTGGTGAGCGAGTAGGTGATCACCTCCTGCATCCCCGCCGCCACGAGGACGTCCGCGACCTTCGCCCGCAACTCTCGCCGCGGCTGCGGCGCCGCGGCGGGAAGCTGGCCGCGGAGCCTCGTCGTGGGGAGTTGGTCGTAGCCGATGATGCGGGCGACCTCCTCCACCACGTCGTCGGCGATGGCGACGTCGGTCCGCCAGTAGGGCACCCGCACGACATAGCGGTCGGGCGGCATCCAGCGACAGGTGAAGCCGAGGCGGTTCAGCACGTGTCTCACCTCGGCCACGGGGATCTCCCTGCCCAGCAACGTGTGCAGCCGCTGCTGAGTGAGCATCACCCGCACGTCCTTCCGCCGCCGCGGGTAGACGTCTATGATCCCTTCCGCCGCCTTTCCACCGCACAGCTCGACCATGAGCTTGACGGCGCGCTGGGCGGCTATCGGCGGCAGCTCCGGGCTGAGCCCCTTCTCGAAACGGACGGAAGCGTCCGTGCGCACCTTCAGGGCACCCGCCGTCCGGCGGATGCTGGGGCCGTGGAAGTTGGCGGCCTCCAGCAGCACGGTTGTGGTCTTCCCATCGATCTCGCTGTCGCGCCCGCCCATCACGCCGGCGAGCGCGACAGCCACCTCGGCGTCGGCGATGACGAGCATCCCCTCGCTCAGCTTCTGCTCCGTGCCGTCCAGGAGCAGGAGCGTCTCGCCCGGGCGGGCGCGCCGCACGACGATCCGGCCGCGGCGCAGGCGGGTGAAGTCGAAGGCGTGCAGCGGCTGGCCGAGCTCCAGCATCACGTAGTTCGTTACGTCAACCACGTTGTTGATCGGGCGCAACCCCGCCGCCGCCAGGCGCTCCTGCATCCAGGACGGCGACTCGCCGATCTTGACGCCTTCGACGAGCGCGGCGACGTAGCGCGGGCAGAGGTCGGGGTCGGCGATCTCCACCTCTACCCGCCCCTTGATCGGTTTGCCGCGCGCCGTGTACTCGATCGAGGGCTCGCGCACCGTCACGCCCGTCAGCGCCGCCACCTCGTGGGCTATTCCAACCATGGAGAGCAGGTCCGGACGGTTCGGCGTGAGGTCCATATCGAAGACGACCTCCCCGAGGAAGGCGGCCAGGGGCCCGCCGACCGGCGCGTCCTCCGCCAGGACGAGTATCCCTTCGTGGTAATCGGACAACCCCAGCTCCTTCTCGGAGCAGACCATCCCCGCGGACTCCACGCCGCGGATGACGGCGGCCTTGAGTACGGTGGGCTCGCCGGTGTGGCCGTCGATGAGGCTCGCCCCGACGCGGGCGAAGGGCACCTTCTGCCCGGCGGCGACGTTGGGCGCGCCGCAGACGACGGTGTGCTGCTCGCCGCCGAGGTCAACGGTCGCCAGGACCAGCCGGTCGGCGTTGGGGTGACGCGCCACGCCAACGACTCTGCCCACGATCACGCCGTCCCAGTCGCCGCCGGAAGTGATCACCTCGCCCACCTCAGCCCCCGCGATGGTGAGCCGCGCGGCCAGCTCCGCGGGGTCAAGGGTCAGGTCAACGTAGTCGGAGAGCCACTTCAGCGGTACTCGCATCGTCCCTTCTCAGAACTGGCCCAGGAAGCGCAGGTCGTTGGCGTAGAGGAGACGGATGTCCTCGATGCCGTGACGCAGCATGGCGATACGCTCGATCCCCATACCGAAAGCGAAGCCGGTGTACTTCTCCGAGTCGTAGCCGACGGACTCCAGTATCTCCGGGTGCACCATGCCGGCGCCCAGGATCTCGATCCAGCCGGTGCGGGAGCAGGTCCGGCAGCCCTCGCCGCCGCAGAGAAAGCAGTCGATGCGGAGCTCCATGCCGGGCTCGACGAACGGGAAGTAGTCGCAGCGGAACGCCACCTTTCGCTCCGGCCCGAAGATGCGGTGAGCGAAGTCCGCCAGCGTGCCCTTGAGGTCGCTGAGGCTGACCCCTTCGTCCACCGCCAGTCCTTCCACCTGCGTCATCATCCACTCGTGGGTCGGGTCAGTCGCCTCGTAGCGATAGCACCTGCCGGGGACGACCACGCGGATCGGCGGCTCCGTCTGCTCCATCACACGGATCTGCATCGGCGAGGTGTGAGTGCGGAGCAGCATCGGCCGCTCCCCGTCCCGCTCGTAGTCGATCCAGAGCGTATCCCACATGTCGCGGGCGGGATGGTCGCGGGGGATGCGGAGCGCCTCGAAGTTGTAGCGGTCCCACTCGATCTCCGGCCCTTCGACAACCTGGAAGCCCATGGAGGCTAAGCAGTCCAGGACGTCGCGCAGGGTCTGCGTCGTCGGGTGGAGGCGGCCGGCGGGGAGGGGAGGCCCGGGCAGCGTGACGTCGATGCGATCGGCCGCCAGCGCAGCCGCGACCGAGTGCGCGAGCTCGTCCTTCCTGGCCGCGAGCGCGGTTTCCAGCTGCTGTTTCAGGCGGTTGGCGGCGGCGCCGGCGTTTCGCCGCTCTTCCAGCGGCAGGCCGGCAAGGCCGCGGAGCACGAGCGTAAGCCGGCCGCGCCGGCCAAGGTAGGCGACGCGCCAGACCTCGAGCGCCTCGTCGCCGGTGACGGCCGCGAGTTCGCGCAGCGCCTGCGATTCTATCTCAGAAAGCGGTTCGTTCACAGGTTGTACGGGGCGGAATCAGGAACGCGGCCATTATAGAGCCTGGTGTGAGCAGCGGCAATGCGGCTGCAGTTCAGACCGCGCGTGCCGTCGAGGTCTCGCGCGCAACGAGGTCACGATACCGCCGGGCCAGCCGCTCCGTCAGCGGTCCCGGCCGGCCAGACCCCACCGGCCTTCCGTCGACGCTGACCAGGGGCATCACCTCCATCACGGAGTTGGTGAGGAACGCTTCGCCGGCGCCGAAGAGGTCCGGCAGCGTTACGTTCGCCTCCTCCACCGCCATCCCCTCCTCACCGGCCAGCTCCAGGACCACCTGTCGCGTGATCCCCGGCAGCGCCCCGGCCTCGACGCCCGGCGTCAGCAGCGTTCCGTCTCGCACGAGGAATACGTTGCTCGCGGCCCCCTCCACGACGAAGCCCTGCGTGTTCAGCAGGAGCGCCTCGCCGGCGCCGCTGCGGCGCGCTTCCTCGCGGGCCAGGAGGTTATCGAGGTAGTTGAGCGACTTCACCCGCGCCAGGGGCGACGTCTCATTCCTTCGGACGCCGCTCACGACGGCGGCCATGCCGCGCTCGCGCAGCTCCGGTGTGTACTCCGCTACATCTCTCGCGAACAGCACAACCGAAGGGCCGCCCCCCTCCGCCTCGCCCGCCGTCAGCGTCAGCCGCACGTAGGCGCCGGCGAGGCCGTTGCGAGCGAGGGTGGCGTCAACCGCTTCTTCCAGCGCGGCGAGGGTCAGCGGGACGGCTATCGCCAGCAGCTCCGCCCCGGCCGCCAGCCTGCGGTAGTGCTCCGCCAGGCGGAACACGCGGCCGCCGTACGATCTCATCGTTTCGAACAGGCCGTACCCGTAGAGCAGGCCGCGGTCAAGTGCCGGGAGGGCGGCCTGCTCCGCCGCGACCAGCTCGCCGTTGAGGTAGACCCAGCCCACGCTAGGTCACCGCCGCTTCCCGTCGGGAGGCGCCCGTGACGGCGGCGGCGAGCGCCCATGCCTTGTGAAGCGTCTCCTGGTACTCCATCTCCGGGTCTGAGTCCGCCACGATCCCTCCGCCCGCCTGGAAGTAGGCCACGCCGTCTTTCACGACGATGGTGCGGATCGCGATGTTCAGGTCCATCCTGCCGTCAAAGCCGATGTAGCCGATAGCGCCGGTGTAGACGCCGCGCGCCGCCCGTTCCAGCTCGTCGATGATCTCCATCGCGCGGATCTTGGGCGCGCCGGTGATCGACCCGCCCGGGAAGGCGGCGAGCAGCAGGTCGACCAGATCACGGTCGTCTCGCAGCGTGGCCTCGACGGTGGAGGTGAGGTGGAAGACAGTCGGGAACGTCTCCAGCGCCGCGAGCTCCGTCACGCGCACCGAGCCTACGGCCGCCACGCGGCCGAGGTCGTTCCGCTCCAAGTCGACGATCATCACGTTCTCGGCGCGGTCCTTCACGCTGGCGAGGAGCGCCGCCGCCAGCGCCTCGTCCTCCTCCGGCGTCCGCCCGCGCGGCCGCGTCCCCTTGATCGGCCGCGTTTGCACGCGGCGCGTTACCGGATCGAACGAGAGGAAGCGCTCCGGCGAGGCGCTGAGCACGCGCGCCTCGGGCATGGCGATGTAAGCGGCGAAGGGCGCCGGGTTGCGGTCGCGCAGCCTCAGGTAAGCGTCGAAGGGGTCGCCGGCCAGCGGCAGGCTGAACCGCTGCGAGAGGTTCACCTGGTAGATGTCCCCGGCCACGATGTAGTCCCGCACGCGCTGGACGGACCGCTTGTACGCGAGGGGGTCGAAGTTGGACGGCGGGGCCTCGGCGTCGTCCAGGGGGCTGTGCCGGGGCACGACGACCTGGCCGGTCGCCGGCAAATGCGCATCGAAGCGGGCGACGCGGTCGTAGAAGCAGAGGTGGCACTCCGGCAAGCCCAGGTCGTCCACGGCGGCCGAGGGCACGTCCTCCACGAATCGCTTGAGCTCGTAGGCGAGATAGCCGACGGCGGCCCCGGGCGTGCCGGCGCGCTCCCGCAGCAGCTCGCGAAGCGTCTCGAAGGGGCTGCCGCTGAAGCGGTGTGTGCCGCCGCGCGTCCAGAGCTCGACTTCCGGCCCGCGCGAACGCAGGATGAGACCCGGCTCGGCGCCGAAGAGGGAGACCCGGCCCAGACGATCGTCCGCCAGCGCGCTATCCAGCCAGAAGCCGTACGGCTGCTCGCAGACGCGGCGGAGGTCGCGGATATCCGGTGTCGGCGCGTCAAACATCGTATCGCCTCTCGTGGGGAGCGGCCGGCTGCCGGCGGTGGTGGACAATCATTCATTGTGGGCGCAGACGGGCCCACAGGCAACCGGACACGGCCGGCTCCCAGCCGCTTGACAGGCGGGCGCAAGGCGCTATGATTTCGGCAGTCGGCCCCGCCTGCCGGCGGGCAGGCCACAGGAGGAAAGGAGAGCGAGCATGACGCGGGCCTACGTGCTGATTGAGTCGGCGGTCGGCAAGGCGAAGGGTGTAGCGGAAGGCGTGCGGGGCCTCCAGTTTCCGGACGCGAGAATCGTATCCGTGGACGCCGTAACCGGACCGTTTGACGTTATAGCGCTGCTGGAGTCCGACGACCTCGATAAGGTCGGGCGGGTGATAACGGACGGGATCCAGCAGGTGGACGGCGTCCAGAGGACCACCACCTGCCTGGTGGTCCTGCTCGGCTAGCCGGCCGGGCGTAAAAGCGGTGCTAAAATAGTGTCCGCCTGGGGCGGACGCTATTTTGTCTGAGGAGCGAGGATTGGGCACGCTGCACCTGGAGAGGATGACCTGGCCCGAGGTCCGCGAAGAGCTGTCGCGGGGCCGGACGACGGTGATAGTGCCGTTCGGAGCATTTGAGCAGCACGGCCCTCACCTCCCCCTGGGAACCGACGCCATCTTCGGAGACGAGATCGGCCTCGCGGTGGCGGAGCGGCTGGACGCCTTCCTGGCGCCGACGGTCCGCGTCGGCTTCTCGCCCCACCACATGGCGTTCGCCGGAACGCTCACCGTGGACGAGGAGACGTTCCACGCCGTCGCCGGGGCCATCGTCCGGGCGCTCGCGGAGCACGGCTTCCGGCGGATCGTCCTCCTTCCCACACACGGCGGCAACTTCCGCCCCCTGGGCGCCGCCGTCTCCGCGCTGGCCCCGATAGACGGCGTCAAGGTGATCACCTTCCCGGACGTGGGGATGCTGCTGAACGCGATCCTTCCCGTCGCCGCCGGGATGGGGCTGACGCCGGCCGAGGGCGGCGTCCACGCCGGCGAGTGGGAGACGTCCATGATGCTGGCGCTCCACCCGGAGCTGGTGCGGATGGAGCTGGCCGAGGAGGGCTACGTCGGCGACCTCGCCGCGGGCGTCCAGCGGTTCTTCAACGAAGGAGTCCACGTCCTGGCGGAGAACGGCATCTTCGGCGACCCGAGGCGCGCCTCCGCAGAAGCCGGCCGGAAGTACATCCAGAACATCGTTGACATCGTCGTCCGAACGGTGGAGGAGTCGTGATCACGGTCGAAGAGGCGCTGGAGCGCATCCTCAGCTACGTCGACGTGCTGGAGGCGGAGGAGAAGCCGCTGCTGGAGGCGCTGGGCCAGGTCCTGGCGGAGGACGTCGCGTCAAGCTTCGACATCCCGCCGCTGGACAACACGGCGATGGACGGATATGCGGTCCGCGCCGCAGACACCGAGGGCGCATCGCCGGACTCGCCGGTTACCCTGCGCGTGACCGGCGAGGTGGCAGCCGGCTACGTCTTCGAGGGCGAGGTGGCGGCCGGCACGGCCGTCCGGATCATGACCGGCGCGCCCGTCCCTGCGGGGGCGGACGCCATCGTGCCGTTCGAGGAGACGGACGAGCCGTTCGATAGGGCACCGGAGGGCAGTCAACGCGTCGAGGCTTCGGTGCGGGTGTTCAAGCAGGCGCTGCCGGGGGCGAACATCCGCCGCGCGGGCGAGGACGTCCGGGAGGGCCAGACCGTGCTAGCAAAGGGCAACGTCCTGCGCCCCTCGGAGCTCGGGGTGCTGGCCTCGCTGGGCCGCGTGACGACCAGGGTGGTGCGACGCCCCGTGGTCGCCATCCTGTCCACCGGCGACGAGCTGGTGGAGCCGGGACAGCCAAAGCCGCCGGCCAAGATATACGACGCCAACGCCTACAGCGTCGGCGCGCTGGTGAGCCGCTACGGCGGCCTGCCGCGCCTGCTTGGGATCGCCAGGGACACCGTGGAAGACCTCACCGCCAAGATCCATGAAGGCCTGGACGCGGATATGCTCGTCACGTCGGCGGGCGTCTCGCGCGGCGACTACGACATCGTGAAGGACGTCCTCGCCCGCGAAGGGGAGATCGACTTCTGGGCGGTCGCGATGAAGCCGGGCAAGCCGCTCGCCTTCGGCTGCTTC
>JAUYGU010000161.1 GCA_030690405.1 Dehalococcoidia bacterium | reverse complement strand
CGCAGCCCCAGCGCCTGGATCGTGCGCTTCTGGTCGCCGCCGTAGCCGATCGCGCTCTTCTGCCAGGAGATACGCAGCCTAGCCATCCGCGGACGCCCCTTCGGACACGGCCCTCCGTCTGGCCAGCGCTTCCTCCGGAGAGCGCAGGAGAGAGAGACCGAGCATGGTAGCCTTGACGACATTCACCGGGTTACGCGAGCCCAGTGATTTGGTGACGGCGTCCTTCACACCCGCCTCTTCCAGCACGGCCCGCACGCCGCCGCCGGCGATGAGCCCCGTGCCGGGCGCCGCCGGCTTGATAAGCACTCGCGCGGCGCTGAAGCGCGCCAGCACCGGGTGCGGGATCGTAGTGCCCACCATCGGGACCCTCAGCATGTGCTTGCGGGCGACGGTCGTGGCCTTGCGAATCGCCTCCGGCACCTCCCTGGCCTTTCCCATCGCCGCGCCGACGTGCCCAGCGCCGTCGCCGACGACGACGACCGCCGTGAAGTGGAAGCGGCGCCCGCCTTTCATCACCTTCGCCACGCGGTTGATGAAGACGACCTTCTCCGACAGCTCCATCTCTGAAGCGTCGACCTTTTCCCGCTTGCCGATGTACTTCCCAGGGTTGGACATGATCACCTCGTTAGAAGGAGAGGCCTCCCTTGCGGGCCGCCTCCGCCAGAGCCTTGATGCGACCGTGATACCTGAAGCCGCCGCGGTCGAAGACGACGGCCTTGATTCCCTTCTCGGCCGCCTTGAGGGCGAGCGCTTCGCCCACCAGCTCGGCGACCTGGGTCTTCTTCTTGCCGTTGCGCTGGCCACGCAGGCCGGCCTCAAGGTCGGACGCCGCCACCAGCGTATGGCCGCTGCTGTCATCGATCACCTGTGCGTAGATATGGCTCAGGCTGCGGTAGACCGCCAGCCGCGGCCGCTCCGGCCGGCCGGAGACGCTCTTGCGCACGCGGGCGTGGCGGCGTATTCGCGCCGCGATAGTGGTCTTCGTCTTCTTCATCCTAGTGCACAGCCTTACCGGCCTTGCCGGCCTTGCGTCGAACGTACTCGCCCAGGTAGCGAATCCCTTTGCCCTTATAGGGCTCCGGCGGCCTCACCTTGCGGACGTCCGCCGCCGTCTGGCCCACGTCTTCCTTGTTGATCCCCCTCACGATGACCCGCGCGGTCCCCTCGACCTCGAACTCGATGCCGGGCGGAGGCGGCACCTCCACCGGCTTGGAGTACCCGACGGCCAGCACCAGGTTCGCGCCCTGCATCTGGGCGCGGTAGCCCACGCCCTGCAGCTCCAGCGTCTTGGCGAACCCTTCGCTGACGCCGGTCACCATATTCTGGATGAGGGTGCGCGTTAGCCCGTGGGCGGCGCGGTGCCGGGCCTGGTCGCCGGGCCGCGCCACCGTCAGCACGCCATCGCTCAGGTTGAGCTTCATATCCGGGATCAGGTCGCGGCTGAGCTCACCCTTGGGGCCCTTGACCGTCACCCGTGAGCCTTCGATCTTGACCTCGATCCCGCTGGGGATCGTTATCGGCACTTTACCTACGCGTGACATCGACGGTCCTCACCACACATAGCAGACTACTTCCCCGCCGAGCCCCCGCCGCCGCGCCTCGCGACCGGTGAGCAGCCCCTGTGGCGTAGAGACGATGGCGACGCCCAGGCCGCCGTAGACGCGCGGCACTTCCCGCTTCTCCACGTACACCCGCAGCCCCGGCTTGCTCACGCGCTGGAGCCCGGTGATCGTCGGCTCCCGCCTGTCGGTGTAGGCCAAGTGGATGCGCACAGTGCGCTTCACGCCTTCCTCGAGCACCTCGAAGTCGCGGATGAAGCCCTCCTGCTTGAGCGTCTCCGCCAGCGAGACCTTCAACTTCGAGGCGGGCATGTCCGTGAAGTCGTGCCGCGCCGTGAGGGCGTTGCGTATCCGCGTTAGCATATCGGCGATCGAATCTGTGACCATAGTCCTCGTCCTACCAGCTGGACTTCTTGACTCCCGGCAGGTGGCCTAGCAGGGCAAGCGGGCGGAAGCAGATACGGCAGAGCGCGAAGGTGCGCAGGTATGCGCGGGGGCGGCCGCAGCGGTGGCAGCGGTTGCGGAGCCGGACCTTGAACTTCGGCTTCTTGTGGAACGTCCTCTCGTAGAGTGCTTTTCGGGTCACTGCATCTCCTCTATCGCCGGGCGAACGGCATGCCCAGTAGCTCCAGCAGCCGCTTACCCTCCTCGTCGGTCCTGGCGGAGGTCGCGATGTTCACCTGGAGTCCGCGGATGCGGTCTATCTTATCGTATTCGATCTCCGGGAAGATGAGCTGCTCGCGAATGCCGAGGCTGAAGTTGCCACGGCCGTCGAAGGAGCTCGGCGAAACGCCCTGGAAGTCGCGGATACGGGGGAGGGCGGCGTTCAGCAGCCGGTCCAGGAACTCCCACATGTGGTTCCCGCGGACCGTGGCCGAGACGCCGATGGGCATCCCTTCCCGCAGCTTGAAGTTCGCGATCGACCGGCGGGCGCGGGTGATCACCGGCTTCTGGCCGGTGATTGTCGCCACGTCGCCGGCGGCCGCGTCCAGCGTCTTCGCGTCGGCCACCGCCTCGCCCATGCCGATGTTGACCGTCGTCTTCAGCGGCCGTGGCACCTGCATGACGTTGCTGTAACCGAACTCCTTCATCAGGGCCGGCGCCACCTCGTCGCGGTATCTCTCCTTCAGTCGCGGTGTCATCTTGCTCAAATCCTCAGTCGAAGTTAGCGTCGCACTTCCGGCAGTAGCGTACCTTACGCCCGTCGGGGAGGACGCGATAGCCCACGCGCACCGGCTTGTTGCAGGACGGGCAGAGCGGCCGCACGTTGGCCACGGCGATAGGGGCTTCCCGCTCTATGATGCCGCCCGGCTTTTGCGGTCCCGTGCTGCGCATGTGCCGCTTCACGATGTTGATCCCGGTCACGATCACTCGCTTGTCCTTCGGGATAACCAGACGAACGGTGCCGCTCCTGCCGCGGTCCTTGCCCTTCATCACCAGGACAGTGTCTTCCTTGCGAATCCGCCGCATCTTACAACACCTCCGGCGCCAGGGAGACGATCTTCATGAAGTTGCGCTCCCGCAGCTCGCGGGCGACAGGCCCGAAGATGCGCGTGCCCTGGGGGTTGGATGCGTCGGACAGGATCACCGCGGCGTTATCGTCGAACCGGATGTAGGAGCCGTCGTCCCGGCGGTAAGGCTGAGCCACCCGCACGACGACCGCGCGGACGACCTCACCCTTCTTGACGGCGCCGCCGGGCGAGGCCTGCTTCACGGTGGCGACGATTATGTCGCCCACGCTGCCGTAGCGGCGCCTGGAGCCGCCCAGCACCTGGATCACCATCACCTGGCGGGCGCCGGAGTTGTCCGCGACCCGCAACCTGGAGTAGGACTGGATCAAGAGGACTCCTCCTCTTCCTCAGCCTCAGCCTCAGCCTCAGCCTCCGGTTCCGCTGCCGCCTCCGGTTCCGCTGCCGACTCCGGCTCTGCTTCCGCTGCCGCCGCCGGCTCCGGTTCTGGCTCGGCAGCTGCCTCCGGTTCCGCTGCCGACTCCGGCTCTGCTTCCGCCTCCGGCTCGGCGTCTTCCGCGGCCTCCGGCTCTGGCTCTGGTTCTGGCTGCGGCTCCGGTTCTGGCTCGGCGGCAGCCTCCGGCTCCGGCTCTGCGCCCTCTACGGCTTCCACAGCCTCCGGCTCCGGTTCTGGCTCGGCAGCTGCCTCCGGCTCCGCTTCCACCTCCGCCTCCGGTTCCGCGGCCGTC
>JAUYGU010000160.1 GCA_030690405.1 Dehalococcoidia bacterium | reverse complement strand
GGTGCAGACCGTCAGGTTGAGATCGGACGGAGTGTCCACCACGTAGGTCGCTGCCAGGGCGGGCGTAGGAGTGGGTGTTGGCGTCGGCGTGGGTGTAGGTGTCGGTGTCGGCGTCGGCGTCGGCGTGGGCGTAGCGGTGGGTGTGGGGGTCGGCGTGGGGGTCGGGGTCGGCGTGGGGGTCGGCGGGGGGGTCGGGGTCGGCGTGGGCGTGGGGGTCGGCGTGGGGGTCGGGGTCGGCGTGGGCGTGGGGGTCGGGGTCGACGTGGGCGTGGGGGTCGGGGTCGGCGTGGGCGCCGGGGTCGCCGTCGGCGTGGGAGTGGGAGTGTAGCAGTCCGTGGGCGCCTGAGGCGAGGTCACCTGGACCTGCGTTGGGCTGCCTCCGCCCTCCCTCCACTCGCCGAACGTGAACTCGTACTGCGTGATCTTACCGCCCCAGGTGCCCGCGCCGGTAAGGAGGATATCGCCGGAGCGGTGGAAGAAATTGAAGCCGTGGTCCACACCGATCCAGATGAAGTGGGAGCCGGGGCCGACGGCAGGCAGCGGGTCAGAGCCGGCGTAGGAGCCGTAGGGGATGACGCCGTTGGTGCCGGTGGGAGTGCCGCCGTCGCCGGAGTCGTCCGGCGGCGGGTGAGGTCCGCTGTTGGACCAAGAAGCGTCGTATGGCGCGCCGTTGACGACTACGTTGGAGATGATGAGGAGGCGCCGGCCGGAGCCGCCGCCGAACTCGGCCTCAGATTCCCAGCTGTAGCAGTCCGCCCAGGTCTGGTATGTGGGGTGGTGCGCTAACGCCTTGGGCGTGCCGAAGAGCAGCCCGCCGAAGACGGCCGCCAGGAGGAACGCGCCCAGCGCCAGCGCTACGGATGCCACAATGGAAAGGGTGTGGTGGGGTGCGAGAGCCGGATGCGGCCGACGAGCTAATGTCTCCCGGCTGCCAGACCGCGGTCGCATGGTGCCCTCCCCAGATGTCGACGACTTATCTGCAATAGTAGATTAGCGCATGAGCCGTTATAGCTACAAGGGGTCTGGCCGAGAATCTTGCCGGCATCCGTGAAAAAAACTGTGGCAGGACGGCGAAGGCGGGAGAAGGAGCCGGCCCGGAGACGGGCCTAGGCGACGGCGACGAACTTGTAGCCGACGCCGCGCTCGCTGACGATGTGCCCGGTGGTCTCCGGGTCATCCTCCAGCTTCTGGCGGAGGCGGCGGACATACACCTTCAGGTAATCGATCTCGTCGGCGTACTCGCGGCCCCACACCTTGGCCAGGAGGGTGTGGTGCGGCAGTACCCGCCCCGAGTTACGGGTCAGGTGGTAGAGGAGGGAGTATTCGGTTGGCGTGAGCCGCACCGGCCGCCCGCGGATGGTGACGGAGCGGCTGGCGAAATCTATCCGCAGGTCGCCGGACTCGAACACTTCGCCGATGGCCGGGAGCTGGCTCTCGTAGCGGCGGAGGACGGCGCGGACGCGGGCCAGGAGCTCCAGGTGGCTGAACGGCTTGGTCACGTAGTCATCGGCACCCATCTCCAGGCCGCGCACCTTGTCCACCTCGCCGGCGCGGGCCGTTAGCATGACGATCGGCACGTCGGAGAAGCGCCGGATCTCCTGGCAGAGCTGGAAGCCATCGGTGTCCGGAAGCATGATGTCGAGCAGGATGAGGTCCGGCTTCTCGTCCTCGACGAGCCGCAATCCCTCCTCGCCGTTAGCGGCGGAGATCACCTCAGCGTCCGGCCAGCGGAGGTTGAAGCAGAGGCTAACGACCTCGATTACGTCAGGCTCATCGTCAACGATCAGGACTTTCATTCGTTCTCCAGGCGCACGTGTATCGTCAGGTGCGTCAAATGTAAAGATTGTGCATTCCCCGCGGTTGTTACACTTTATGGGCGCAGGAGCGCCGCCTCAGAGAAGAGAGGGGCGCAGAGGAAGCCGCGCGAGGCGCCGTCCCGGGCGCGCTAGCGGGCCGGCAGGGTGAAGCGCTGGAGGTCCCGGCCGACGGTGATCCTGCCGGGAAAGAGGTCTGACAGGCCGGCGCTGAAGGCCTGCACCTGCGGACCCTCTTCAGGGATCGCGGGCAGCACGTGCGATAGGACGAGGTGCCGGACGCCCGCCTTCGCGGCCACCTCCGCCGCGTCGCGCGTCGACGCGTGGTAGGTGTGGGCGTCCACGAGGAGCGACGCCGCCAGGCTGTTGCCGGCGTTGCGCAGGCTCTCCTCGAACGCCTCCATCATGCCAACGTTCATGGAGTCGCAGACCAGGATATCGGCGTCGCGGGCGCCGTTGATGAGGCCAGGGCAGGGGTTCGTGTCTCCGGAGATGACGATAGACGAGCCGCCGCGCTCCAGGCGGAAGCCGTAGGCGGGGATCACCGGGCGGTGGTCCACCGCGAAGGCGCTGACGGTGATCTCGCCGACGCGGGCGATCTCCACCGGCTCCTCGCCGGCCGCGATCTCGTGGACATCGCAGGCGGTGCCGATCGGGGATAGCTTCTCGCCGTGGTGGGCGAGCCGGAAGCGGGTGTCGGCGGACGTCGCCTGGCGGAACCCTTCCACCATGTTGGCGGTACCCTCCGGGCCGTAGACCGGCAGGGGCGCGTCGATGCCGCCCAGCCAGCGCATGGTCACGAAGTCCCCGAAGTCGGTCGTGTGGTCGGAGTGGAGGTGGGTGAAGAAGACGGCGCCGATGCGGGGGAGGCCGGGCGGGCCCAGCCCCGCCTGGTAGAGCCGGAGGGTGGCGCCCCAGCCGCAGTCGATGAGGACGGTGGCGTCGCCGCCGCGGACGATCTGGGCGGGCCCGAAGCGGTGAGGCGCGTGCAGCGGGCTGCTGGTGCCGAGAAGGATCAGCTCAAGGTCGGCTGTCATCCGGCACAGCTCCCGGAAGAGGCTTTGCTCACCACTGGACGAACAATCGGCATGTGCTTTCGATATGGGCGGCACTCTCGGCGCCACTATCGTATCTGAAATTCGCCAGGCGTCAAGAGATTCAGGTGACGGAGCTTCTTTCGCGTCCGGCCGCACGAATCGGCCCCAGGCTCCAGCGGCGGACACCTGTGGTATACTCCAGCCAGTGGCGAAAGTTTAGGCCCCCGCAGGCTTTAGCTTGGCTACTTGGGCTCGTGGTGACCCGAACTGATCCTGCTTTGGATAAGAGAGGGGGTCTCCCATGAGTTACCAGGACAAGAATCTCACCTGTCCTGACAGCAGTCAGTACCTCGCCTTGCACGCGGAGGAGCAAGGGCCGCGCCCAGCTGTCATACCTTAGGTTACCGGCACTCACATCAGAACCGGCAGAGACAAACGCAATATGTTCGGCCAATTGAAGGCCGGGCACGAGGAGGAACACAAGATGGCAAGACTTTACGTAGGTGGACTCTCATTTGACACGGAAGATGCAGGGCTCAAGACGTTCTTCGAGCAGGCAGGCACGGTCCAATCAGCGACCGTCATCATTGATCGGGACTCTGGTCGCTCAAAGGGCTTCGGCTTCGTGGAGATGTCCACCGATGCCGAAACGCAGCGCGCGATCGCTGAGCTGAACGGCCAGACGCTGGAAGGCCGAACGATCAGGGTGGAAGAGGCACGTCCTCCGAGCCGCGAGGGAGACAGGTCGGGTAGCCGGTCGGGCGGATCCAACTACGGATCCGGACGGTGGTAGACAGCCCGGCTGAGGGCACGCTCCAGCTCGACGGTATCAGCCTCGCCGGACACGCGCACCACTGGCTAATCGCAAGGCAAGACGGTCCCGCAAGCGAGGGAGTCTGCAAGTGGTGCGGCGCCCGCCGGGACTTCAACAACGGCTATCGCTATGCCGCTCCGACCTGGGCGCCCGCGTCCGCGCGGACGCGGAGGTTGGATTAGGGCGTTGAACGCATTGCGTACGGCAGAGAAGGGAACTTAATGGACGACATAGGCGGATGGACTACCGGCGAGCTTCTCGCGGAGGTCTTTAGGCGCAGCGCGGGAGACAGGCCAGCGCTCCAGCTTCTCCAACTGACGACGATACGCGCGCTGCTGGCCGAAGGTGATCGCAAAATATCCTGCAAGACCGCGATCTGAAATCTGCGCCTTCTGATAGGGCGCACCACGCGGGAATAACCCGCCGCCCATCTTCTCCGTTGCCGCCGAGCGCGGCGCCTGGGCCCCTACCACTGCACGAACATCGGCACGACGAGCCTAGCTCTGACGCATCCGCTCACGGTCGCGCTCCTTGTCCACGAGGAGCTGGACCCGCTCCGGGTGGGGGACGCCGCCGATGCGAAACTGCTGGCCTGTGCCCGCCGTCTGGCAGACGACATCACCGAAGTTGAGGAGGGTGGCGATGATGCCGCTCTTCTCGATGGACATGTCCTGTATGTTCACCAGGTCCGCCGTGCCCACGCGAAGCTGGAACGGCGTCGGCTTGAAGCTATCGATGATCCGCTGGTCCGTGACGACCCAGATGTCGTTGTGGTAGCGGTACCAATTCAGCAACAGGCGAACCCCCCAGTAGAGCAGCCAGGCCGCGACGACCGCCCAGAAGAAGATCCCGAGGTCGTCGAGGACGTCCAGCGCCGATAGCAGCCAGGCGGCGGCGATCACCGGCGCCACGGCGCACAACGCCAAGATGATCGTCTTGGGCCAGAGGTGCCACCAGTGCCTGCGGCAGAGCTGGATGACCCGCTCACCCTCCTGGAGGGGGAACGGAAGCTTTGGGTTCCCCGCGGCCGCGTCGCCCGCCGTCACGGAAGCCCTACCACTGGACGAACATCGGCATGACGACGTGGACGTAGTTCTCCACGCCGACGGGCCGGAGCACGCCGGGGCTGGAGGGCGTGCTGGTCTCCAGCGCCACCTGAGCGCAGTCCAGGACCTGTAACACGTCCTGCAGGTACTTGCTGTTGAAGGCGATCTTGGACGCCTCCCCCTCTATCTTCACGTCCATCTCGCCGCGATGCTCGCCGATCTCCTCCGCGCGAGCGGAGATGATCAGCTTGCCCGGCGCCACGTCCTCGCCCGGCTGCAGCTGGATGCGGACGATGCCGGAGCCGTCGCGGGCGAAGATGGCGGCGATGCGCGTCTCCTGGAGGAACTGCCGCATGTCGATGAGGGCGCGGGAGGCGTAGCTGGCGGGGATGAGCTGCGAGTAGTTGGGGAAGGTACCCTGGACGAGGGTGGCCACCATCTCCACCGACTTCATCCGGAACAGCACCTGGGAGCGGGCGGCGTTGAAGGCCAGCTCCAGCGGCTCTTCCTCATCCGAGAGGAGGCGCATCAGCTCCCGCATGGCGCGGGCGGGGATGATCACCTCCACCTTCTCCGACACCTCCTGGCCGAGGGCCAGCTTGTAGACGGCGAGGCGGAAGCCATCGGCGGCGGCGAGGGTGAGCTCCGAGTCCTCGAGGAGGGTGTGGATGCCGGTGAGGACGGGGCGCGTGTCGTCGGCGGCGGCGGCGAACTCGACGTGCTCGATGGCGGCGCGCAGCGCCTTGGCGTCGAGCTTCAGCCGGAAGCCATCGTCGACGGGCGGCACGGGCGGGAAATCGGCCGCGTCCATGCCGGAGACGGAGGCCTCGTTGCGGGCGCAGGTCAGGTTGAGCTGCTTCGCGCGCGCCGGCAGCGACATGTCGATGCGCTCGTTGGGGAGGGAGGTCACGAAGTCGGTCAGGAGGCGGGCGGGGATGGTGACTGCGCCCTCCTCCTCCACCTGGGCGCCGATCCAGCAGGTGATGGCGATCTCCAGGTTCGTGGCCACCAGCTTCAGGCGGCCCTCGTCGCTGGCCAGGAGGACGTGGGAGGCCTGGGGCAGTGTGCTGCGGCTGCCCACCGCCCTGCCGACGACGGACAGGCCTTTGGCGAGGTTCTCCTGCAAGCAGGATATCTTCATAGCGTCACCTATTTATTCGCTTATACAGATGTTGGGGCGCGAGTCGCACAGTAGTATACCGCCTGCTCTTGAGACTGACAACATCGGCGCCCCCCGCCTAGCGGATGGCGGCGAGCGACTCGCGCGCCGCCGCGATCGTCTGCACGATCTCGGCGTCCGTGTGGGCGAGGGAGACGAACATCGCCTCGAACTGGGACGGCGGCAGGAAGACGCCGCGGGAGAGCATCCCCCGGAAGAAGGCGGCGTAGCGTTTCGTGTCGGAGCGCTTGGCGGAGGCGAAGTCCGTAACCGGCTCCGACGTGAAGAACACCGTGAGCATGGAGCCGGCGCGGTTGATCCGCACGGGGGTCTCGGTCTCCGCGGCGGCGCGGCGCAGGCCGTCCTCCAGGAATATCGCGCTCACCTCCAGCCGCTGGTACGAGGCGTCGCCGGCGAGCGCGCCGAGGGCGGCGATGCCGGCGGCCATCGCCAGCGGGTTGCCGGCGAGCGTGCCCGCCTGGTAGACGGGCCCCTGCGGCGCCACCATCTCCATGATCTCGCGCCGGCCGCCGTAGGCGCCGACCGGCAGGCCGCCGCCGATGATCTTCCCCAGGCAAGTGAGGTCCGGCTCGATGCCGAACGCTTCCTGGACGCCGCCGTAGCGGAGGCGGAAGCCGGTGATCACCTCGTCGAAGATGAGGAGGGCGCCGTGATCCCGCGTCAGCTCGCGGAGGCGCTCCAGGAAGCCGGGCGCCGGCGGCACCACGCCCATGTTCCCCGCGACCGGCTCGACGATGACGGCGGCGATCTCGTCGCCGTGCTCGGCGAAGAGGAGACCGGCGGCTTCCTCATCGTTGTAGGGCGCGACGAGGGTGAGGGAGGCGAAGGACGCGGGGACGCCGGGGCTGTCCGGCAGGCCGAGCGTGGCCTGTCCGGAGCCGGCCTTCGCCAGCAGGCCATCGGCATGGCCGTGGTAGCAGCCCTCGAACTTCACGATCTTGTCGCGGCCGGTGAAGGCGCGGGCAAGTCGCAGAGCGGACATCGTCGCCTCCGTGCCGGAGTTGACGAAGCGGACCAGCTCCATGGAGGGGATCGCTTCGCAGATCATGCGGGCGAGCTCGACCTCCAGTTCGGTGGTGGCGCCGTAGGCGGTTCCGCGCTCGACGGCGGCCAGGAGGACGCTGGTCACGGCGGGATGGGCGTGGCCGAGGATGAGCGGGCCAAAGGCGGCGACGTAGTCGATGTAGGCGTTGCCGTCCACGTCGAAGACGCGGGGGCCACGGCCGTAGGCGATGATGGGGGGGTCGCCGCCGACGGCCTTGAAGGCGCGGACGGGCGAGGAGACGCCACCCGGCATCAGCCGTCGCGCGAGGTCGCGCAGGTCGCGGGAGCGATCAGGCATCGCCTCCCCCATCTTGAGGGCGGCTGTATCCCGCGAGGTACGGGGGCAGGGCGATATCGGGCCGAAGGCGAGGCTCCGGGATCGGGTCCCCCGCGACGAGCGCAAACGGAACTACTCCGGCCCAGTACGGTAACGACAGGTCATCTCCTTCGTCGATGGTGAATCCCTGGCGAACCTTGGCCGACGCTTCATCGATCTCGAGCCTGAGGACTGACGTCGCCTTGAGCTCCTGTTCCGTCGGAGGGCGAACGTCCTCCCAGCGGCCGCGAACCATGTGCTCTGTGATGGCGCGCAGCCCTCGAAGCTTCTCCTCTCCATCGAGCAGATGGGCAACGCCGAGGACCATCACCGAGCGATAGTTGATGGAGTGGTGGAAGGCGGAGCGGGCCAGGACGAGCCCGTCCAGCAATGTGACCGTGACGCATACGGGCAGGCCGCCCAAGAGGGCCCGCAGCATATGGCTGGCGGAGGATCCGTGGATGTACAAGGTGCGGCCTTCGCGACCGAATCCCGTGGGCACGACGTAGGGCTGACCGCCCACGATAAATCCCACGTGGCAGTAGACCGCCTCGTCCAGAATGGGTTTCATGACCGCGAAGTCGTTGGAACCCCGATCAGGCTTGCGCCTGACTGTCGTCCGGGCGGTCTTCAGATCGCTGTCGAGTCGTTTTCGTGTGGTATCCATACTATCCTCTGACTGAACGATTGTGTGCTCGCGCTAGCTCTGGGCCGGCCACCAGCGGCACGTCCGGGACGAGGGACGGCATGAGCTCCGAGAGGCTGCGCACGCGGATGTCCGGCGGCGGCACCCGGCGGGGCCGGCGGACGCCGGTGCGGTTCACCCAGGCGACCCTGAGGCCGGCCTGGCGAGGGCCGAGCACGTCCGGAATGGGGTTATCGCCTACGTAGAGGACCTGGTCCGGCTGGAGGCCGAGGCGTGCTGTTAAGTAATGGAAGATCGCCGGGTCGGGCTTGATGGCGCCGGCCTGCTCGGAGGTCACGACAGTGTCGAAGCGGAGGTTGTTTCGCGCCAGGGCGGCGGTGAGGAAGTCGTCGTCGGCGTTGGAGAGGACGGCCAGGCGGTAGCGGGGCCGCAGCGCCGCCAGCACCGGGTAGACCTCCGGAAAGGCGTCGGCGGAGGCCAGCTTCTCGCGCAGGTAGGCGGCGGCGGCGCGGGCGTCGCCGTTGAGCCTGAGCTGCCCGAAGACGCGCTCGAACTGGACGGCCCAGGCCTCGTCGTAGCGGCGGTAGACGGGCGCGTGGTGGTTCTCGGAGCGGAAGTGGAGGGCGGCGCGCAGGAAGCGACGCCAGAGGTCGGCGGCGTCGGCGTCCAGACCCTGGCGGGCGCAGATCTCGGCGAAGGCGGCGATGAAGTCCGGCTCCGTGAAGTCGAACAGCGTGCCGTAGCCGTCAAAGGCCACCGCGCGGATATCGTCCGGCAAGAGTTGGCGCTTCCTGGCGGACATCATCCTATGTTCCTGGCGTCTTGTCCGGCGCTATCAACTTGCCGAGACCCTTCACGACGGCGACTAAAGCGAGCAACGTAATTAGGGCGGCGGGAACAGCCACGAAGGCCGTGAGGCGGACAGTGTCTCCGCTGCTGCGCTGGTCGGCCTGCAGCCAGAAGGCGAAAGCGGTGACGAGGTCAAGGATAGCAGCTATCAGCGCCGCTGCCAGCACCTTCACAGTGCCCGGTCGCCAGGCGGCGAACGCGGCGAGCGCCGCAGGCACGATCAAGATGAGCGCCGGCGACCATTGAGCCATTCCGATGCCTCCTTGGCGTGGTAGGCGATGATGATGTCCGCGCCAATGATCTTCTCTGTCAGCTCGCGGTGGGGGTACACGCCATCACCCCGGGGAGCGGGGCGGCTAATCTGTGTCTTATCTGTGTCCATCTGTGGCCAATTTACGAGTGGGGCGGGGCGGCTGATCTGTGCTCCATCTGTATCCATCTGCGGCTATTCCGCCAGCCAGCGGGCCGCCTCCTTGGCGTGGTAGGTGATGATGATGTCCGCGCCGGCGCGCGCGATGGCCGTGAGTATCTCCAGCGTGACGAGCCGCTCGTCCAGGTAGCCGGCGGCGGCCGCCGCCTTCACCATCGCGTACTCGCCGCTGACGTTGTAGGCGGCCAGCGGCAGGTCGAACGCGTCACGGGCGCGGGCGATCAGGTCGAGGTTGGGCAGCGCCGGCTTCACCATCACGATGTCGGCGCCCTCTTCGATGTCGGCCTCGATCTCGCGCATCGCCTCGCGGGAGTTGGCGGGGTCCATCTGGTAGCCGCGGCGGTCGCCGAACTGGGGGGCAGACTCGGCGGCGACGCGGAAGGGGCCGTAGAAGGCGGAGGCCTGCTTCGCCGCGTATGCCATGATGGGCGTGGCGGCGAACCCCGCCTCGTCCAGCGCCGCGCGGATGGCGGCGACGCGGCCGTCCATCATGTCGGACGGGGCGACGATGTCCGCCCCGGCGCGGGCGTGGGAGACGGCGGTGCGGGCGAGGAGCGGCAGCGTCTGGTCGTTGTCGACCTGCCTACCGGCAGGCAGGCCTTCACCTTCGACCACCACACCACAGTGGCCGTGCGAGGTGTACTCGCAGAGGCAGACGTCGGTGATGACGGCGAGGCCCGGCGCGGCGCGTTTCAGCTCACGGACTGCGGACTGGACGATGCCGTCGTCGGCGTAGGCCTCGGAGCCGGCGTCGTCCTTGGCGGCGGGCAGGCCGAACAGGAGGACGGCGGGGATGCCGAGGGAGCGCAGCTCCTCGGCCTCGGCGTCCAGCATGTCGAGCGAGAGCTGGTACTGGCCGGGCATCGACTCGATCTCGCGCCGCACGTTCTCGCCGTGGGTGACGAACAGCGGGTAGACGAACTGCCGCGGCGAGAGGCGGGTCTCCCGCACGAGGTCGCGCAGCGCCTGCGAGCGGCGGAGCCGCCGGAAGCGCGCGAAGGCGGCGGGCAGGGTTCGGGTTGTGGTCATGGGGAGGGCTCCTGAGGCTCGCCGGTTGCTTCAAGCTGCAGGCTCTTGACCCGCGGACCGAAGACTTCCCGAAACTTCACGACTTGTTCCGCTGCCCAGTCCAGGGCACCATCCGGCGGGTTGGCGGGATCAACCGGCGTTGGATACCGCACATAGATGCGACAGTCCTTCGCCATCTGTTCAAAGGCGAACTCCTGGCCAAGGGCGGCTTCGATGTCCGCCTTGTGCTGGCACAGTTTGTCGAGGGCCTGCCTGTTGGTTGTAGCGTTGCCCGTACTTATGTACAACTCAACCCGCAGAGCGTTCCCTTTCGCGATGACGCCATAGACGTTGAACCCAGTCCTGCCAGTGCCGAATCCCAAGTA
The DNA here is from genome assembly GCA_030690405.1 of Dehalococcoidia bacterium. Next base: position 9,211 of record JAUYGU010000160.1, on the reverse strand, counting down.
TCCGGAGTAGCTGACGCTTCTGACATTCACATCCGGGCTCCGAGAAGTAATACGCTTCAGAAGGTCGGTAGAGAAGGCGTGTAGTGCAAGTTCGCGTGGAGTCCGGCTTCGAATCGCATCGGATGCTACTTCCTTTTGGAACTCGCTGGGCTCTGCAACCACCTTGAAATGTGGCGCGGGAAGTGAGTTATCTATTCGCAACAACTCCAACTCAACCGCGAAGAACGATATCTCTGGAGGGGTGTGCCTGTTGAGCCAATCAATGGCCTGGCTGTGCTCGTCGCGGAAGCTAGGAGATATCCAGATCACGATCTTGGCCTCAAGCCCAGCTGCGTAAGTCAGGAGCTGGCCAAGATGACCATGGTCTGTGGGAGCCAGTTGATTCTCAATGACGACATCCGCGCCCGAACCCACATCTCTAGCAAATATATCGACTGCAAAGCTACCCACTTGCCTCTCACGTTCGATCAGCTCGATTTGCAGACCCAGGGCGTCGTTAAGCAAGGGAAGATTGTCTGCAAGCCAAGGAGTAAATTGTTGTGCCTCGTTGTCCCAGACCTCGCGAGCGGAGAGTCGCGAGAGCTTTCCTAGCCCCTGCTCAGTCATAGCTCCTCCTCTTGAGTAATGCCCTCACCGCCGTCACCAGGCCCGGGACGGTGTGCTCCGCCGCCACCACGTCCACCCGCAGACTCAGCTCGCGGGCAGTGTCCGCGGTGATGGGACCGATGCAGGCGATGAGCGGCTTGCGGAGGCATTCTACGTCGCCGTCCAGCAGGGCCGCCAGGTTGCGAACCGTGCTCGACGACGTGAACGTCACGATGTCGATGCCGCCGTCGCGAAGGAGCGAGAGCGCCTCCGCCGGCGCCTCGGCGGGCACGGCGGCGCGGTAGAGCGTGACCTCGTCGACCTCCGCGCCGAGGGCAGACAGCCCTTCGACAAGCTCCGGTCGGGCGGCCTCGGCGCGTGGCACGAGGACGCGGTCGCCGGGGCGCAGTAGGGGTGTCGTTGCTCCGCTCGTTCCTTCGACAAGCTCTCGCCCAGGCGAGTCGCCTTCGGCGACAGGACGAGCGGGAAGACGCGTCTCGGCCTCTCGTGGGGTCGTTCCCGCCCCTGCCTCACCCCTCGCGAGAGCGTCATGGCCGCTCGGAATGACAGGTGACGAGCCCGCCAGCGCCCCTACAACCGCCTCGGCGACGTACTCCGCGGGGACGGCGTCGGCGACGATGCCGCGCTCGGCCAGCGCTTCGGCGGTCGCCGGGCCGATGGCGGCCACCCGCACGCCGCCGAAGGCGCGCGCATCCAGGCCGCGCTCCCGCATCAGGGAGAACCACAGCTCGACGGCGTTGGCGCTGGTGAACACGGCCCAGGCGTAGGCGCCGCCGCTGAGCGCTTCGAGCGCCGCGCCGACCGTCGCCTCATCGAACGACGGCTCGATCTCGATGGCGGGCAGCTCGACCGGCACGGCGCCCTCCTCCGCCAGCAGCCGCGCCAGCGCGCTCGCCTGCCGCCGCGTGCGGGTGATCAACACCCGCTTGCCGAACAGCGGCCGGTCCTCGAACCAGCGCAGCGTCTCGCGCAGGCGCACGACCTCGCCGACGACGGTGATCGCGGGCGGCTCGATGCCCGCCTCCTGCACCCGCCGCACGATGTCGGCGAGGGTGCCGGTGACGGTGCGCTGGTCGGGCGTCGTCCCCCAGCGGATGACGGCGGCGGGCGTCTCTGCGGGCCGTCCGCCGGCGATCAGCTTCTCGATCACCTCGGGCAGCGTCTTCATCCCCATCAGCAGGACGAGCGTGTCCACGGCGGTGGCCAGCCCCTCCCAGTTGATCGCCGGCTCGCCCTTGCCGGGGTCCTCGTGGCCGGTGACGACGGCGAATGTCGCGGCGACGCCGCGGTGGGTGACGGGGATGCCGGCGTAGGCGGGCACGGCGACGGCGGAGGTCACGCCGGGCACGACGTGGAAGGGGACGCCGGCGTCGCGCAGCGCCTCCGCCTCCTCGCCGCCGCGGCCGAAGACGAACGGGTCACCGCCCTTGAGGCGGACGACGCGCTTGCCCTCGCGGGCCTTCTCGACAAGCGTGCGGTTGATGCCGGCCTGGTCGTGGCCGCCGGGGGCGCCTGAGATCTTGCCGACGTAGATCAGCTCCGCCCCGACCAGGTCGGGGTGCTCCAGCAGCCGCGGGCTGACCAGCCGGTCGTAGACGATGACGTCGGCCTGCCGCACGGCCTCCAGCCCGGCGAGGGTGATGAGGCCGGGGTCGCCGGGGCCGGCGCCGACGAGCCAGACCTCGCCCGGCTTCACGACGCCGCCTCCAGGAGAGCGGATGCACCCTGCGCGATCAGCGTCTCCGCCAGACGGACGCCCAGCGCTTCGGCCTCCGCGACCGGGCCCTCGAGCTCGTCGCGGAGGAGCCGTCCGCCGGCGGGGTCGGCGACCAGCCCGCGCAGGCGCAGGCGAGGGCCGTCGATTTCGCCCAGCGCCGCTATCGCGGAGTGGCAGCCGCCCCCGAGCCGCGCCTCGAAGGCACGCTCGGCGGCGGTGGCGCGCTCGGTCGGAGCGTGGCCGACGGCGGCGACCAGCGAGGCGGCCTCGGCGTCGGCGGCGCGGACCTGGAGGGCGAGCGCGCCCTGACCCACGGCGGGGAGCATCACCTCCGCCGGCAGTATCTCGGTGGCGCGGTCCAGCCAGCCCAGGCGGGCCAGGCCGGCGGCGGCGAGGACGGTGGCGTCGTAGTCGCCGTCCTCCACCTTGCGGATGCGCGTGTCCACGTTGCCGCGGATATCGGCGACGCGGAGGTCGGGGCGGGCGGCGAGGAGCTGGGCGGCGCGACGGGGGCTGCCCGTGCCGACGACGGCGCCGGCGGGCAGCGCGGCCAGGGTCAGGCCTTCGCGGGAGACGAGGACGTCACGTACGTCGGCGCGCTCGCTGACGGCGGCCACTGTGAGCCCCTCCGTCGAGCCGGACGGCATGTCCTTCAGGCTGTGGACGGCGATGTCGATCTCGCCGTCGAGGAGGGCGCGCTCCAGCTCGATCACGAACACGCCGCGCCCGCCGATCTCGGCGAGCGACTCCTGCGACCGGTCGCCGCTGGTGGTGACGGTGCGCAGCTGGAAGCGGGCGTCGGGATGGGCGCTGCGCAGGGCGTCTAGGGTGAGCTCGGTCTGCCGGCGGGCAAGGAGGCTGCCGCGGCTACCGACAGCGAATTCGCGGCGGGCCACAACGTCAGCCTCCGCGCCGAGGGCCGCTGCGGACCCCGAACAGGTCCTCCAGCGCCTCCATGTAGAGGCCGGCGTCGGCGCCGTTCTTGAGGCGGTCGATCGGCCGGTCGAGCATCTTCTTGACGATGGCGCGGGTCATCGCCTCGATGCGCTCGCGCTCCTCGTCGGCGAGTCCGGGCAGGCGGCGCAGGGTGCGCTCCACCTCACGGCAGCGAAGCTCTTCGGCCCGCTCCTTGAGGGCGGCGATGACCGGCAGCACGTCCAGGGAGCGCCACCAGGTGAGGAAGTCTTTCGTTTCGTCCTCAACGTGCGCCTCCACCCGCAGGAGCTCGCGGCGGCGGCCGCGCAGGCTGGCGCGGGAGACGGCCTCGATGTCGTCGATGTCGAACAGGCGGACGCTTGGCAGGGAGCGCACGGCGGGGTCGATGTCGCGGGGGACGGCGACGTCGAGGAGGAGGAGCTCGTTGCCGTTGCGGCCCGCCACGGCGGACGCCACCAGCTCCGGGCCGAGGACGAAGCCACCGGCGCCGGTGCCGCTGATCACGATATCGCTCTCCGCCAGGGCGCGGGGGAGCTCCGAGAAGGGGACGGTATGCCCGCCGATGCTCGCCGCCAGGGCGGCCGCGCGTTCCGGCGTGCGGTTGGCCACGAGGATACGGGCGGCGCCGCTATCCGCCAGGCTGCGGGCGGCCAGCTTGCCGGTGGAGCCGGCGCTGATTACCAGCACCGTCTTGTCCTCCAGAGAGCCGATGGTCTGCCGGGCCAGGGCGACCGCCGCCGAGCTGACCGAGACGGCGTACCGGCCGATGTTGGTCTGGCTGCGGGCGCGCTTGCCCACCCGCAGGGCGCAGTGGAACAGGCGGGAGAGGACGCCGTTCAGCGTTCCCGCCTGCGTGGCCGCGGACATGGCATCGCGCACCTGGCCCAGGATCTGGGACTCGCCCAGGACCATCGAGTCGATGCCGGCGGAGACGCGGAACAGCTGTCGCACCGCCTCGTCGTGGGCCAGGAAGTACGTACGCCGCAGCTCCAGCCGGGTCGACTTGCAGGCAGCCAGCGCGTCCACCAGCCGCTCCATATCGGCGACATCGCCGCGCGTTGTCGTGTACAGCTCCGTGCGGTTGCAGGTGGAGAGGACCGCGGCGGCGCCGAACTCATCTTGCAGGCGCGCCAGGGCGGCCGGAAGCTCCTCGGCGGAGAAGGCGACCTTCTCCCGCTCCTCCACGGGAGCGGTGCGGTGGTTGATGCCAACGCAGGTTACGACGAGCCCTTCTCGCTTCATCGCTCCCCCGCCGGTTCAAGGAGGGCGCGCTGCAGGCGCTCCTTCGCCTCGGCGCGGCGGCCGTCACCCAGGAGACGTTTGACCTCCGCGTCCAGGGCCGCGTTCCAGACCTCCGGGTCCACCATCACGCCCTGATCGCGGAGCTCGCGCCGCACCTCGGCGGCCAGCTCCAGCATGAGGACCCAGTCCTCCGTGAGGAACGCCTCCATCTCCTCGCGCATCTTGCGGGCCATGGCGGGGCTGCCGCCGCTGGTGGAGACGGCGATGATGAGGCCGCCGCGGGAGACGACGCCGGGCATGATGAAATCGCAGTTGGGCGTGTCGTCCACGGCATTCACCCAGACGCCCCGCTCCTTGCCCTCGCGCGCCACCGCCTCGTTCGCCGAGCGGTCGTCGGTGCCGACGAAGGCGAGGGTGTAGCCCTCGACGTCGCCGGGCTGGTAGGTTCGGTCGATGTGGTTCACCTTGCCGGCGGTTACGAGCTTCCGGAGGCCCTCATGCAGGGCCGGGCTGACCACGGTGACGCGGGCGCCGGCGTCCAGGAGGACCTCGACTTTGCGGAGCGCCACCTCACCGCCGCCGATAACCACTACCGGCTTGCCGGCGATATCCAGGAAGACCGGGTAGTAGCGCATTCCGGCGTTATCCGCGTACGGCCGGGGTCTCCACTTCCTCGAACGTCTCCGCGATGGCGAGGAGCACCTGGTCCGCCAGGTTGGAGAGAAGCTCCCACACCTCCACCGCCTCCTCGGACGAGAGGTCGTTCTTCTGGGCCAGCTCCATCGCGGAGTCGTCCAGCCCCTTGCGGAAGAACGTGAACGCCTCGACGGCGTCGCGGAGGCCGAGGCGGTCGCGGGCGAGTTCGCGGCCGTACTCGTGGCCGATCTCGCGCGCTTCATCGATGAGGTGGGAGCGGCGGGCTCCCTTGGTCATGTACTCGGAGACGAGGGCGACGAGGCGGCGGCCGAGGGGGCGCAGGCGCTCCCTATCGCCTTCGGCGATGCCGGCGTACCAGGGGGCCTGGCCGCGGCCGCGCTGAAGGCGGCGGCGGATGCGGGAGAGGGCGAGCTGTCCCAGCGAGGTGTAGGGCTCACCGGGTGCGGAGCCGCGTCCCGCCACTAGGCCTCGGAGGTCTTCTTCGGAGAAGCGGCGGTGGCCGCCCGGGGTGCGGAAGGAGCGGACGTGCCCGGCGTCGGCCCAGCGCCGGAGGGTGGACTCGTTTACGCCGAGCAGCTTGCAGGCCTGGCCCAGGGTGATCCAGCGGGTCGAGAATGATTCAGAGTTATCACGAAAGCGATTTACCACGGGCGCGAACCTCTCTAAAACTACCTGAAAGATCCGATGGGGCGCTCTTCAATAGATTCTACAATGTTACTGTTTCTGCGGTCAAGCGTCGCGAATGCTGAGGATCGCCCTCAGCGGGCGCCTTCCAGCGCCGCCTTTGTATACGGCAATAGCGTCGCCAGGACGTCCACCCGCGACTCCAGCCGTTTGCCCAGTCCGCTGAGGAGCCCCGTCACGCGCAGGATCAGCAGGAATTCACGCGGTATCTCCACCAGCGGGTTCGCCCGGACGGCGCGGGCCATGCGGGCGTTCGCCTCGGCGACGAGGTCGGGGTCGGCGTAGGCGCGGCCGGGCTGGCTGGACTCCATAAACGCCCGCCCGATCATGAGATAGGGCGTCGGGTCCTCCGCCCGCTTGGCGCGGAAGCCCAGGTCGCGGAACGCCTGCACCATCTCCAGGGCGTTGGCCGTGATCATCGCGTTTACGAGCTTGGCGTAGCCCAGGCGGAACTGGTCGTCCAGGTTGCGGCAGAGGCCGAAGTCCAGCATGACGAGCTGCGGGCCGGGCCGGACGAAGAGGTTGCCGGGGTGCGGGTCGGCGTGGAACATGCCGTGCAGGAAGAGCTGCTCGCAGTAGGCGTTGGTGACCAGCTGCGATACGGCCTGGAGGTCGATGCCGGCGTCCTGGAGAGCATCGACGTCGGTGATCTTGATCCCCTCCAGGAACTCCATGACAAGCACGCGGCGGGTGGTGTACTCCCAGTAGATCCGGGGCACGATGATATCCGGGCGGGAGGCGAAGTTGGCGGCGATGAGCTCCGCGTTGTGGCCCTCGTTGATGAAGTCCAGCTCCTGCGGCACCGTGCGAATGACCTCCTGGATGATCGGTCCGAAGTCCAGGTTGCGCTCCAGCGCCGCCAGGATGCGCAGGAGGAAGCGAATGCTATCGAGGTCGGTGTGCACCACATCCCATATGCCCGGATACTGTACCTTGACGGCCACCGTGCGCCCGTCCTTGAGCGTCGCCTTGTGGACCTGGGCCAGCGAAGCCGCGGCGATCGGTTCGGATTCGAAGCTGGCGAAAACGTCGGCCAGGGGGCGGCCGAGCTCGCGGGTGACCTGCCGTTCGATAACGGGGAAGGGGCGGGGGGGCACCTGGTCCTGCAGGCGCGAAAGGACGTCGACGTACTCGTCCGGGATCAGGTCGGGCCGGGAGCCGACGATCTGGCCGAACTTGATGAGAAGCCCCTGCTGGCGGACGGCGAGGTCGTATATCTGGCGGGCCGACCAGGCGTGGTGGGCGCGGCGGCTGGCGGCGGCCGCCTCATCGCCGAGGTTGAAGCGCCGCTGGCGGACCGTGATCGCCTTGTAGCCCAGGTAGATGCGGCCGGCCAGGGTGGAGACGGCAAGGAACCGGCGTATGCGCTCTCGAGAGTCCATCGGCGCTTCCATTATCGTCGAACGCGGAGCCGGCGGTCGAGGCGGGCGGCGATGTTGACGAACCCGCTCCACAAGTGCAACAATTTCATCTCACCCTAAGCAACAGCGAACCGTTTCCAGGAAAGGCAGGGTCACCTCAATGTCCGAGTACGCGCATCCCGAGGTCCTCGTCTCCACCGACTGGGTGGCTGACCACCTGGACGACCCCCGGGTCAAGCTGGTGGAGGTGGACGTAGACACGGAGGCCTACGAACAGGGTCACATCAAGGGCGCCGTTGGCTGGAACTGGACCACCCAGCTGAACGACGTCGTCCGGCGCGACATCCTGAGCCAGGCCGACTTCGAGAGGCTGATGTCGCAGAGCGGCATCAAGCCGGAGGACACGCTGATCCTCTATGGCGATAACAACAACTGGTTCGCCGCCTTCGCGTTCTGGCAGGCGAAGCTGAACGGCCACAAGGACGCCCGCCTCATGGACGGCGGCCGCAAGAAGTGGGTCGATGTCGAGGGCCGCCAAGTGACGACCGAGAAGCCGCCCGTCACGCCGACCAGCTACAAGGCGGCCGGCCGCGACGAGGCGGCGCTGCGCTCCCTCCAGCCCGACGTGCGCAGCGTGATGGACCGCAGAGCGGCCAACCTCGTCGACGTGCGCTCTCCCGCGGAGTTCACGGGCGAGATCCTGGCCCCGCCGGGCCTCACCGAGACGGCCCAGCGCGGCGGCCACATCCCCGGTGCCGTAAACATCCCCTGGTCTAAGGCCGTTAACGAGGACGGCACTTTCAAGTCCGCCGACGAGCTGGCCGCCCTCTATGGGGGCGCCGGCGTCACGAAGGACAAGCCGACCATCGCCTACTGCCGCATCGGCGAGCGCTCCTCGCACACCTGGTTCGTCCTGAAGTACCTGCTCGGCTATCCGGAGGTCCGCAACTACGACGGCTCCTGGACTGAGTGGGGCAGCATGGTCGGCCAGCCGATCGAGCGCTAGGGCACCGGCCGGGCCCGGCATGGACGAAGAGACCAACCCCTGGGCGAGGATCATCTACTCGCGGGCGTTCGGCGCCGGCGACCCGGCGCTCGTCCAGGTGCGCTTCCAGGCCGACGTGCTGGACCGTTACCGTGAGCGGGGGCTGGAGGTGAAGCGAACGAACACGGTGGGACGGCTGAAGAGAGCGGGCGGCTGGTCGCTGGACTTCGGGATCGGCGAGGGTGACCGCACGATCCACGCCGCCCTGGGAGACCTGCTCCAGAGGCTGCCCCAGCGGGAGCTGGAGCACTGGGCCGGGCACGTGGCGCAGTCCGACCTGAGCGAGAGCTACTGCAAGATGCGCATCCACCCCGGCAGCTGCATCGACGACGGCGACCTCCGCGACTGGTAGCGGCGGTGAGACGCCGGGGCCGCCGGCACCGTATACTGACCGCGGGTACTATGGCCGGCACCTCAGAGTTGGCGCCGCAGGAGCGGGAGGGATGGCTCTCCCGGCTTGACCCGCTCAGCGCCCGCGGCCTCTGGGCACGCCTCCTCTCCATCGCCGCCCTCCTCGCCCTCTCCGCCCTGCCCCTGCTCCTCCTGGCGCCCATGCTCAACGCGCCCTTCGAGCCCGACGAAGGCGTTTACGGCACGATTGCCCGCGGCTGGCTGCACGGCGCGATCCCCTACCGCGACCTCTGGGACAATAAGGGGCCCCTCCTCTTCCTCTGGTACGCCGCCTCCTTCGCCTCCCTCGGCGAGTCCACCCTCGCTCCCCGCCTCTTCGCCGCCCTCGCCGCCGGCCTCTCCGTCCCCTTCGTCTGGGCCGCCGCCCGCACCCTCTTCGACCGCCGCCTCGCCACCCTCGCCGCCGCCCTCTTCGCCCTCTCCTTCCTCAACATCTACATCCAGGTCACCGCCAACGCCGAGGTCTTCATGCTCCTCCCCCTCACCGCCGGCCTCTGGGCCTTCGCCCTCGGCGCCCGCTCCCAATCACCCTGGCCCTTCCTCGCCGCCGGC
>JAUYGU010000153.1 GCA_030690405.1 Dehalococcoidia bacterium | reverse complement strand
GGCCAGGCGTGCCGCCTTCTCGCTGGGCAGGGCCAGCGCCTCGTCCATGGAGTTGGTGTGCAGGGATTGGCTGCCGCCCAGCACCGCCGCCAGCGCCTGGATAGCGGTGCGAATCAGGTTCACCTCCGGCTGCTGGGCGGTCAGGGAGACGCCGGCGGTCTGGGTGTGGAAGCGCAGCCACCAGGAGCGCGGGTTCCTGGCGCCGAAGCGCTCCCGCATCTCGCGGGCCCAGAAGCGGCGGGCGGCGCGGAACTTCGCCACCTCCACGAAGAAGTCGTTGTGGCAGTTGAAGAAGAACGAAAGCCTCGGCGCGAACTCGTCGATGTCCAGCCCGCGCTCCAGGCTCCAGCGCACGTACTCGAAGCCGTCGGCGAGGGTGAAGGCAAGCTCCTGCACCGCCGTCGCGCCCGCCTCGCGGATGTGGTAGCCGGAGATGCTTATCGTGTTCCACTTCGGCATCTCCCGCGTGCCGAACTCGATGGTGTCCACCACCAGGCGCATGGAGGGCTCCGGCGGGAAGATGTACTCCTTCTGGGCGATGAACTCCTTGAGGATATCGTTCTGGAGGGTGCCGGCCAGGTCGCGGCGGGGTACGCCGCGCTTCTCGGCGGCGGCGATGTACATCGCCCAGATGACGGCGGCGGGGGAGTTGATCGTCATCGAGGTCGTGATCTCGCCCAGGGGCAGGCCGTCCAGCAGCGCCTCCATGTCGGCGAGGGAGGAGACGCCGACGCCGCACTTACCGAACTCGCCCCCCGCCTGGGGAGCGTCGGTGTCGTAACCCATGAGCGTGGGCAGGTCGAAGGCGATGGAGAGGCCGGACTGCCCCTGCGAGAGCAGGTACTTGAAGCGGGCGTTGGTCTCTTGGGCGCTGCCGAAGCCGGCGAACATGCGCATCGTCCAGGGCTTGCCGCGGTAGCCGGTGGCGTGGACGCCACGCGTGAACGGGTAGTCGCCGGGCTGGCCCAGGTCACGCTCGTAGTCCAGATCGGCGACGTCGGAGGGGTCGTAGACGCGGCGGATGGGCCGGCCGGAGGCGGTGACGAAGGGGCCGCGGCGCTCGGGCGGACGCCCGCCCGTCTGGGCGCCGTCTGCGGGGCGCTGCTCGCGCTGCTGGGATAGCCGCTTGAGCTGTTCGGCGTCGTACATAGCTGAACCTGAGGCAGAGAGCTATCGCAAGGATACCATAAGGCGGCGCGCTGGGCCGGGGGGCCGGATCGCCATAAGCTGTCGAATAGCGGCAATTCGCGGCAGCCTCTTGACAATTGTGCTAGAATCATTCATGCGTCTTAGCATCTTATTCGGAGTTTGAGGTATGGCTGTCGAACCGTTTGACAACTACCTGGACCTGGTTGAGGCCGCGCGCGCTCTGGGCATCCACCCGCAGAGCCTGCGACGCCTCATCAAGCAGAAGAAGGTCCCCGCCATCCTGTTCGCCGGCAAGTACCTCATCGAGCGCGACAAGCTCGAGATGTTCAAGTCGAACTACGACCCCCGGCCGGGCCGCAAGGCGATCCGGCGGCTGCTCTAGCGCGGCGAGCGTCAGGTCTGCGCTGGGGAGACCGGCGGCGGGTTGATCTCGATCGACGGATCGTCAATCTCGCTGAACTGCATGGAGAGCTCCAGGCTGGTCGGCTCGCCGTTTGCGTCGGTGTCCGCGGCGGCGATCTCGAGCCGGACGGGCCAGCCCTCATTGCGCTCGAGCCAGACGTCTACGCCGAACTCAGTGGGCAACCCCTCTTCGCCGCTGCGGCCCAGGAGCGCGGGCAGCCCCCTCAAGTCTGCCTTGTCCAGCCGGTAGTGGACCGTCTCGATCCCGTTGACAGTCTCTTCCTCGCCTGAGCCCGCCGCCAGGGAGGGCGCCAGGTCCTCCACCAGGTCGGCGCAGACCGCGGCGGGAGTGAGGATGGCGTCCTCGCCCGGGGGCGATTCCTGATCCTGCCAGGTGGCGCCGAACCGGACCCAGCTCTTGTCGCCGATGGTCCGTAGCTCCAGCTCCTGCCCCGGGAAGCGGAGCACCGCCTGGCTGCGATTGGGGGCGACGTAGGCGCCGTCAAGCTCCATGTCGCTGAAGAGGTCAGTGAGCGCCTGCGTGAACTGGCCAAGCGGGTCCGGGGTTGCCGTGCTCTTTTGCTCTAAGACGGGCGACTTCAGCTTTAGGGAGATGGTGTAGCGGTAGCTCTTGATCTCCTTGATCGCATCGCAGGATGCTTGAACCTTGGCCTGGCCGCCGTTGCTACCGTCACCGCTGGGGCCCGCCGAATTGGAATCGCCGCCGGTGCAGGCCCAGATGGTCAGGGCCGCCAGCGCGGTTAGAGCGGTTAGAATCGTCGGGAAGAGGGGTCGCAACTGTCCGCCTGTCGTTGACAAGTCAGTCTAGCACCGTAGACGCGGCCGGTCAAAGAACTGTTACGGCCTTGCCGGCCGGCAGACAGGCCGAACGGCCCCATAGGGAAGCGCCGTTGGTTACTGCTGGACAGGGGGCGGATAATGTACTGTGGAAGGGGCTGAAGGAGCCAGCAAGGAGGTCCAATATGGGCTGCAGAGAAGAGCTTGAGGCCTACCTGCGGGAGAGCAAGGTCTCGTTCCAGGCGCAGCACCACGCCGTGGCCTACACGGCCCAGGAAGTGGCCGCCGCGGAGCACATTCCCGGGCGCATGCTCGCCAAGGTGGTGATAGTCCTCGGTGACGGCAAGCTGTCCATGCTGGTCCTGCCGGCTCCGGCGCGGGTAGACCTGGACAGGGCGGCGGCGGCTCTCGGCGCCAAGGAGGTCCGCCTTGGCCACGAAGATGAGTTCGCGGACCGCTTCCCCGGCTGCGAGGTCGGCGCAATGCCTCCCTTCGGCAACCTGTACGACCTGCCCGTCTTCGTCGACAAGTCGCTCGCCGAGGACGAGACGATCGTGTTCGAGGCCGGTACGCACACGGACACGATGAGCATGAAGTACGCTGACTTCGAGCGGCTGGTCAAGCCGCAGCCGGCTGAGTTCGCCCGCCAGCCGTAGGCGGACCTTCGGTCAGCCCGAACGCTCGCCGCGGCGGCGCTGGACGTAGTCGATGCTCATGCGGTACCAGTGCTCGTCGATGCGGCCGCTGGCCATGAGGTAGTTCAACATCGCCTCCAGGCCGAGGATGGAGATGAGGTTGTAGCCGTGCCTGCGCAGCCGCTCCTCCGCCCCCTCCTGGCGGTCCAGCAGCACCACCACGTCCTTCATCCGCAGCCCTGCTTCCGCCTTGAGGAAGGCTGCCGTCTCGATGACGGTGCCGCCGCTGGTGATCAGATCGTCGACCAAGAGCACCATCTCGCCGCGCTCATACTTGCCCTCAACGAAGGCGCGCGCCCCGTTGCGCTCCTTTGCCGGGTGGATGTAGACGAGCGGGACCTTGCTGGCCAGCGAGTAGGCGAGGGCGAGGTGCAGCCCGCCGAAGGGGATGCCGCTCACGCGCTGGAACGGCTGCACCCGCGGGTTGCGCATCCGCTGGAGCGTCTGCACCTCCTCGTGGATGACGCGGCCGGCGCGCTGGAGGGCGCGCGGATTGCTGCTCAGGAGGCGGAGGTTGACGTAGACCGGCGAGTGCAGCGTCGAGCGGCCGAGCGTGAAGTCCCCGAACTGAACGGCGCCCAGGTCCCACAGCGCCTTGGCCAGCCAGAGGTTACCCGCGTCTTTGTGCGATTGGGGCATATTCGGTTGCTAACTCGGTCGCTAACAATGAAAGAGACCCCTCCGGCCAGTCGGAGAGAGGCCTGCTGTTGGCCTTTGGAACAGGCCGACGATAACATTCGCCATTCGGGGTGTCAAGGAACGGCGGCCAGACGCCGCCGCCGCGCCACCCGCCACGGGCGCGCTATCTCCCGGTTCACCGCGTCCTTCGGGATGCGGCCGGCGAGCGCCGCCAGGAGGTTCTCCGCCGCCAGCATCGCCATGCGGCTGCGCGTGGCCGTGCTGGCGCTGGCGATGTGCGGCGCGATGACGACGTTCTCCAGCGTCAGGAGAGGATCGCCGGCCGGGAGGGGCTCCGGGTCCGTCACATCCAGCGCCGCGCCCGCGATCAGCCCCGCCTTCAGCGCTTCGTACAGCGCCGCCTGGTCGACGAGGGGCCCGCGGCCGGTGTTCACCAGGACCGCCGTCTCCTTCATGAGACGGAGCTCGCGCCTGCCGATGATGCGCTGCGTCTCCGGTGTCAGCGCGACGTGCAACGTCACGATATCGGACTGACGGAGGAGATCGTCCAGGGAGACGAAGGTCATCCGGTAGCGCCGCTCCAGCGCCGGCTTGCGGGTGCGGCTGTAGTAGACCGTCCTCATGCCGAATCCGCGCGCTCTCTTGGCGACCGCCGCGCCGACGCCGCCGAGGCCGACGATCCCCAGGGTGGCGCCGTGCACATCCTGCCCCAGGAACAGCGATGGCCCCCACGTCTGCCAGCGGCCCGCCCGCACGTAGCGGTCCGCCTCCGCGATGCGCCGCGCCGCCGCCAGCATCAGCCCGAACGTGAAGTCCGCCACCGTCTCCGTCAGCACCCCGGGCGTGCGCGTGACGAGGACGCTTCGCTGGCTGGCGGCCGCCACGTCGATGTTGTCGAAGCCGGTGGCCATGTTGCTGATGACGACCAGTTCCGGGGCGACATCCAGCAGTCCGGCATCCACGCGGTCGGTCAGGAGAGTGAGCAGGCCGTGGCAGCCGCTCGCCAGCCTGCGCAGCTCCTCCGGAGACGGGGGCAACTCGTCCTGCCGGAGACGTACGTCCGCGTGCTGCGAAAGCAGCTCCAGCGCCCCGCCGGGCAGGGGACGCGTCACCAGGACCGTTGGCTTGGCCACGCTAGCCGGGGACGGCGGGCCGGCGCTGGTCCGGCTCTTTCCCACTGCGGAACCGGGGCTTGTACGCGGGCTCCTCACCGCGGACCTGGTCGTAGTGCATGCGGTCGTGCCGGTAATAGGAGCGCAGCCACTGCATCACGGTTAGCGTGCCGAATACGGCGCTGGTGGCAGTGCGGTCGTAGTCCTCCGAACTCATCCGCTCCATGACGGCGAGCGTTTTCTCGCGCTGGCAGCGCATCTCGGCGACGTGCGCCGATACCGGGTGGAGCTGGGCGCGCTCCAGCGGGATCGCCACCGGCTCGCCACCGACGCCGTCCAGGCTGGCGCCGTCCTCCTCCAGCGCCTTCTCCACCCAGGCACGGTAGGCGGCCTCCATCTCACAGAGGTGGGACATCTGCTGCTTGGCGCTCCACTCCTCCCCCTTGGCCGGTGCGGAAGCCTGCTCGTCGCTCAGCCGCTCCAGGGCGGACAGCAGATTCTCGCGCTCCAGCGCCATCTTCTCCCTGAGCTGCCTGATCTGGGCTTCCTCGGCCACGGCGGACCTCCTCGCAAAGACGGTCGCGGTTCCCGGCCTGTCACTCAGCGCGGCGGGATGCTAGAATTATACTCGGACGCGATTCCGAAGCAACCAGTTCGGAATCGGGACAGTCCCTGCGATTAGGAGGTCGTGCCGGATGCCCAGCAAGGACCCGCGAGAGCCCTTCTCCCGAATCGCCGTGGACGAAGGCAAGGAGATGATGGCGACGAACAACGTGGCCGTCATCGACGTGCGGGAGCCTCACGAATACAAAGCGGGCCACGTGCCGAACGCCAGCCTGATCCCCGTGGCGACCGTGTTCGCCCGCCGCGAGGAGCTGCCGCGCGATAAGGACATCATCTTCGTGTGCGCCGTCGGCCAGCGCAGCGCCCTCGCCTGCGAGATGGCGGCGGCCGCCGGCCTGACGCGGTTGTTCAACCTCGAGGGTGGCACCGAGGCCTGGATAAAGGCCGGCTACCCGGTCGACAAGTAGTGGCCGGGCCAGCGTCGACGGCTGCGGACAGGGTGGTTGTTGCGTGACGCAACCGTTCGCCATCGTCACCGATACGGGGCACAACATCCCGGAGGCCGTCGTGCAGGGCCTCGATGTGCAGGAGGTCCCCTTCACCATCAACTTCGGCGTCCAGGGCAGCGTCGACGATGGCGTCCTCAAGCTGGAGGAGTTCGCCGGAATGCTGGACCGCTACGGGAAGGGTGAGGGCTACCCGACGACGGCCGCGCCCTCCCCCGGCCGCTTCGCGGAGGCGTTCCGCCGTTGCATAGCCGCCGGCCAGTCCCGAATCCTGGCGATCACGATATCGTCCGGCCTCAGCAAGACGTACGAGTCCGCGCTGCAGGGCGCCGAGCTCGTGCGGGAGGAGCACCCGGAGGCCGAGATCGAGGTGGCGGACTCACAGACGGGCACGATGGCAGAGGGGTTCCTGGTCATAGAGGCGGCGAACGCGCGCGATAGCGGCCTCAGCCTTGCCCAGGCGAAACGCCTTGTGGAGGAGCTGAGCACCCGCCTCCGCTTCCTCGCCACCTTTGAGACCACCAAGTACCTGCTCAAGAGCGGTCGCGTCCGCTCCATGCAGCACCTGCTCAGCTCCGTACTGAACATCCGGCCGGTCATCAGCCTCCGCGGCGGCGCCGTCATCCTGTTCGACCGCGTGCGCGGGCGCATGGACAAGGCGATCGAGTCCATCGTCGAGGAGGTGCGGAAGACGCGCAGCCTGGGCCGCATCTCGGTCATCGAGGGGATGGCGCCGGATCTCAAGGAGGCGCTGATCGAGCGGCTGACCCGCGCACTGAACGTGACGCGGGAGCAGATCGTGGAGTCCAAGATCGGCCCTTCGTTCCTGGTGCACACGGGGAAGCGGGCCGTCGGTGTGGTCTGGGAGGAGAAGGGCTGAGGTGGCGCGCCTGATCCTGTTCGATGTGGACAACACGCTCCTGTGGAGCGGCGGCGCCGGCGGCCTGGCGATGAGCCGCGCCTTTCGCGACCTGTTCGGCATCGAAGACGGCTTCAAGGCGATCGAGTTCAGCGGCCGCACGGACCGCTACATCCTGGCCGAGGCGCTGCGCCAGCACGGCATCAACGGCGACTACCGGGAGCACCAGGAGCGCTTCCTGGAGCGGTACTACTTCCACCTGCCGCAGACGCTGGGGGAGATGCAGGGGCGGCTGATGCCCGGCTTCCCGGCTCTGCTGGACGCCCTGGCCGGGCAGCCGGGGGTGAGCCTGGGGCTGGCGACGGGCAACTTCAGCCGCGCTGCCGGGTTCAAGCTGGCGCACTACGGGATCGAGAGCTACTTCGGCGGCGGCGGCTTCGGCGAGGAGAGCGAGGACCGCTCCGTCATCGTCCGCAACGCCGTCGAGCGGCTGGGCGCGGGCGCGCCCGGAGCGGAGGCGGTCGTCATCGGAGATACGCCGCACGACGTCTCCTCCGCGAAGGCGAACGGCGCTGTGGCGGTGGGCGTGGCCACCGGCGGCCACACTACGGACCAGCTTCGGGACTCCGGCGCCGACCTCGTGTTCGAGGACTTCTCGGACTGGCGGGGGGCCGCCGCTACGCTGGCCGGCGGCCAGACGGGCGCCCGTCCGGGCGCGGCCTGATCTCCTCCGCGTAGAACCGCTCGATCGCCGCGTTCACCTCGGGTATCGACGCCGCGTCGTTAGCCAGCAGCCGCTGGAAGAACGCCTCCCGCCGCTCGATCTCATCGAGCAGCGCCTCCGGCGCGAGGCCGCACCAGCGGGCCAGCGTTTCCCTGTCCTCCTCCGACTCCAGGATCGCGAACGTGTCCGTGCCGGCGTCCCAGCGGACGATGCTGCGATAAGCCACCTCGCCGTCCGCGCCGGGCTCGATGAACGCAACCTCGCGCACGCGGCGGCTGGTCCCCTGCGGGCCGTCGCTCAGGTGCAGCGGCGCGATGAACGTCAGCCCGGCGATCTGCTCCGCAGGCACCCCGATCTCTTCGCGCAGGATCGCCAGCACCTCGTCCACAGTGTTGGCGTGGACGGTCGTCGCCAGCGAGTAGCCCTCGGCCAGCAGCTCGAAGGCGCGGCGGGCGTAGCTGTCCCACGTGTACACGGGGAGGTGGTCGCTCATCTCGTTAACGAGGATGTAGGTCGGGTGGGCGTCGGTGCGCGGTGGCAGGGCGAACGTCTCGCCGACGCCGCGGGTGAAGTAGGCGACTGTCTCCGGGGGAGTGAGCGAGAGGAGGGCGGTGAGCGTGGCCGTCTTGCCGGCGCTGGGCGGATCCGCGGCGACGATGAGCGAGGCGCCGCGCTCCATCGCCAGCCAGAACATCGCCGCCAGGCGTGGCGGCATGTTCCCCGCCTGCAGTATCTGGACGATGGACAGCGGCACCGGCGGCTCCCAGTGCCAGCCCCACCAGCTCACCGGCTGATTGGCGGCCCGCATGACACTTCGATGATAGCGCATCGAGGGGGCGGGCGGCATGCGCCCTTCCGCCTTCCCGCCGCGAGTTTCCGGTTTCTCCTCGCTCCCTGCTACAATGGGCGCGCTGTGTCAGGTACGATGCTGGCCGCCTTCAGCGGTGGCAAGGAGAAGATCGAGGTCAGGGAGACGCCCGTGCCCGCGCCCGGACCGGGCGAGGTGCTGGTGCGCGTGCGCGCCTGCGGCGTCTGCGGCTCCGATCTCCACTTCTACCGCGGCCAGCTGCCGATGCCGCCGGCCGTCTCGCCGGGGCACGAGTTCGCCGGTGAGGTGGTGGAGGTCGGCGAGGGCGTCGAGGGGTTCCCGCCCGGCCAGCGCGTGGTCGTGGAGCCGCTCCGCGTCTGCCGCCGCTGCTCCTACTGTCGCACCGGCAACTACCAGCTCTGCCCCAGGCGGGTGCTCCTGGGCACCTTCGCCTCCGGCGGCCTCGCCGAGTACGTGGCCGTCCCCGCCTACACCCTGTACCCCCTGCCGGACGCCCTGGACTTCGAACTGGGGGCGCTGGTGGAGCCGCTGGCCGTCGTCGTGCACGGCCTGCACCTCGTCGACCTCGCTTTCGGGGACAGGGTCGTTGTCCTGGGCTCCGGCACGATCGGCGTTATGACGGCCCTGGCGGCCCGCGCTCTGGGCGCCGCCGAGATCGCCGTCACCTACCGCTACGAGCACCAGGCCCGCGCCGCCATCGCCGCCGGCGCCACCCGCGTCGTTCCGGCGGACGGCGCTTCCGCCCTGGCGGACGAGAAGCCGGACGTGGTGGTGGAGACGGTGGGCGGCCACGCCGAAACGCTGGGCCAGGCCGTGGGGCTGGTGCGCCCGGGCGGACGGGTGTCCATCCTGGGGCTGTTCACCGGCCCGGTGCAGGTCAACGCCCTCACGATGATGCTGAACGAGGTGCGGACGGCGGGCGCGATCACGTACTGCCGTAGCGGGCGTCTAACGGACTTCGAGGCCGCCCTGCGCATGATCGAGGCCGACGCGGAGCGGGCGCGGGGGATCATCACGCACCGCTTCCCCCTGGCCGAGGCCGATCAGGCGTTCCGCACCGCCGCCGACAAGTCCAGCGCCTCGATCAAGGTGCAGGTCCATCCGTAGGCGCTAGTTCATCACGCCCAGCGCCCGCCAGCGCTGCGCCCGCGCCGCCTCCACCTTCGGCGTCATCTCCCGAATGGCGTCCGAAAGCGTCTCCAACTCCATGTCCAGACGCCGCCGCACGGAAAGCTCCTCCAGCAGCCGCTGCTTGGTCCACAGGCTGACCGCGAGCCGCGAGCCGACGAAGTCGGCCAGCTCGGCCGCGCCGCCGGGCATCCCTATCTGGCGCGCCCACTGGTTGGAGACTGCCAGGTAGATGCGGTAGTACTCGGCGAACAGCGCCGCCACCGTCTCCGCCAGCTCGGCCACGTCTTCGCCTTCGATGTCGGTCGAATCGAGGGGCTCTACCTCGCCCACCAGGTAGGGCGTCTCACGGATAGTCTTCAGCAGCCGGAAGCGCTGCTCGCCCAGGCAGACCAGGTTCATTCGTCCCCCCTCCAGCTGCTGGACGCGGACGATGCGGGCGGTGGTGCCCACCTCGAACGGCTCACCGGCCTCACCCACCTCGTTGCCGCTGCGGATGAGCAGCACGCCGAAGGGGGAGCCCGACTGCAGGCAGCGGCCGATCATGAGCTTGTAGCGCTCCTCGAAGATGTGAAGCGGCAGCGGCGCGCCCGGGAAAAGGACGGAGTTCAGGGGAAACAGCGGCAGCTCCACTGGATGCCTACCTGGAGGCTTCGAGCTCGCCGAGGACCCAGCGCGCCCGCTTCTCGTCGCGGGCGAGGACGTAGACCTCGAGGCTGCTGGGGAGGGCCGGCGCTACGCCGAACGGGGTCAGCGGGTCCAGGCTCTTGACGAAAGGCGTGATCCCGTCCTGCTCCAGGGCATCCTTCCAGATGCTGGCCTCGACTTCGTCGTGGGCCACGGCGATCTTCACCAGGCGGTCGGACTTGTTGGCGACCATGGCAGGAACAGGGCAGCGGAGATAGTTTAGCACAGCCGCGGGGGCCGCTTAACGGCCGCCGGCGACGACTTCGATCGGGGCTACCGCCTGGCCGTCCGCGAACAGGGCGGTGACGGCGCCGCCATCGAAGTACAGGGGCACGTAGAGCGTCCGCGGCGGCACGGCCGCCGTGACGCGGGCCCGCAGGGTAATCTCGTTCCCGTTCGCCTTCAGCGTCACCTCGGCGCCGTCGCTGACGCCGAGCTCCTTCGCGTCCGCCGGGTTCACCTCGACGAACTCCTCGCGGTGGAGCCTGTCGGCCTCCGGCGAGTGGACGGCGGCGCCCTCGTAGCTCGTGTAGAGGCCACGCCCTGTGGTGAGCACGTAGCCCTCCGCGGGGGCGTAGGTCGCGGACATCGGCTGGAGCTCCGCCTTGCTAGGGCCAAGGCCGTCGAGCGGCTGTTGGGCGCCGGGCTCCATCTCCTTGTAGGTGGCGTTGGCGTACAGCGGCACCAGCTGCGCGATCTCGTCCATGATCTCGGCAGGGCCCGCGTAGTTCAGCCGCAGCTCGCCCGTGTTCAGGCGCTGCGCCAGCCGCGATCCGAGCTCGCCCAGGATCCGCCAGGCCGGCTGCGCCTCGCCCTGGGGCGCGGTCGCCGCGTGGAGGCGGAGGACGCGCCGGTCGGCGCTGGTGACCGTCCCCTCCTTGCCGAACGGCCCGGTGTCGGGCAGCACTACGTGGGCCGCATTGGCGGTGTCCGTGGACAGGCTATCGATCACGGCCAGGAGCTCCAGCCCGGCGAGGCTCTCGCGCACGCGCGACTTGGCGGGGGCGAAGAACAGCGGGTTGTCGTTGAGCACCACCAGCGCCTTCAGCTTCCCGTTCGAGAGCATCTGCTCGAAGGTGAGGCCGGCGGCGGCGGGCACCGGCGCGCCCCAGAACTGCTCGACGGCCTTCCGGGCCGCTTCGCCGGCGGCGGGCCGGTATCCGGGAAGGTACTCGCCCGTGGCGCCCACGTCCCGCATCCCCCAGACGTTCGCCTCCTGCGGCAGCACGAAGAGCGACTCCGCAGCCTCTTCCCCCGCGATGGCGATCGCCACGTTCGCGGCGGCGGCGGTTATCGCCCCCGCCTGCTCCGCGCCCAGGTGTGGCAGGGCGTAGACGACGGAGAGGGGTCGCCACGCCTCGTCGTCCCTGGCGGCGGCGAGCAGCGCGGTCGCTTCCGCGACCCCGGCGGCGGCCTCGCCCCGCAGGGCGTCCGCCAGGGCGACGACGACCATCGCTTCCTCGCCGGGGCGCGGCTGGAGCCAGGCGTCGGCGAAGTCGCACAGCTCGCCGCGGCGGGCGGCGACCACGACCAGCCGGGCGCCGTTGTTGACGACGGCGTCCTTGCAGCGCAGGGCGGCGACGTTGTGGCTGGACTCCAGGTCCTCCGCGATCACCAGCAGCGTCTTCGATTGCGCGAGCTGCGTCATGTCCGCGGGCAGCACTTCGCTGCCGAACGCCCGCCGGAGGGAGTCGCAGGCGGCGCGGGCGACCGGCCCGGCGCTGGAATCGACGTTGCTGGTGCCGACGACGGCGCGGGCGATCTTCTGGAGCAGGTAGTTCTCCTCGTTGGTGGCGAGCGGCGAGCCGAGGAAGCCGATCGCCGCTGGGCCGTGCTTCTCGCGGATCTCCGCCAGGCGCGCCGCCGTGAGCTCCAGCGCCTCGTCCCAGGAGGCTGAGTCCTGCCCGCCGTTCCGTCGCACCAGCGGCTGCGACAGCCGCTCCGCCGGCTTGACGGCGTCGTAGTGGAAGCGGCCGCGCACGCAGAGCTGCTTGTGGCTGACCGGATTGGCGGTGGTATCGGGCCGTACGATGACGCCGCGGCCCTTGCGGACGCCCAGGCTGATGCTGCAGCCGACGCTGCAGGAGGTGCAGGTGGTGGGCACCCAGCGCTCCGTCTCGGTGGCGGCCCACTTGTTGGGGCGCTCCATGAGCGTGGCCGTGGGGCAGAGGTCGATGCAGGCGCCGCAGAAGTCGCAGTTCGACTCGTCCACCGCGCCGCCGGCGCCGAACTCGATGCGGGTGGAGAAGCCGCGACCGGCCAGGGTGATGGCGCCGGTGTGGCGGAGCTGGTCGCAGGCGCGGTCGCAGCGGGTACAGATGATGCACATCTGCGGGTCGTACTCCAGGAAGGGGTTGGCGTGGTCGGCCTCCGGCTGCTCCAGCTCGTAGAAGGTGCGCTCCTCGCCCTCCCAGGGTTCGTAGCCGGCCATCTGCACCATCTCGCAGGTGGTCTGGAGCTCGCAGCGGTAGTTCTTGGAGCAGGTGACGCAGCGGTGGGTGACGACGCTATCGCGCAGGCAGGTGTCGCCGGGCTTGCACTTGACGACGCGGTGGCAGGTGAGGCAGCGGTCGGAGTGGTACGAGAGGATGAGGGAGAGGACGGCCTGGCGGGCGGCGGCGGCCTGCGCGGTGTCGGTGCGGACGGCCATGCCGTCGGCGACCTTCGCGGTGCAGGAGAGCTGCAGCGTCGGCGCGCCCTCTATCTCGACGAGGCAGGTGCGGCAGCCGGCGTAGGGCGGCAGGTCGTCGATGTAGCAGAGGTTGGAGATGTAGACGCCGGCGTTCTTGATCACCTCGACGAGGGGGGCGCCTTCGGGCGCCTCGATCTCGCGGCCGTTGAGGGTGATGGTGGCCACGGTTACCTGGTGCGGTCGCGCTCCACCGGCAGGCCGACGTGCAGCGCCTTCTCGTCCGCGCGCGGGGCCTTCTTGCCGTTGGGGTACATCCAGTCGTGGCCGTGGAGGTGCTCCTGCGCCATCTCCGTGAGGCGGTGCTTATCGCGGTAGAGGCTGTCGAAGTCGTAGGTGGCGTCGTCGAGGGGCCCGCCGGCCTGGATCGCTTCGTAGGGGCAGGCCTCCACGCAGAGGCCGCAGTACATGCAGAGGCGGAAGTCGATCTCGTAGCGATCTACGTTGAGGCTGCCGTCCTCGCGCTCCGAGGTCTGGACGAGGATGCAGCCGTCGGGGCAGGCCTGGGCGCAGGTGGAGCAGCCGGTGCAGCGCTCCTCGAACCAGAGGAGGTTGGTGCGGGCGTTGACGGGGATGGGGCGAATCTCTTCCGGGTACTGGGTGGTGAAGGGCGTGCGGAAGAGGGTGCGCAGGGTCACCATCATCCCCTTGGCGATACCGGTCCCGAACAAGCGCGCCCCTTATCGTAGGGGCAGGGCCCTGTCCCTGCCCAATGCTCCGTCGTAGCTGCAGGTCTTCAGACCTGCTCGCTGCTACCCGCAGGGCAAATGTTACAGCGGGGGCTTGTTTAATCGCAAGGGGTTGTGAAGGGCTTCACGGGAAGGGGGGGGCGGGAACTGATCTGACTGCCTAGTTCTCCCGGGCTCTCTGATTCCTGGCTTTGGCTTCAAACAGAAGACCTGCGTCGCTGCGTGCCGCTCCTATCGCCTTACCCATGGCAAGATCCGCGAATCCGCTTCCAGTGAAGACATAACTGCTACGGCACTTGATGCAGTACAATTCGCCTCCACCGGCACCACCGACCCTATCTTGATCCATTGGGGGCCTAAGTTCACTAGCCGGGAGCGAGAAAGGCGTGTGTAGGGGGGTGACTGGTGGTGCGGGCTTGGCAAGGGGTGTTGGCTCCCTCTTTTCGCCCAGCAGGCCCGAAAGAGAAGAAGGGGCTACTACAGGTGAGGGTTGCGTCGCGCGCTGGTACTTGAGGCGGACTGCATCGTAAGGACACAAGGGTCCGTCCATCCCGCCCTTGCCTCGATCAAAGTACGTGTCCCATTCCCACAGGACTCCGTTGCTGATCATCCGGCCATCTTCGGGCGTGACTTCCACATATTCCTTGGTGCGAATTTCTCGGGTTGCTCCCTCAGCCGCTCCGCTCGCTGCGCCCTGAGGCGTCTCGGGCTGAGCAGTTGGGCCGCCGGCTGCCGCAGGCGCGCCACCCGTGGGTGTGCTTCGGCGTTGTTCAACCGCGAGTCCCAGACACCATACGGTTACGAATAGGATGAGTCCCAGAACCAAACCAGACCAGCGCCACGCTAGGAAGTCGCCCAGAATCCAAAGGTTGGACTTTAGCCAGTCAGCAGCCGATCCAAAGACGAGTTCAAGCGCTAACTCCTTGGCAACCAGTGTGATCACGCTAGATATGGCAGCGGCTGTGAGCCAGGGGCGTGGTATCTTCACGCGGCAAGTCTACATCGGCTAGGGCAACAGCACAAGCGTTCCAGGCGAGGGGCCGCCCTCTCCCCCGGCCCCTCTCCCGCGCGCGGGAGAGGGGTGACCGGCAGGTCGGGGTGAGGGCTCGGGGAGAGGGAGCAGGCGGTCGGCTACGCCGCGGGCAGCACGACCTCGCCGCCGACGGCCTGGTTCGACGGCTGGCGCTTCGTCGCCACCCCCTTCGCTTTCCAGAACGCCTCCGCGAAGTCGTTCACCAGCGCGAGCAGCTTCTCGGCCGCCGCCGCGTCGATGTTCTGCCGCACCGCCGAGGCCGTCTTCATGATGCCTTCGACAAGCTCGCCGAGGCCTTCGGGGCTGTTGTCCGGCTTGAAGAAGTCGCCGCGGATGATGCGCACCTCGTGCTTCACCAGCTCGGCGTGGTGCTCCTTCGTCGCCGTGTAGCGGGCCAGCTTGTGCATGTAGGAGTCGCGGGCCGCCTTCTCCATCGCCGGCGGCTCCGCCGCCTCGATCAGCGGGTTCATGCGGATGCAGGTGAGCGCGCCGATCTGCGCCAGGTGCGGGTCGTAGATGCCGCAGGGGATATCGCAGTGGGCGTGGGCCTCCTCGGCGGGGAAGAGGCGGTTCAGCAGGGCGAACGCGTGACGTACGGGCATGGGAGTGGCCTCCTTCTAAGAGATGTTTGCGCTGTAGAATTTACTACAAAGCGATCGAAGTAAGCCAGCCCGCCGATGAACTCGCTCTCGCGCCTCGTGCTCAGACTCCCCGGCGTCTACCAGGCGCTCGCCTTCTTGACGGCGCGACGCGCCGTCGTCCGCGGGCCGAGCATGTATCCGACGCTGGCCCCCGGCGAGTACGTCCTGTTCGACCGGCTGGCCTATCGCGGTGACGCGCCCCGGCGGGGCGACGTCGTCCTCGCCTCTCACCCGCAACGGCAGGGGATGCGCATCATCAAGCGCATCGCCGGCGCGCCGGGCGAGACAGTGACCGTCGGCGGGCGCACCTGGACGCTGGGCGAGGGTGAGTGGCTGCTCCTGGGCGACGCGCCGGAGTCCAGCACGGACGGCCGCGACTTCGGGCCGGTGGGGCGCGAGTGCATCCAGGCGCGAGCCTGGTTCGTGTACTGGCCGCCGAACCGGATGCGGCGGCTCAGGCCTGCGCCTTGACGTACGGCGGGAAGAGCGACTCCAGCTCGCGGCGGATCGGGTCGCCCTCCGGCAGGTAGCGGGAGAAGTCGCCGCTGGGCTGCCTGCGCTCCGGCGGGTTGATCGTGCCGTGCTTCTTGATCTTCTCCTGCAGCAGCATGAGCCCCTGCAAGAGCGACTCCGGCCGCGGCGGGCAGCCGGGGACGTAGACGTCAACGGGGAGGATGAGGTTGACGCCGGGGAGGGTGCTGTAGCCGTAGGCGAAGGGGCCGCCGATGGTGGCGCAGCTGCCCATGGAGATCACCCAGCGCGGCTCCGCCATCTGGAGGTATATCCGCCGCACCGGCGGCGCCATCTTCCAGGTGACGGTGCCGGCGACGATCATCAGGTCCGACTGTCGCGGCGAGGCGCGCATCACCTCGGCGCCGAAGCGGGCGAGGTCGTAGCGGGGCGTCGCCGTGGCGATCATCTCGATCGCGCAGCAGGCGAGGCCGAACATCACCGGCCATAGCGACGAACGCCGCGCCCAGCTGACGACGCCGTCCACCGAGGCGAGCAGGATGTTCTTGCGTACCGCCTCGTCGATGCCGCTGTCGTCTCGGACTGTGATCAGCGCTTCGTCCATCTTGGAACCCTGTTTGCGAATTGTATCACGAAGGCCTGCTGCGGGCAGCTAAAGCTACCCGCCTACGATACTCATACGATACTCAGATGACCCGCTCCGGCCACGTCGGCGAGAGCGACCGCAGCCGCGACACGATCCCCGGCAGCACCTCCAGCACGTAGTCGATCTCCTCCATCGTGTTGTCCGTGCCCACGCTGAGGCGCAGGCTGCCGCGCGCCAGCTCCTCCGGCACGCCCATCGCCGTCAGCACGTGCGATGGCTCCAGGGAGCCCGACGTGCAGGCGGAGCCGCTGGACGCGGCCACGCCCTGCAGGTCGAGCGCCATCAGGATCGCCTCCCCCTCGATGTACTCGAAGCAGACCGAGGCGTTGTTGGAGAGCCGTCGCTCGCGGTCCTTCGGTCCGGTGACGTGCGTAAGTGGTATGCGCGCCGGCATCTCGTCCAGCAGCCGGTCCCGCAAGGCCTGGCAGTGGGCGTTGCGCGAATCGAACTCCTCGTAGGCCAGCTCCATCGCCTTCGCCATACCGACGATGTACGGCACGTTCTCCGTGCCCGCGCGTCGGTCCTTCTCCTGGGCGCCGCCCAGGGCCTGCGGCTGCAGGGGCGTGCGGCTGCGCACGTAGAGGGCGCCGACGCCCTTGGGGCCGTAGAACTTGTGCGCCCCGATGGAGAGCAGGTCGACGCCCAGCCGGTCGACGCCGGCGTCCAGCGCACCCACCGCCTGGACGGCGTCGGTGTGGAACGCGGCGTGCGGGTTCTTCGCCTTGACGATGCGCACCGCCTCCGCGCTCGGCTCGATCGTGCCGACCTCATTGTTGGCAAGCATGATGCTCACCAGGGTCGTCTCCTCGCCGACGACCCGCTCCAGCTCCGCCAGGTCGACGAACCCCTCGCTGTCCACCGGCAGGTAGGTGACGCGGAATCCCTCCTGCTCCAGCCGCTCGGCGGTGTGGAGGACGGCGTGGTGCTCTACGGCGGAGGTGACGATGTGGCTGCCGCGGCGGCGGCTCGCGTAGGCTACGCCGCGCAGGGCGAGGGCGTCGCTCTCGGAGCCGCCGGAGGTGAAGATGACCTCGCGGGGGTTGCAGCCCAGGATGCCGGCGATGGCGCGGCGGGCGGCGTCCAGCCCCTTGCGCGCCTCCTGCGCCTCGGCGTAGAGGCTGGAGGGGTTGCCCCAGAAGTCGCGGAGGTAGGGGAGCATCGCCTCCAGGACGCGGGGGTCCAGGGGCGTGGTCGCCGCGTGGTCCAGATATATGCGGGCAGACGCCCGCCCGTATGGGCGCTTTTGCATCGAAGCCAACGTAGCACCGGCCTGTTCGGGCGGTCAAGGCGAAACATGGGCCGGGAATCGCCTCAAGCGGGGCCGCCAGACGTTGCCAGAAGAGGGCCCGCGTGCTATTATACAGCCGAAGTGGAGATTTATACAGTCGAATGTTTCCAAATAGCCTCGCGGGGAGCCCGATGAGCGTGGACCGAGGAGCGAAGCGTTGACTCCCAGAGTAATCTCCCGTAAGACGAAGGACCTGTCCTCCGATTACAAGTGGGGCTTCGTCACCGAGATAGACACGGACCTCGCCCCCAAGGGGTTGAACGAGGACACGATACGCCTCATCTCCGCCAAGAAGGGCGAGCCCGACTGGATGCTCCAGTGGCGTCTCAAGGCCTACCGCTACTGGATGACGCTGGACTACGAGGAGCCGAAGTGGGCCAAAATCAGCCACCCGCCGGTCGACTTCCAGGACATGTACTACTACTCGTCCCCGCTCAAGGAGAAGCGCCCCGAGAGCATGGACGAAGTCGACCCGGAGCTCCTGGCGGCGTTCAACAAGCTGGGCATCCCCCTGGACGAGCAGAAGAAGCTCAGCGGCGTGGCCGTGGACGCCGTCTTCGACAGCGTCTCCGTGGCGACGACCTTCCAGAAGAGGCTGGAGGAGCTGGGGATCATCTTCTGCTCCTTCAACGAGGCCGTCCAGAAGCACCCTGAACTCGTGAAGAAGTACCTCGGCTCCGTCGTCCCCTACACCGATAACTTCTACGCCACCCTCAACTCCGCCGTCTTCAGCGACGGCTCCTTCGCCTACGTGCCGCCGGGCGTCCGCTGCCCGCTGGAGCTGATGACCTACTTCCGGATCAACACGGAGGGCACGGGCCAGTTTGAGCGGACGCTCATCATCGCGGACAAGGGCGCCTACGTAAGCTACCTGGAGGGCTGCACGGCGCCGATCCGCAAGACGACCCAGCTTCACGCCGCCGTCGTGGAGCTTGTCGCCCTGGACGACGCCGAGATCAAGTACTCCACGCTCCAGAACTGGTACCCGGGCGACAAGGAGGGCAAGGGCGGCGTCTACAACTTCGTCACCAAGCGGGGCAAGGCCGCCGGCGTGAACTCCAAGATCTCCTGGACGCAGGTTGAGACCGGCTCCGCCATCACCTGGAAGTACCCCAGCGTGATCCTCCAGGGCGATAACTCCGTCGGCGAGTTCTACTCCGTGGCGCTGGTCAACAACTACCAGCAGGCCGATACCGGTACGAAGATGACGCACATCGGTAAGAACACCCGCAGCACGATCGTCGCCAAGGGGATCTCCGCCGGCCACGGGCAGAACACCTACCGCGGTCTGGTGAAGATCATGCCCACGGCCACCGGCGCGCGGAACTTCACTCGCTGCGACTCCCTGCTGATAGGCGACAAGTGCGGCGCTCACACCGTGCCCTACATCGAGGTGCGCAACCCGACGGCCCGCATGGAGCACGAGGCTACCACCTCCAAGGTCAGCGACGACCAGCTCTTCTACTGCCGGCAGCGCGGCATCTCGGAGGAGAACGCCCAGCAGATGATTATCAACGGCTTTTGCCGTGGCGTGTTCCAGGAGCTGCCGTTCGAGTTCGCGCTGGAGGCCTCGCAGCTGCTTAAGGTGAGTCTGGAAGGGACCGTTGGCTAAGGTGAGCCCTGGCGGCAAGAACCACAGCCGGCCGCTGCTGGAGGTGCGAGACCTCCACGCCGCCGCAGGCGAGGCGGAGATCCTGAGGGGGCTTGACCTCACGGTCAACCTCGGCGAAGTCCACGCCATCATGGGCCCCAACGGCAGCGGTAAGAGCACGTTCACCAACGTCCTCGCCGGCAGGCCCGAATACCGGGTCACCAAAGGCGAGGTCTGCTACGACGGGAAGGACCTTCTCGGCTTGCTGCCGGAGGACCGGGCGCTGGCCGGCATCTTCCTCGCCTTCCAGTACCCGGTGGAGCTCCCCGGCGTCCGCAGCCGCGAGTTCCTGAAGACCGCCCTGGACGCGGTCCGTGAGCACCGCGGCCAGCCGAAGCTCTCGGTGCGGGAGTTCAACAAGCTCGTCGAAGAGAGGGTTCGCGAAGTCGAGATGGACGCCGATCTCATGAAGCGGTCGGTCAACGAAGGCTTCTCCGGAGGCGAGAAGAAGCGCAACGAGATCCTCCAGATGTCGGTCCTCGACCCGAAGCTGGCGCTCCTCGACGAGACCGACTCCGGGCTGGACATCGACGCCCTGAGGATCGTCGCTGAGGGCGTGAACCGGTTTCGCGCGCCCGACAAGGCGATCGTCATCGTCACCCACTACCAACGCATCCTCAACTACATCACGCCCGACTACGTCCACGTCCTGCTGGACGGCCGAATCGTCCGCTCCGGCGGCCGCGAGCTCGCCCTCGAGCTGGAGGCGAAGGGCTACGAGTGGATCAAGGAAGCGGTCGAGAGCGGCAGGATCAGCGTCTAGGACCGGTCGCGATATGACCCAGGCCGTCGCCCCGTACGACACCTACCTCAGCGACTTCCGGACGTTTGAGGCCCCGCCCGGCGAGCCTGCCTGGCTCCGCGAGCTCCGCGAGCGGGCGATCTCCCGCTTCGCAGAGCTGGGGTTCCCCACCGCGCGCCGCGGCAACGAGCCCTGGAAGTACACCAACGTCGCCCCCATCGCCGAAGGCGGCTTCGCCTACTCCGCCGCGCCCGCGCCGGCGGTCAGGCCGGACGAAATACGGTCGGCCATCGTCTGGGACGATGGCTGGCACAACGTCGTCTTCGTGAACGGCCGCTACTCACCGGCGCTATCGACCGCGGCGCCCGCTTCCGGTGCGCGCGTCGCCAGCCTGGCGGAGGCGGTGCGCGCCGGTGGGCCGCTCGTCCAGCGGCACCTGGCCCAACACGCAGGCTTCGAGGACAGCGGCTTCACGGCCATCAACACGGCCTTCCTCAGCGACGGCGCCTTCGTCCATCTACCGGATGGGGCCGAGCTCAAGACGCCCGTGCACCTGGTGTTCGTCTCGACGTCCGAAGGCGCGCCGTCGGTCTCGCACCCGCGGACGCTCGTCGTCGCCGGCGCGAACAGCAGGGCCACCGTCATCGAGAGCTACATCGGCCTCGGCGGCGCCCGCTACCTGACGAACGCCGTGACGGAGATCGCGCTGGAAGACGGGGCGCAGGTGGACCACTACAAGCTCATGCTGGAGCGCGGGGACGCCTTCCACGTCGCCAGCACGCGCGTGGACCAGGCGCGGGACAGCACCTACTTCTCACTCTGCTACTCAATGGGCGCTCTCATCGGCCGCAACGACCTTCGCGTCGTGCTGGACGGGCCGGGAGGCTCCAGCCGTCTGAACGGCCTCTACGTGACGGCCGGCAGGCAGCACCTCGATAACTACATCAACATCGACCACGCGAAGCCCCACTGCACCAGCCGCCTCTACTACAGGGGTATCCTGGACGGCGAGTCCAGGGCCGTGTTCGGGGGCACCGTGTTGGTACGGCCGGGGGCCGTTAAGACGGACGCGTACCAGGAGGACAAGAACCTCCTCCTCTCGGAGAAGGCGGAGGTGGACAGCAAGCCCAGCCTGGAGATCTACGCCGACGATGTGAAGTGCGGCCACGGCGCGACCGCCGGAACGGTGACCGAGGACGCCATCTTCTACATGCGCAGCCGCGGCCTGGACCTGGAGAAGGCCAGCGCCCTCCTGATACAGGGCTTCGCCAGCGAGATCACGGACAGCGTGCGGGTCGCGCCGCTGCGCGCTTACCTGGAGAGGCTGACGCTGGCGGCGCTGCGCGGGTTCAAGCACGGGTTCACGTCATGACGGCCGGCCTCGACGTGGCCCGAATCAGGGAGGATTTCCCGATACTCTCGCGGGAGGTCTACGGTCGGCCGCTGGTTTACTTCGACAACGCGGCGACGTCGCAGAAGCCACGCCAGGTGATCGAGGCGCTGGTCCGCTACTACGAGCACTATAACGCGAACATCCACCGCGCCATCCACTGCCTGGGCGAGGAGGCGACGAACGCCTACGAGGAGGCGCGGGCGAAGGTGGCCGCGTTCATCAACGCCCCCTCGCCGGAGTGCATCGTGTTCACCCGCAACACCACGGAAGCGATCAACCTGGTCGCCTACACCTGGGGCCGCGCGAACGTGGAGGCGGACTCGGAGGTGCTGCTCACGCTGCTGGAGCACCACTCCAACATCATCCCCTGGCAGCGCCTCGCCGCCGAAAAGGGCGCATCGGTGCGCTACATCGGCATCACGGACTCGCAGACACTGGAGCTCAACGGCCTGGAGAACCTGATGGACGCCCGCACCCGCCTGCTGGCCGTCACGCAGGTCTCCAACGCCGTGGGCACCATCAACCCCGTCGAGAGCCTCACGGAGGAGGCCCACCGCAACGGCGCGACCGTGCTCGTCGATGGGGCCCAGAGCGCGCCCCACATGGCGGTGGACGTCCAGGCGATGGGCTGCGACTTCTTCGCGTTCTCCAGCCACAAGATGCTCGGCCCTACGGGCGTCGGCGTACTCTACGGCCGCCGCGAGCTGCTGGAGGAGATGGAGCCGTTCCTCGCCGGCGGCGAGATGATCCGGCGCGTGACCGAGGAGGGCGCCACCTGGAACGACATCCCCTGGAAGTTCGAGGCGGGCACCCCGAACATCGCCGACGTGATCGCCTTCGGCGCCGCCATCGACTACCTCGACGCCCTTGGCATGGAGAACGTCCGCGCCCACGAGATCGAGATCACGGAGTACGCGCTGAACCGTCTCCGAGAGCTGGAGGGGCTGATCATCTACGGGCCGCCTGACGCCGCCGACCGCGGCGGCGTGGTGTCCGTGAACTACGCCGACCTCCACCCGCACGACATCGGGACTATCCTGGACCGCCACGGCGTGGCGGTGCGCGCGGGCCACCACTGCGCGCAGCCGCTCATGCGCAGCCTGGGCGTCGCGGGCACGGCGCGGGCCAGCTTCTACGTGTACAATACGCTGGAAGAGGTAGACGTCCTGGTGGACGCCCTCAGCAAGGCCCGCAGCTTCTTCGCGAATGGCGCCGACTAAAGACGAAGAGTACGCCCGCCAGGAGGCGGAGCTCGATGACCTCTACCGGCAGGTCATCATCGACCATTACCGCAACCCCCGCCACCGCGGCTCCCTGTCCTCGCCGACGGCCAGCCACGAGGGGTTGAATCCCCTCTGCGGCGACGAGGTCACCGTCGATCTGCTGGTCAACGGCGGCGTCATCCAGGACGTCGCCTTCCACGGCACCGGCTGCTCCATCAGCCAGTCCTCCGCTTCCCTGATGACGGAGGCCGTCATCGGCAAGCCGGTGGAGGAGGCGGAATCGCTGATCCGGGAGTTCACGGCGATGATGACGGGCTCCGACGAGATCGACCTCGAGGCGCTGGGCGACCTGGAGGCGCTGATGGGCGTGCGCAAGTTTCCGGTGCGCGTGAAGTGCGCAACCCTGGCCTGGCACACGCTGCACGAGGCGCTGGAAGAGGCGGAGGAGAAGGCGTAGGTTCGCGGCTCTACCCGTAGCTGAAGTCGCGCAGGAAGAGCCGCATCGTCTCCGCCGGGGGCTCGTCCAGGAAGAGCACGTCGTAGATGGCGTGCAGCAGGGGGGTCGAGACGTCCAGCCGGTGGGCCAGCTCCTTCGCCGCGCGGCAGGCGGCGACGCCCTCCACCGTCTTTGTGCGCACGAACTCCCGCCAGTCGGGGTCCGTGCACAGCTTCTCCCCCAGGGTGCGGTTGCGGCTGTGGGCGCTGTAGCCGGTGGTGAGGAGGTCGCCCAGGCCGGCCAGCCCGTAGGCGGTGCGCTCCTCGCCGCCCATCGCCTTCGATAGGGCGGCGAGCTCGTCCAGCGCCATGCTGGCGAAGAACGCCTTCGTGTTGGCGCCGTG
>JAUYGU010000148.1 GCA_030690405.1 Dehalococcoidia bacterium | reverse complement strand
TACGGCGGCGCCATCCCGCGCGAGTTCATCCCCGCCGTAGAGCAGGGTGTGCGCGAGGCGCTGGAGACCGGCGTCCTGGCCAGCTACCCCGTCATCGACGTCAAGGTGGCGCTCGTGGATGGGCAGTACCACCCTGTGGACTCATCGGAGATGGCCTTCCGCATGGCCGGCTCATTCGGTGTCCAGGAGGGGCTCAAGCGGGGCAAGCCGATCCTGCTGGAGCCCTACATGAAGGTGGAAGTGGCCACGCCCGATGAATTCTTCGGCGACGTGCTGGGCGATATCAGCTCCCGCCGCGGACAGGTGACCAACGTTGACCAGCGCGGCCACCTGCGGGTCATCTCATCCATCATCCCGCTGGCAGAGACCTTCGGCTACGCGACGGACCTGCGCTCCATCAGCCAGGGCCGCGCGACCTATACGATGGAGTTCGATCACTACGAGGAGGTCCCCGTGTCCATCGCCGAGCATATCGTCGGACGGGTGCGGGGCGCGGTCCGCAGGTAGAGCCATGGCCCGCCAGAAGATTCGCATCCGCCTCAAGGCATACGACCACCGCATCCTCGACCAGTCGGCGGTCCTCATAGTGGAAGCGGCGGAGCGCACCGGCGCGGCCGTGGCCGGACCGGTGCCCCTGCCCACGGAGATCAAGAAGTTCTGCGTCATCCGCTCGCCCCACATCGATAAGGACTCGCGGGAGCAGTTCGAGATCCGCACCCACAAGCGCCTCGTCGATATCCTGGACCCCACGTCCAAGACAGTGGACGCCCTCATGCGTCTGCAGATGCCCTCCGGCGTGGACATCGAGATCAAGCTATGAGCATTGAAGGCATCCTGGGACGCAAGCTGGGCATGACCCAGGTCTTCAGCGACGACGGCGCCGCTGTGCCCGTCACGGTGATTGAGGCCGGGCCGTGCACGGTCGTCCAGGTGAAGTCGAAGGAGAACGACGGCTACCCGTCCGTCCAGCTGGGCTTCGGCACGCGCAAGCGGATCAACTCACCCCAGAAGGGTCACCTGAAGGGGCTGGGCCAGTTCAAGCACCTGCGGGAGTTCCGCGTGGACGACGTCGGTGAGTGGGAGGTCGGCAAGAAGGTGGGCTGCGAGATCTTCCAGGCGGGCGACCTCGTGGACGTATCGGGGGCCTCCAAAGGCCGCGGCTTCGCGGGCGTGATGAAGCGCCACGGCTTCCACGGCGGGCCCAAGACCCACGGGCAGTCCGACCGTGCCCGCGCCCCCGGCTCTATCGGCGCCGGCACCGACCCCGGCCGCGTCATCAAGGGGACGAAGATGGCCGGCCACATGGGGACCGGCCAGGTGACCGTGAAGAACCTGAGGGTGGTTCAGTCTGACCCGTCCCGCAACATCCTGATGGTGCAGGGCGCCGTCCCCGGCAACGAGGACGTGCTGCTCAGGGTGCGCCGTTCCAGGCACGGGAGGGCGCGCTAGCATGAAGCTCGCCGTGCGCAACGCCGAGGGCAAGCAGGTGCGCCAGATCACCGTGGACGATGCCGTCTTCGGCATCACGCCAAACCTTGCCGTGCTTCACCAGGCGTTCGTCGCCCAGCGCGCCAACCAGCGGCGGGGCACCGCCAGCACGAAGTCCCGCGGCGAAGTGCAGGGCAGCACCCGCAAAGTCCGCAAGCAGAAGTATACCGGCAGTGCCCGCCAGGGGAGCGCCCGCTCCCCGGTGCGCGTCGGCGGCGGCGTCGCCTTCGGGCCCAGGCCGCGCAGCTACCGCCAGGCCCTGCCCAAGAAGATGCGGCGGCTGGCCATACGCTCCGCCCTTTCGGGTAAGCTGGCCGATGGCCAGCTTCACGTCATCGATAAGCTCGGAGGCCTCACGCGGCCGAAGACGAAGGAAGTTGTCAGCATCCTGCACAACGTTGGCATAGAGCGCTCCGCCCTCATCGTCACCGGCGATCCGGACCGCTCCGTGCTGATCAGCGCCCGCAACCTGCCAAAGACGAAGGTGCTGCCGGCGCCCTACCTGAACGTCGTGGATATGCTCAGCCACCGCGACCTGCTGCTCACGGAGGACGCCGTGCGCCGGGTCGAGGGGCTGTGGGGCTCGGCGAAGGCCGCGCCGGCGGTGGTTGAGGAGGCGAAGCCGCGTCGCAGGCGGGCGGCTGCCGTCGAGAAGCCCACCGCGGAAGCAGCTGAGACCGCTGTCGTGGAGGAGGCCCCGAAGCCACGTCGCAGGCGGGCGGCTGCCGTCGAGAAGCCCACCGTGGAAGCGGCTGAGACCGCTGTCGTGGAAGCGGCCCCGAAGCCACGTCGGAGGCGGCCCACGCCGGCGGCGAAGCCAACCGCAGAAGCGGAGGCCGGCGTCGAAGAGGCGCCCAAGCCGGCCCGCCGCGCGGCGGGCCCCAGGGCCGCGGCGAAGAAGGCGCCCGCCGAATCTCCTGCCGAGAAGCCCAAGCCCGCCCGGCGGCCGCGGGCCCGGAAGGAGGAGGCGTAGGCGATGCCGAAGGCCATCCACCCGCTGGACGTCCTCGTGCGGCCGCTCATCACGGAAAAAGTAACGCGCCTCGGCGGCGATAACAAGCACGTGTTCGAGGTTCGCCGCACCTGCAACAAGCACCAGATCAAGCAGGCTGTGGAGAGGGCGTTCAGCGTCCACGTGACGCAGGTGAACGTCATCAACGTCAAGGGCAAACCCAAACGGGTGAGGGGAAACCGCATCAAGCATTCGCCGGCCTGGCGGAAGGCAGTGGTCACCCTGGCCCCCGAGGACAAGATCGAGCTGTTCGAGGGTATGTAGCGATGGCGGTCAAGCAGTACAAGCCAACATCGCCCGGGCGGCGCGGCGCCAGCGGCTACACGTTCGATGAGATCACCCGCAAGCGGCCGGAGAAGTCGCTGCTTGTCCCGCTCACCAAGAACGCCGGGCGCAACAACCAGGGGCGCATCAGCGTGCGCCACCGCGGCGGCGGCCACAAGCGCCGCCTGCGCATCATCGACTTCAAGCGCGACAAGACCGGCGTGCCCGGGAAGGTCGCCAGCATCGAGTACGATCCGAACCGCTCGGCGCGAATCGCCCTCATCCACTACGTGGACGGCGAGAAGCGGTACATCATCTGGCCTGTGGGCCTGTCTGTGGGCGATACGGTAATGGCGGGGCCGCAGGCGGAGATCAAGCCCGGTAACGCCCTGCCGCTGCGGAGCATCCCCTCCGGCAACGTCGTCCACAACCTGGAGCTGCACATGGGGAAGGGCGCCCAGCTCGTGCGGGGCGCCGGCGCCGCCGCCCAACTCATGGCCCGGGAGGGCGACTATGTGATGGTGAGGCTCCCCTCCGGCGAGGTGCGCCGCGTCCATGCGGACTGCATGGCCACCATCGGCCAGGTGGGGAACGCCGAGCACGGGCAGATCAAGCTGGGGCGCGCCGGGCGCAAGCGGCACCTGGGGCGCCGCCCCCGTGTGCGCGGCTCCGCCATGAACCCCCGCGATCACCCACACGGCGGCGGCGAGGGACGCTCGCCCATCGGCATGCCCGGGCCGAAGACGCCCTGGGGGAAGCCTACCCTGGGCTTCCGTACCCGCCGGCGCAAGGACACCAACCAGTACATCGTGCGAAGAAGGTTCGACGCCTAAGAGGTTTGAATGTCTCGTTCGACGAAGAAGGGCCCCTACGCGGACCCCAAGCTGCTGAAGAAGGTGGAGCAGGTAGTGCGCTCCGGCCAGAAGTCGGTCATCCGCACCTGGTCGCGCCGCTCCACCATCATGCCGGAGATGGTGGGTCTCACCATCGCCGTGCACGATGGCCGCCGCCACGTGCCCATCTTCATCACGGAGAACATGGTCGGCCACAAGCTGGGCGAGTTCGCCCTGACGCGGACGTTCCGCGGCCACGGCGGCAAGTCAGTCCAGACGAGCCAGGTGCGGAGGTCCTAGCGAGCATGGAAGTACGGTCCTTCGCCCGCAACGCCGGCATCGCGCCCAAGAAGGCGCGCGTCATCCTGGACGAGATCCGCGGCAAGCGCGTGGACGAGGCGATGTCACTGCTGCGCTTCATGCCCACGCCGCACGCCCGGCTCGTCGCCAAGGCCGTGCGCTCCGCCGTGGCCAACGCCGAGAACAACTACAACCTGCAGCCCCGCACCCTGCGGATCGCGAAGGCGTACGTGGGAGACGGGATGGTCTACAAGCGGACGCTGCCCCGCGCCCGCGGCCGCGCCGACCAGATGCGCCGCCGTCGCAGCAACATCACGATCGTCGTCTCGGAAGAGGAGCGGTAGCATGGGCCAGAAGGTGCACCCTCACGGCTTCCGCCTGGGCTACATATACGACTGGAACAGCAAGTGGTTCGCCGGGCGTGATTACGCGCATCTCCTGAAGGAGGACCTGACCATCCGCAGCGCGATTACCCGGTTGCTGCCGGACGCGGGCATCTCCTCCGTTGAGATAGAGCGAAACGCCAACCTGGTCACGGTCAGCATCAACACGGCCCGCCCCGGCATCGTCATCGGTCGCGGCGGCCAGCGTGTCGACGAGCTCAGGGGCGCGCTGGAGAAGGTCAGCGGCCGCAAGATACGCGTGAACATCAACGAGATACGTATCCCGGAGACTGATGCCGCCCTCGTCGCCCGCTCGGTCGCTGACCAGCTGGAGCGGCGGATATCCCACCGCCGGGCGATCAAGCAGTCGATCCAGCGTGCCATGCAGAGGGGTGCCCAGGGCATCAAGATAAAGGTGTCCGGCCGCCTCGGCGGGTCCGATATGTCCCGCAAGGACCAGGGGATGGAGGGGCGTGTGCCCCTGCACACCCTGAAGGCGGACATCGACTACGGCACCGCGGAGGCCCGCACAACCCTCGGTCGCATTGGCGTCAAGGTGTGGGTCTACAAGGGAGACCGGATTCTGGAGGAGCCGGCCAAGCCCGCGCGGCGGCGGTCGGGGCCGGGGAGAGCGGAGGCTGCGGCGGCGCCTAAGGCGGCCGAACCGCCCGCCGAGCCGGAGACGGTCGCGGCGGCCGAACCTGAGGCGCCGGCCGAGCCGGAGACCGTCGCAGCGGCCGAACCTGAGACTGAACCTGAGACTGAACCTGAGGCTGAGGCGGAGGCGGATGCTACAGCCTAAGCGCACGAAGTTCCGCAAGACGCATCGCGGCCGCCGCAGAGGCGCCGCCGGCAGCGGCAACGGCGTCGCCTTTGGCGACTTCGGCCTGCAGGCGCAAGGCACCTGCTGGATGACCGCCCGCCAGATAGAGGCCGGCCGCCGCGCGATCACGCGCTACGTCCGGCGTGGCGGCAAGCTCTGGATACGCGTGTTCCCGGACAAGCCGGTGACGAAGAAGCCGCTGGAGACGCGGCAGGGCTCCGGCAAGGGCCCGGTGGAGTTCTGGGTCGCCGTCGTGAAGCCCGGCCGCGTCATATACGAGATCGCCGGCGTGCGCGAGGATACGGCTCGGGAGGCGATGCGCCTGGCCGCCCACAAGCTGCCCATCCCGACCCGTTTCGTATCCCGCGAAGCGGTGGCGTAAGAGGAATCTCATGGCGAAGAAGCTGAAGACCAAGACGCAAGACATACGCAAGCTGTCAGACGTGGACCTGGACAAGGAGATGGAGGAGGCGTACCGTCGCTTCTTCTCGCTGCGACTCCAGACGGCGACCCGCCAGCTCGCGAACCACCGCGAGCTGCCGGCGGCCCGGCGTGTCATCGCCCGGCTGAAGACGATCAAGCGGGAGCGGCAGCTCGCCGCCGCCGTGGAGGTGAAGTAGCCGTGGCGGAGCTGGTGCAGGCGAGCGGCAAGACCCGCGAGGGGACGGTAGTGTCCGACAAGATGGACAAGACCGTCGTCGTTGCCGTCGCCAGCGGCGTGCGTGACCGTCTGTACAAGAAGATCGTCAGGCGGCTTCGCCGCTACGTGGCGCACGACGAGGCGAACGACGCCAAGCTGGGTGACCGCGTACGCATCGTAGAGTCGCGGCCGCGCTCCCGTCGCAAGCGGTGGGAGCTGGCGGAGGTGCTGGTGCACGCCGAGCGTCCTGAGGTGGCCGCCGAGGAGATAGACCTGGAGCTCCTGGGCGAG
Organism: Dehalococcoidia bacterium; assembly: GCA_030690405.1. The sequence continues at coordinate 13,014 of JAUYGU010000148.1, read as the reverse complement.
GTCAAGGTGGAGGAACAGGAAGCCCCCGCGCCCGTAGAGGCGGAGGCGGCCGTCGAAGCCACGGAGGAAGCCCTGGAAGAGGCGCCGGCTGAGGTAGCGGCTCCCGAAGCGGAACTGGAGTCCCCGGAGCTCCCGGAAGCGGCGGTTGAGGCGACCGAGGAGGAGCCCCCCCTTGAAGCGGAGCCCGAGGCGCCTGCGGAGGAGCCCGCCGGCGAGGTCGAAGAGACGGTCGAAGAGCCGGAGGCCACGGAGGCCGAGGAGAGCGCTGAGCCGGAGCCGGCTGCTGAGGCGGAGGCCGAGGAGAGCGCTGAGCCGGAGCCGGAGGCCGGGACAGAACCAGAGCCGGAAGCTGAGGCGGAGGCCGAGGAGAGCGCTGAGCCGGAGCCGGCCGCTGAGGCGGAGGCCGAGGAGAGCGCTGGGCCGGAGCCGGCCGCTGAGGCGGAGGCCGAGGAGAGCGCTGGGCCGGAGCCGGAGGCCGGGACAGAACTAGAGCCGGAAGCTGAGGCCAAGGAAGAGGAGAAGTCCTCTTGATCCAGTCCTACTCCAGACTGCGGGTCGCGGACAACTCCGGCGCTCGGCAGGTGATGGTGATCCAGGTGCTGGGCGGCTCCAAGCGCCGCTATGGCAGCGTGGGCGACATAATCGTCGCCACCGTGAAGCAGGCCTCACCCGGCGGCGCCGTCAAGAAGGGCGACGTCGTGCGCGCGGTTGTCGTGCGCGTCGCCCAGCCTTACCGGCGGGGCGACGGCTCCTACATCCGGTTCGACGATAACGCCGCTGTGATCCTGTCCGACGCCTTCAACCCGCAGGGTACGCGAATCTTCGGGCCCGTTGCCCGTGAGCTGCGGGAGCGCAACTTCATGAAGATCGTCTCCCTGGCTCCGGAGGTGTTGTAGGATGCGCCGGGTTCACAAGGAGGATACGGTCCTGGTCATGAAGGGCAAGGATCGCGGCAAGAGCGGCAGCGTGCGCGTGGTGATCCCGAAGGCCAATCGCGTCATCGTGACCGGGATCAACATAGTGAAGCGGCACCAGCGCTCCACCGGACCGCAGAAGCCGGGCGGCATCATCCAACGGGAAGCCCCGATAGCAGTGGCCAACGTGCGCCCGCTCTGCCCCTCCTGTAACAAGCCGGTGCGCGTGGGCTACCGTGTCCTTCCCGACGGGCGGAAGGTACGCTACTGCAAGAAGTGCGACGCTAACTTCGACTGAGGACAGTACTGAAGATGGCACCAAGATTGAAGGAGAGATACCGCGAGGAGGTGGCGCCGGCCCTCATGAAGGAGTTCGGCTACGGAAACGTCATGCAGGTGCCGCGGCCGCTGAAGACGACGGTCAACATCGGCATGGGCGAGGCGGTGGCCGATGCGAAGACGCTGGACGCCGCCGCCGGCGACGTGGCGACGATCACCGGCCAGAAGCCCGTGATCACCCGCGCCCGCCGGTCGATCGCCAACTTCAAGCTGCGGGAAGGGATGCCCATCGGCGTCTCGACCACGGTGCGGGGGAACCAGATGTGGGAGTTCTTGGACCGGCTGCTGAACGCCGCCCTGCCCCGTATCCGCGACTTCCAGGGCGTGTCGCCCAGTTCGTTCGACGGCCGCGGCAACTTCAGCCTCGGCATTCGCGAGCAGTTGATCTTCCCCGAGATCGAATACGATAAGATCGACCGTATCCGCGGACTCCAGGTGAACATCATAACCTCCGCCAGGACCGACGAGGAGGGCAAGCGGCTGCTGGAGCTACTTGGTATGCCGTTCGCCCGGCGATAGAGGAGAAGCAGTGAGCCGAAAAGCGCTCTACGAAAAGACATTCAGCAAAACGCCGAAGTTCAAGGTTCGGCACCGCAACCGCTGCCATCGCTGCGGTCGGCCCCGAGCTTTCCTGCGCACCTTCGCGCTCTGCCGCATCTGCTTCCGTCAGCTTGCCCTGCAAGGCCACCTGCCCGGAGTCAAGAAGTCCAGCTGGTAGGACGAGAACCATGGTTACAGACCCGATCGCCGATATGCTGACCCGGATCCGCAACGCCCTCACGGCGCGGCATGACTTCACGGACATGCCCGCCTCCAAGCAGAAGATCTCCCTGGCGGAGACGCTCAAGCAAGAGGGGTTCATCCGCGACTATGAGGTGCTCCAGGACGGAGTGAAGCGCACTGTGCGCATCCATCTGGCTTACACCGACAGGCGGGAGCCGACGGTTACCGGGCTCCAGCGCGTGAGCAAGCCGGGGCTGCGGGTCTACGTGGAGAAGCGCGAAGTGCCGCGCGTCTACGGTGGCCTGGGTATCGCCATCATCTCAACGTCGCAGGGGCTGCTCACCGGTCGCCAGGCGCGGCGGCGGGGGGTCGGCGGAGAGGTCGTCTGCTATGTGTGGTGAGGACCGCTGATGTCACGCGTAGGTAAGGTGCCGATAACGATCCCCAGCGGGATTGAGGTCAAGATCGAAGGCTCGCGGATTACCGTTAAGGGCCCCAAGGGCGAGCTCAGCCGTGACCTGATCCCCGACATGAAGCTCAGCCTGAGCGATGGCGTGCTAACCGTGGCGCGGCCCGGCGACCATCCCCGGCACCGCGCCGCCCACGGGCTAACCCGTACCCTCGTGCAGAACATGGTGACCGGCGTCAGCGAAGGATTCGCCAAGACGCTGGAGTTGCAGGGCGTCGGCTACCGGGCCCAGATGCAGGGGACGAACCTGGTGCTGGCCGTTGGCTACTCCAAGCCGGTGGAGGTGCCGCCTCCCCCCGGCATCGAGTTCGAGGTCGAGGGGACCGCGCGCGTCATCGTGAGGGGGATCAACAAGGAGGACGTGGGCCAGACGGCGGCGGACGTCCGCAAGGTGAGGCCGCCGGAGCCCTACAAGGGCAAAGGGATCCGCTATCTGGGCGAGTACGTACGCCGCAAGGCCGGCAAGGCCGGCAAGGCGGTGCACTAGCATGAACAGGACCAAGACCACCCACGCAGCTCGCATACGGCGGCACGCCCGCGTGCGCAAGAGCGTCTCCGGCACGCCGGAGCGGCCGCGGCTGGCAGTGTTCCGAAGCCTGAGCCATATCTACGTTCAGGTGATAGACGACAGCAGCGGCCGTACGCTGGTGGCTGCGTCCGACGTGGAGGCCGGCCTGCGGGGCCAGCGCAACGGCAAGAAGAAGACACAGGTCGCCGAGCTGGTGGGCGAAGCGCTCGCCCGCAAGGCGGCCGAGAAGGGGATCAAGGCCGTCGTTTTCGACCGCGGCGGCTTCAGGTACCACGGTCGCATCAAGGCGCTGGCGGAGGCAGCCCGCAAGGGAGGCCTCTCCTTCTGACGAGGTGATCATGTCAAATCCAGGTAAGTACATCGGCAAGCGGGAGAAGGTTGACGCTTCAGAGATGGAGCTTTCGGAGAAGGTCGTCTTCATCAACCGCGTGGCCAAGGTGATGAAGGGCGGGCGCCGCTTCCACTTCACGGCGGTCGTCGTCGTCGGCGACGGCGCCGGCCACGTCGGCGCGGCGATGGGGAAGGCGAGGGAGGTGCCGGAGGCGATTCGCAAGGCTACGACTGTCGCCCGCAAGCACATGCTCAGGGTCCCGATGGTGGGCACCACCATCCCGCACCCGGTGCTGGCGCGCTTCAGCGCCTCGCGGGTGTTGATCAAGCCGGCCGCCCCCGGCACGGGGCTCATCGCCGGCGGCGGCGTGAGGGCCGTGCTGGAAGAGGCGGGGGTGAAAGACGCCGTCACCAAGTCGCTCGGCTCACGAAACCCGGCGAATGTGGTCAAAGCTACAATACTCGGTCTCTCCCTCCTGCGCTCTCCGGAGGAGGCGCTGGCCAAGCGGAGGGCCGTTTCCCCGGGAGCATCCGCCGGTGGCTAAGCTGCGTATCTCCTGGTACAAGAGCGCGATCGGCTACGGCGGCGACCAGAAGCGCACGATCCAGGCGCTGGGGCTGCGCCGGCTGGGCCAGACGGTGGAGCATAATGACAGTCCGGCTATACGTGGTATGATCATCAAAGTGCGGCACCTTGTTAAGGTTGCTGAGGTTCCCCAAGACTAATGTACGCCCACGAGCTTAGACCGCCAAAGGGGGCTAAACACGCCCGAAAACGGGTAGGCCGCGGCAACGCCAGCGGCCACGGTACCTATTCCGGGCGCGGACTGAAGGGCCAGAAGGCGCGCGCCGGACGCACGCCCCGGCTCGGCTTCGAGGGCGGCCAGACGCGCCTGATCAAGCGGCTGCCCCGGCGTCGTGGCTTCACCAACCTCTTCCGCAAGGAGTACTCCGCGGTGAACCTGCGTGACCTGGAGCGGTTCCCGGCGGGCACGGAGGTGACCCCGGAGCTGCTGAAGCAGTCCGGGATACTGAGCACGCTGCGGCGCCCGGTGAAGGTGCTGGCCATGGGCGAACTGACGCGGGCGCTCTCCGTGAGGGCGCACAAGTTCTCCATGACCGCCAGGGAGAAGATCGAGGCGGCGGGCGGCAGCATCCAGGAGATCGGCAATGGCGACAGCGGCTAGAGCGCGCCCGCAGCAGCGGCCGCAACTCCTGCAGGCGGCCTACAACGCTATCTTCCAGCCGGATATTCGCGAAAAGCTGCTCTTCACCCTCGCCCTGCTGGTGGTGTTCCGCTTCGTGTCCAACCTGCCGGTGCCGGGCGTCAATCCCGCCGCCCTGGACGAGATCTTCCGAAACAACACCGTCCTTGGCTTCATGAACATCTTCAGCGGCGGCGCTCTCCAGAATATGAGCGTGGCGGCGATGGGAGTCTACCCGTACATTACCTCGTCCATCGTCATGCAGCTCATGGTGCCGCTGGTGCCCACCCTGCAGGCGCTCTCCAAGGAGGGCGAGCAAGGCCGGCGCCAGATCCAGATATACACCCACTGGATGACGGTGCCCATGGCCTTCGTCCAGGGGTACGGACAGCTCGTGCTCATCCAGAGCCAGCAGGGGTTTGCCGGCACGGCTGGCATCGGGCTTAGCGGTGCTCAGGCTCTGCCCACCCTCTCCATGATCATCTCCATGACCGCGGGCACGATGTTCCTGGTCTGGCTAGGTGAACTGATCAGCGAGCGCGGGATAGGCAACGGCATCTCCATCCTCATCTTCGCCGGCATCATCGCCGGGCTACCCCAGTACGCCGCCGGTCAGCTGTACACGGGAACGGGCGATACGATCACCAACACCGTTCTCCTGGGCGCGCTCATGATCGGGCTGCTGTACTTGATCGTCGTCTTCCAGGAGGCGCAGAGGCGAATCCCCGTCCAGTACTCGCGCAGCGTGTTCCGTAGCGGGCGCATGTACCGGCAGTCCGGCCAGACCCATATCCCGTTACGGGTGAACACCGTCGGCATGATCCCGCTCATCTTCGCCTTCTCCATCATCATCTTCCCGGCCTACGTGGGCAGCATCTTCGCTACCTCCGACAACGCGTTCATCGCCAACGCCGCTGGGTGGATCCAGGGCGTGTTTGACCCGGGCAACTGGGGGTACTGGGCGTTCCTGTTCGTCACCGTCGTCATCTTCACGTTCTTCTACACGCTGGTCGTATTCGGGCAGCAGAACCTCGCGGAGAACCTGCAGCGGCAGGGCGGCTTCGTGCCCGGCATACGGCCCGGGCGCCCCACCGAGGAGTACATCAACCGGGTGCTCCTGCGGATCACCTGGGGCGGCGCCTTCTTCCTGGGCTTCGTGGCGGTGGCGCCGTTCGTGTTCGCGGCGATAGTCGGCGGCGGCCTCAGCCTGCGGGGGCAGTCGCTGGCCTTCGGCATCACCTCCACCGGTCTCATCATCGTCGTCGGTGTCGTCCTCGACACGATGCGCCAGATCGAAGCCCAACTCCTCATGCGCCAGTACGAAGGGTTCATCCGGTAGGGAGCGGGCGACAGATTTGTATCTGATCTTGCTGGGACTGCCGGGAGCCGGAAAGGGCACTCAGGCTGCCCTGATATCCGAAGCGACGGGGATGGCCCACATCACCAGCGGTGGACTCTTCCGGGAGAACATCAGCAACCAGACGGAGCTGGGCCGGCAGGTACAGCCGTACGTCGAAAAGGGTCTGCTCGTGCCGGACCGCCTCACCATCGATATGTTGCTGGAACGGATAGCGCGGCCGGACGCCGCGCGGGGGTTCATCCTGGACGGGTTTCCCCGCAACATGGACCAGGCGCGGGCGCTGGACGAGGCGCTGGCCGAACAGGGGAAGGCGATAGACAAGGCGCTGTACGTAGAAGTCTCCACGGAGGAGCTTGTGCGCCGCCTGAGCGGACGCTGGAACTGCCGGGGGTGTGGCGCTGTCTACCACGAGCAGAGCATGCCCCCGAAGAGCGCCGGCGTCTGCGACCGCTGCGGTAGCGCGCTCTACCAGCGGGAGGATGACCGCCCGGACGTGGTGCGCACGCGCCTTGAAGTGAACCTGAAGGAGACGGAGGCGCTGTTGGATCATTACCGCCGGGCCGGGAAGCTGGTGGAGGTGGACGGCGGGCTGGCGGTGGAGCAGGTGCAGGAAAAGCTATTGGCGGCGGTGGGCCGCGCTCAAGAGGTACGGTAGCCGTCATGCCCATCATCCTCAAGTCGCGGGACGAGATCGCCATCATGCGCGATGCCGGCCGCATCGTCGCGGAGGTGCTGCAGATCATCGTGGAGCGGCTGCGGCCCGGCCTGGTAGAGAAGGAGTTGGACGAGATCGTCCGCAGGGAGTTCGAGAAGCGCAAGGTGATACCGGTCTTCCTAGGCTACCAGGGATACCCGGCCACCGTCTGCGTGTCCGTGAACGATGAGATCGTCCACGGCATCCCGGGCGACCGAGAGATCGCCGATGGCGACGTCGTCAGCATAGACCTCGGCTGTGTCCACAAGGGGTTCGTTGCCGATTCGGCGGTGACCGCGGGCGTGGGAAACGTATCGCCGGAGGCGCGGCGGCTCATCGAAGTGACGCGAGAGGCGCTGAACCGCGGCATCGACGCCGCCCGGGCAGGGGCGCGTTTGGGGAAGATCGGCGCCGCCATCCAGACGTACGTCGAAGGCGAAGGCTTCTCCGTGGTCCGCGAATACGTCGGTCACGGCGTCGGCCGCCAGATGCACGAGGACCCGCAGGTGCCGAACTACGTCGTCGGCGACCCGGAGACCGGGCCCGTCCTCAAAGAGGGGATGGTCATCGCTATCGAGCCGATGGTCAACGCCGGCGATTGGCGGACCAAGCGCGACCCGGATAACTGGACGGTGCGGACGCTGGACGGTAGCCTGTCCGCCCACTTCGAGCACACGCTTGCCGTTCGCGATGGCGAAGCAGAAGTGCTGACCTTACCGTAGAATATGAGCTTTGGAGGCAATCACTTAAGGGAGGTGACCGCCGCAGGCGCTGCAGAGTAGCGGGCCGGGGGCGCGCATGGGGAAGAAAGAGTCCATAGAAGTTGAAGGGGTCGTCAAGGAGAATTTGCCCAACGCGATGTTTCGTGTAGAATTGCCTAATGGGCATCGTATCCTTGCCCACGCCTCCGGCAAGATCCGGATGAACTACATTCGCATATTGCCGGGCGATCGCGTGCTGGTAGAGCTCTCCCCTTATGACCTGGCGCGGGGTAGAGTCACCTACCGCTTCAAGTAGGGTTTCTTACCGTGAAAGTATCGGCATCGGTCAAACGCCGCTGTGACAACTGCAAGGTCGTGCGCCGCCGCGGGGTGGTGCGCGTCATCTGCCGTAACCCACGCCACAAGCAGAGGCAGGGGTAGGAGGATCGCATGGCTCGTATAGCTGGAGTGGACATCCCCCGCGATAAGCGCGTCGATGTTTCGCTGCGCTATATCTTCGGCATCGGGCCGGGCATCGCCGGCCAGATATGCACCCACGCCGCCGTGTCGCCCGAGACGAAGGTCCGGGAGCTGACCGACGACGAGATCTCGCGCATCCGCGAGTACATCGACCGGAACTTCGTGGTGGAGGGGGAGCTGCGCAAGCGGGTGCGCCAGAACATCCAGCGGCTGGTGGAGATCAACAGCTATCGCGGCATACGGCACCGGCGCGGACTGCCGGTGCGGGGCCAGCGCACGAAAACCAACGCGCGCACCAAGCGCGGCGCCCGCCGCACCGTTGCCGGCAGGCGGCGCGCCATCGCCAAGAAGTAGGGGACAAAAGCATATGGCCGAACGAAAGACCAAGACACGCACCCGAAAGCGGGAGAAGAAGAACGTGCCGGTTGGGCTGGCCTTCATCCAGTCCAGCTTCAACAACACCACCATCACGCTCACGGACCCCAACGGTAACGTGCTCTCCTGGGCCAGCGCCGGCACCGCCGGCTTCAAAGGCTCGCGCAAGAGCACGCCCTACGCCGCCGGCCTGGCCGCCGAGGCGGCCGCGCGCCGGGCCATTGAGCACGGCCTCCGGCAGGTGGACGTGCGCGTAAAGGGCCCGGGCAGCGGACGCGAAGCGGCGATCCGTTCGCTCCAGGCCTCCGGCGTTCAGGTCACCAGCATCCGCGACGTGACGCCGATTCCGCACAACGGTTGCCGAGCGCGCAAGCGGCGGCGAGTTTAGGAGGGATATGGCCCGCTATAACGGACCCGTCTGCAGACTGTGTCGACGCCTGGGCGATAAGCTGTACCTGAAGGGCGAGAAGTGCTTCTCGCCCAAGTGCGCGTTCGAGAGGCGCCCCTACGCCCCGGGGCAACGCTCCATGCGCCGCCGCAAGGTGTCTGACCGCGGTCTTCAGTTGCGGGAGAAGCAGCGCGCCCGAGCCGTATACGGCGTGCTGGAGCGGCAGTTCCGCCGCTACTACGCGGAAGCGGTGCGAAGGCCCGGCGTGAGCGGCGATAACCTGCTGCGCATCCTTGAGATGCGGCTGGACAACCTGCTGTTCCGGCTGGGTTTCGCCGAATCGCGGCCGCAGGGCCGCCAGGTCGTCCTGCACGAGCACATCACCGTGAACGGCCGCAAGGCGCACACGCCCTCCCACGTTCTCAAGGTGGGGGACGTGATCGGCTGGACCTCCCACGGACAGTCGTCCCGGTACTTTGAGATCGTGAAGGAGCAGATGGCCAGCAAGAACATCCCGTCCTGGCTGAGTGTAGAGGCGGATGCCATGACAGGCCGCGTGCTGGCCCAGCCTGAAATTGAAGAGATCGGGGCCAAGTTCAGCCCCGCCACCGTTGTTGAATACTACTCTCGCTAGGGGATCGTCAATGATAGAGTCTCAGGTCTACCACGGTGTCGCCGGTTCGCCTGCGCCCGAGCAACCGTCCTACGAACCTCAGATCGAGATCGAGGAGAGTTCGGACGATTTCGCGCGCATCATCGCCGCACCGCTGCTCCACGGCTTCGGCATTACGCTGGGGAACGCGCTCAGGCGTGTCCTCCTCAGCTCGCTGCCAGGAGCGGCGGTGACGTCCGTGCGCATCGACGGCGTCCAGCACGAGTTCTCCACCATACCCAACGTGAAGGAGGACACGATCGAGTTCCTCCTTAACGTCAAGGGGCTGCGACTGCGGGCCCTTGACGACCGGCCCGGCACGCTGGTTCTTGACGTCAGCGGCCGCGAGGGCGAGATCACCGCCGCCGATCTCCAGGTCCCCGAGCACTACGAGGTGATGAATCCGGACCTCCACCTGGCCACCATGGACGCTCCCAAGGGCCAGCTCCACATCGAGCTGAACGTGGAGCCCGGCCGCGGCTACGTCCCCGCCGGCCTGGCGGACGGCCTGCCCATCGGCGTCATCCCCGTCGATGCCATATTCTCGCCGGTGCGCAAGGTCAACTACCGGGTCGGCCGCACCCGCGTCGGCCAGGAGACCAACTTCGACCGGCTGGAGCTGGAGGTCTGGACGGACGGCACCATAAGCGCCGCCGACGCCGTCAGCAGCAGCGCGGAGATCATAATCGAGCAGTTCAGGCTGTTCGCCCACATGGGCCAGCCGCCGCTGCCCGTGGTCGAGCGCGGCCTCGGCGCCGGCGTTGTCCTCACGCCGGAGAAGTTCAACATGCCTATCGAGGACCTCAACCTGTCCATGCGGGCCTACAACTGTCTGCGGCGCAGCGGTCTGATGACGATGGGCCAGGTGCTGGAGAAGAGCGAGGAGGAGCTGCTCTCGCTCCGGAACTTTGGTCGCAAGTCGTACGATGAGCTGCGGGAGAAGCTGAACGAGATGGGTCTGCTGCCCGCCGATAGGCCGGAAGACGTGATGGAGGCGCCGCCGATCGAGGAAGGGGAGAGCCCCATCATCGCTCAGCGGCCAGCCGTAGAAGAGGCCGCCGCTCCCGAAGCCGCTCCCGCCGAGGAAGAGGCGGCCGTTGCCGCGGAAGCCGCAGCGCCGCCGGCCAAGCGCTCTCGGGCCAAGAAGACGGTGGCAGCCACCGAGGAGGAGGAAGAGGTGCCGGAGTGGCAGCGGAAGCTGAAGGAGCTTATCCAGGAGGAGCCCGGGGAGTAGCGATGGCCCACCGAATCGACGGGCGCAAGCTGGGCAGGCCGACCGATCACCGGCGCGCCCTGTTCCGCAACCTGGTGACCGACCTTCTCCGGCACGAGAAGATCATCACCACGGAGGCCAAGGCGAAGGAGGTTCGTGGGCTCGCGGAGAAGATGATCACGCTGGGCAAGCGGGGCGACCTTCACGCCCGCCGCCAGGCGCTGGCCTTCGTATACGACAAGAAGATGGTGGAGAAGCTGTTCGATAGCCTGGCCCCGCGCTACGCGGACCGGCCGGGCGGATACACGCGGATCGTGAAGCTGGGCCCGCGACTGGGAGACGGCGCCCGCATGGCCCAGCTGGAGATGTTGGCGGAGGAGGGATAGGCGGCGTCGCTGCCCGCCTCGTCGGGCATGGTACCGGGCGCATCCGTCCGCAGGCTGGCCCTCCTGGTGGAGTACGAGGGCACCGGCTTCGGAGGCTCCCAGTACCAGAAGAATACGGGAACGATACAGGACGCGCTTGAGCGCGCTCTGAGCAGCTTAACAAGCGAACCGATAAGGGTGGCCCTGGCCGGCCGCACCGATGCCGGTGTCCACGCCAGGGGGCAGGTGGCCGCGTTCAGCAGCGGTAGCCGCCACTCGCCGGACGTGTTCCTGCGGGCCCTCAACCACCACCTGCCGAACCAGATAGCGGTGCGGGCGGTGAGGGAGGTCCCGCTGGACTTCGACCCCCGGCGAAGGGCGACCGCCCGCTGGTACCGCTACACCGTCTACAACGGGCGGCAGCGGCCCGCGCTGTTCAGGCGATTCGTCTGGCAGGTTGCGGAGCCGCTGGAAGTAGAGGCGATGCGGACGGCGGCGGCGGCCCTGCTGGGAGAGCACGACTTCGCGGCCTTCACTCAGCCCTCCCTCGCCGGACGGCAGATCACCCGTAGGCGGGTGGTGCGGGCTGAGGTGAGCCGTCGGGGCCGCCGGCTGACGCTGGACGTGGAGGCAAACGCCTTCCTGCGCCACCAGGTACGCCGCATCGCCGCGGCCCTGGTGGAAGTAGGGAGGGGGAAGCTCTCCCCGAAGGAGTTCGAGGCGGTGTTGCGGGAGGCCAGGCCGGGGGCGGCCAGTCGCACGGCCCCGGCCCGGGGGCTCTGCCTGATGAAAGTTCGCTATGAGGACGGTCTGTTTGACGATGAAACGAATGAAGACATATAGCATGAAGGCCGGCGAGATCGACAAGCGCTGGCACGTTGTGAACGCGGAGGGCGAGACGCTTGGCCGGCTCGCGGCCCGCGTGGCCGGCCTCCTCATGGGCAAGCACAAGCCCACCTACTCGCCCCATCTGGATATGGGGGACTTCGTCGTGGTGGTGAACGCGGAGAAGGTCCGGGTCACGGGCAACAAGCTGCAGGACAAGAAGTACTACCGTCACACCGGTTACATGGGCGGCCTCAAGACGACGACCCTTGGCGACATGATGCAGCGGCAGCCGGGCCGCGTCATAGAGGCGGCCGTGCGCGGTATGCTCCCGCGTAACCGCCTGAGCCGGCACGTCTACCGCCACCTCAAGGTCTACGCAGGGCCCGACCACCCGCACGTAGCGCAGATCAACGCCTCCCGCAAGCGGGAGGCCGCATCGGCCGCCAGCAGTTCGGAGAAGTAGCATGACGCAAGAAGATACGGAGACGATCGCGGCCCCGACGGGCGAGCGCTACTACTACGGCACCGGACGCCGAAAGTGCGCGGTAGCCCGCGTGCGGTTGTATCCAGGCACCGGTACCATCGTCATCAACGGTAAGTCGTTCCAGGACATGTTCACGCGGCCGATCCACCAGGTGAAGGTGCGCCGGCCTCTGGAGACGACCGATACGGGCGGCCGCTTCAACGTGCAGGTGAAGATCGCCGGCGGCGGCATCTCCGCCTGGGCCGACGCCATCTCCCACGGCATCTCGCGAGCGCTCCTCGCCTTCGACGAGAGCCTTCGCCCGGCCCTGCGTAAGGCGGGCCTCCTCACCCGCGACCCGCGGGTGAAGGAGCGCAAGAAGCCCGGCCTGAAGCGCGCGCGCAAGGCCCCCCAGTACACCAAGCGCTAGGCGGCGTAGCTACTTCTGCTCTATTCGAGATCCAGGGCGAACTTAATCGCCCTGCCAACTTCACGCATCTTCTCGTCGGAAAGCTCTGTTATGCGCCGGAGCAGCCTATTCTTCTTGAAAGTACCGATGTCATCCACGTTGACCGCGCATGGCTGCGACATTCCGTCCTCGGGCCCCAGCGGAACCTCCACCGGGATGCCGCGGACCGCTGTGGTGACGGGCGCAATGGTTACGGCGCTGCGTATCCGGTAGACTTCGTGGCGGGACAGTAGGAGCACCGGTCTCCGGCCCGCCGGAGGGGGCAGATTCGCCCACCAGACCTCTCCCCGCCTCATTCCTCGTTCCAAGCGTCGTCTGCCAGGAGCTCGGCGAGCGCCCCGGCGGACGATTCGGCGAAGTCGAGCTCGTCCTGCGTTTCCGGCATTCGCCCGTACCCCTCGACGTATTGCCGTATGCGTTCTTCCTTTTCGGCGGTGGCGATGTACTTGGCACAGGCCTCCCGGATGAGCGCCGAGCGTGACTTCGCCTGCTCGCGCGACACTTTATTGAGGGCCTC
>JAUYGU010000145.1 GCA_030690405.1 Dehalococcoidia bacterium | reverse complement strand
CGCGCCGAGAGCCGCTCCACGCCCCGCGTGCGCAGGCTCGCCGAGGAGTTCGGCGTCGACCTCTCGCTGGTCCGGGGCAGCGGCCCCCGCGGCCGCATCGTCGAGGACGACGTGCGCGCTTTCGCCGCGGGCAAGGCGCCGGCCGCGCCCGCGGTGGCGGGACGCATCGAGCAGGAGGAGGAGACGGTCCCGCTGACGGCCGTCCGCCGCACCATCGCCCGGCGGATGGCGGCCTCCAAGTTCAGCGCGCCCCACGCCTGGCTGATGATGGAGGCCGACGTCAGCGGCCTGGTGCGCCTGCGCGAGGCCTCGAAGGAGGCGTTCCGCGAGCGCGAAGGCGTCGACCTCACCTACCTGCCATTCGTCGTGGCGGCGACCGCGCAGGGGCTGCGCGAGAACCCGGCGCTGAACGCCTCCTGGTCCGAGGATGGGATCGTACTCAAGAAGCGCATCCACATCGGCATCGCCGTGGCGGCGGAGCAGGGGCTCCTCGTCCCCGTCGTCCACGACGCCGACCGGCTGGGCGTCACCGCCCTGGCACGGGCAATCCACGACGTCTCGCAGCGCGCCCGCGAGGGAAAGCTCAAGCTGGACGATGTGCAGGGCGGCACGTTCACCGTCGACAACACCGGCTGGTTCGGCTCAATCATCAGCATGCCGATCATCAACCAGGGCCAGGCGGCGATCCTCGCCCTGGAGGCGATCACGAAGCGGCCCGTGGTGCGGGACGACGACGCCATCGCCGTGCGCTCCGTGGTCAACCTGTGCCTCTCGTTCGACCACCGCATCCTCGATGGCGCCCAGGCGGCGGGGTTCCTCCGCTCGATCGTCCAGCGGCTGGAGGGCCACGGCCCGGACTCGTCGCTGGAATGACGCAGCCGGAGCGCCTCTGCATCGCCCGCTGGCTGGGCCGCGTCGATTACGAGGAGGCCTGGGCGCTCCAGCGCGACCTGGCCGTCCGGCGCGCGCGTGGGGAGATCACCGATACGTTGCTGCTCCTGGAGCACCCGCCGGTGTACACCACCGGGCGCCGGAGGGGTGGCGACCGCCTGCTGGTGCCGGCGGAGGCGTTGGGCGCGCCGCTGCTGTCCGTGGACCGCGGCGGCGACATAACATTCCACGGCCCCGGCCAGCTCGTCGCCTACCCCATCATCGGGCTCGGCGCTCAGCCGCGCGGCGTCCAGCGCTACGTCCGCGGCCTGGAGGAGACTATCATCCGCACGCTCGCCGGCTACGGCGTCAACGCCGGCAGGGAAGAGGGGCTGACCGGCGTCTGGGCGGGCGGCGAGAAGATCGCCGCCATCGGCGTGCGGGTCAGCCGCCCCGGCGGCGCGGCCGGCGGCTGGGTGACCGGCCATGGGCTGGCGCTCAACGTTTCGGTGGATCTGAGGTGGTTCGACCGGATCGTGCCCTGCGGGATCGCCGGCCGCGGCGTCACATCGATGGAGCGGTTGCTGGGCGCTGCCGTTCCTCTCCCGGAGGTCGCCTCGCGGCTGGCGGAAGAGTTCGGCCGCGTATTCGGGCTCCACGTTGCGCCCCCGGAGGAGGGCGCCATCGGCGTTTTGCCCCGCGCTCCGGTGGGCGATACAATGGGACGCGAATAACAGTCCGCTTCGTCCCATCTCGCCGGAGCCCCGGCAACTAACCAGGAGCCCAGCTGTATGACCGTAGAGCGCACGAGCGCCGAGGAGACCGCTCCGCCAGGCGGCGCGCCCGCGATCATCCAGGCCACCGACGTGGTCAAGACGTACGACACCGGGAGGGTGGAGGTCCACGCCCTGCGGGGCGTTAGCCTGACGATCCAGCGCGGCGAGATGGTCGCCATCATGGGCCCCTCCGGCTGCGGCAAGACCACCCTTCTCAACTGCCTCAGCGGGCTGGACACCATCGATTCCGGCCTGATCATGGTGGGCGGCGCCGACATCAACCGGATGTCCGACAACGAGAAGACGGAGTACCGCGCCCGCCGCATGGGGTTCATCTTCCAGTTCTATAACCTGCTCCCTGTGCTCTCCGCCATCGAGAACGTGGAGCTGCCTCTGCTGGTGTCCGGCACGCCCGCGCGTGAGGCGCGGCGAAGGGCGATGGCGGCTCTGGAGACGGTCCACCTGGTGGAGTGGGCCCCTCACAAGCCGGGCGAGCTGTCCGGCGGCCAGCGACAGCGCGTGACCATCGCTCGCGCCCTCTCCAACGACCCCGCAATCGTCTGGGCGGACGAGCCCACCGGCGACTTGGACAGCACCAACGCGGACGAGATCATGGACCTGATCGTCGACCTCAACCGCCGGCACGTCCAGACGTTCGTCATCGTCACCCACGACGAGCGGGTCGCCGCCCGCTGCCACCGCATCGTCCACATGCGGGACGGGCTGATCGTGGACGGCGTCGCCTCCTAGACCGCATGAACGCGCTCTTCGGAATCCCGATGAACACCGTCATGCTGGTGCTCGTCGGCTTGCTTGCCGCTTGCCTCGCGTCCGTGGGCTACGTGGTGCTGCGCAACCGGATCATGTTCTTCATCGGCCTCCGCAATATCCCCCGCCGGGTGGCGCAGACGACGCTCATCGTCGTGGGGCTGATGCTGAGCACCCTGATCATCTCTGCCGCCTTCACCACCGGCGACACGGTGGACTACAGCATCACGAACCAGACGGTGACCCTGCTGGGACACGTCGATGAAGTCGTCCAGTTCCGCAGCCAGCAGGACGGGGACGGCACCTCCGTGGGCTCGGACGCCACCATCCCGCAGGAGATGGCGGACCAGCTAAGGACGCGGCTCGCGGACGACCCGAACATCGACGGTGTCCTGCCGGTCGTCTTCGAGCCTGTGCCGGTGGTCAATCCGGATACGGGGTTGAGCTCTCCGGAGGCGCACCTGGCCGGCGTAGACACGGGGTCGGCGGAAGGCTTCCCGGATTTCATCAGCGTAAGCGGCGGGCAGGTGGATATCTCCGCGCTGCCGGAAGACTCCGTGTACGTGAACGAGTCACTCGCTGATGAGACGGACCTAGAGCCCGGCGACGGTGTTCAGGTGTTCGTTCAGGGCAAGCCGGTAGAGTTCAAGGTGGCGGACGTGCTGGAGGACCGTGCGCTCAGCGGCGCCCTGGGCTTCGAGGAGTTTGACGGGCTCGTGACCGCACTGCCCACGGTGCAGCGGATCCTCGGGCGCGAAGGGGAGGTCGACTTCGTGGCGATCTCCAACCGCGGCGGCGTGCGCGACGGCGTCGGCCTGACCGACGCCGTGGTCGCGGACGCTGAGGCCATGTTCAAGCGAGAGGGGCTCGACCTTGAGGTGCTGCCCCTAAAGCAGGATAACATCGAGGGCGCCGAGGAGGCGGGCAACTTCATGGCCACGTTCTTCCTCATCTTCGGCCTGTTCTCAATAGCGGCCGGCATTCTCCTGATCATCATGATCTTCGTTATGCTGGCCGCCGAGCGCAAGCCGGAGCTGGGGATGGCCCGCGCCATAGGGACCAAGCGCAGTCACCTCATCCAGACGTTCATGTCGGAGGGGATGGTCTACAACGTGGCGGCGGCGGCGGTCGGCGCCGCCCTGGGGATCCTCATCTCCTTCGGGATCACGCGAATAATGGCCCGCATCTTCTCCGAGTTCAACTTCAACATCCAGCCGCACGTCACGCCGCGAAGCATCGTCATCTCTTACGCGTTAGGCGTAGTCCTCACGTTCTTCACCGTGACCTTCGCCTCCTGGCGCGTCTCCAATCTGAACATCGTGCGGGCGATCCGCGATATACCGGAGCCGACCGGCGGGCGGATGGGGCGGCGGACGCTGGCCGTTGGCCTGATCATTATCGTGCTGGGGGCGCTCCTGCTCTGGACGGGGCTGGCGGGCGACACGGCGTTCACGTTCGCCCTGGGGTTCTCGATGATCATCCTGGGGGTGGCGATCGTCCTCCGCTTCATTGGCCTGCCGGAGCGTCCGGTGTTTACGGCGATGGGCATTTTCCTCCTCCTCCTGTGGGGCCTGGTGGCCGGCAACCGGCTGGAGTTCCTGTTCGGGCGGCTGGAGGGCGACATCGAGATGTTCTTCTTGAGCGGCATCTCCATGGTCACCGCCTCCACGTTGGTGCTGGTCTACAACGCGGACATCTTCCTGGCTGCTCTGGGGCGCGTGGGCGACCGGTTCGGCCGCATTCTGCCGGCCGTGAGGACCGCGGTTGCCTATCCCCTCGCTGCCAAGTTCCGCACCGGCATGACGCTGGCGATGATCTCGCTCATCGTCTTTGCGCTCGTCATGATGTCCACGATGAACCTGAACTTCGATCGCATCTTCTTGAGCGATCAGGCGCGCGGCGGCTGGGACGTGCTTGTGGAGGAGAACCCGAACAACCCCCTCGGCGGCGACCTCGTGGGTGCCCTTACGGACGCCGGATTCGAGGGCGTCGACCGGTTCCGCGCTGTCGGCCGTCTCAGCCTGCCCGGCCGCTTCAACTTCCCCGAGGTCCGTGAAGGCACGGAGGGCGACTTCGACGAGTACTTCGTGTACGGTGTCGATCCCGGGTTTGTGGACGGCGGCGAGATCGGCCTGGAGGCCCGGGCCAAGGGGTTCGAGAGTGATGGTGCGGTCTGGGAGAAGATGCGGGGAAGCGATGACGTCGCGCTGATAGATGGCTTCGTGGTAAGAGAGGGGTTCGGCTTCGGGGGTGTGAGCTTCACGCTGCATGGCATTCCGGAGGGTGAAGACGTATTCGATCCGGTCACGCTTGAGGTGAGAGACCCCGTCTCCGGAAGCAGCAAACGGGTCACCATCATCGGCGTAATCGGCCTCGCCTCCAGCGCTGCCTTCACCG
Source organism: Dehalococcoidia bacterium (assembly GCA_030690405.1). The sequence continues at coordinate 22,245 of JAUYGU010000145.1, read as the reverse complement.
GGGTGTTCCTGCCTGAGCGGACGTTCACTTCGCTGTTCGGCCGGGCCGACTCGTCGCGCTACTACGTGGGTCTGACGGAACCGGGTTCGGCGGTCGGAGTCGCCAAGGAGATCGAATCCTCCCTGGTGACGACCGGCGCCCAGGCGTCCTCCATCAAGAAGAACATTGACGATGACCAGGCGCTGTTCCGGAACTTCTTCCGTTTGATGCAGGCGTTCATGGGCCTGGGGCTGTTCGTCGGCATCGCGGCGGTGGGGGTGATCGCCTTCCGCTCCGTGGTGGAGCGGCGGCAGCAAATTGGAATGCTGCGGGCGATAGGCTACACGCGGGGGACGGTGGCCCTGAGCTTCGTGCTGGAGTCCGCGTTCGTCGCCGCTCTTGGCATCGCTTCGGGGGTGGTGCTGGCAATCTGGCTGGCCTACTTCCTCATCACCTCTGACGACTTCCCGACGTCGGATGCCGGGTTCGTTATCCCCTGGGACCAGATTGCCCTGATCTCCGCCTTCGCCTTCGTCGCCTCGCTGGTCATGACGATCATCCCGTCCAGGTTGGCCGCTGGGGTTCCCATCGCTGAGGCGCTGCGCTACGAATAGCTCGCCCTAGCGCACAACCTGTATCAGGATGTCGCGGCTCCTCAACGGCTGGGCCAGGCCCTGTGCGTCCAGCTCCAGCCGGACCCGCACGATGTCCGCCCCGGCGTCCAGCAGCTGCAGCGTGAACTCGAACCGCTTCTCTGAGTGGGGCGCGATGTCTCCCAGCCTCCAGGAGCGCGAACCCCTGGGCGGCGCGCCGCCCTCGTCCTGAAGGCATATTTCGTCGGGTACAGCGCCGCAGGAAGCGTGCGCCTGAATGATTGCCGCCTGGGGCGCGGGGAGCGTAAGGATCGCGTCCTCCAGTGGCGCATCGTTGCCGTTCCTCACGATCGCCAGGAAGCGCCCCTGACTGGGAACGCCCATCTCGTGCCCGAACAGGGTGAGCTGCGCCGGGCTGGCGGAGAGGTCCAGAGTTAGCCCGGGTGGCGGCGCCACCCCCGGCTCCTTGGGAAACTCCAGCCTCCAGTCGCAGTCGGACTCGGAGGAGGCATCCAGCTCTTCGCCCACCAGCGTGGAGAGGGAGAGGGTGGTGCAGGAGCCGTCACCGCGGACCCCCGCGTACCTCCCGCTGCCCGCGGTGATAGTCACAGCGGATATCTGGTTGTTGACAGCGGTATCCGGGATATCCGGAAGGCGGTAGGTTATCACCAGCGCCTGGCTGATCCCGTCCAGCGTGTTGCCTTCCTTGTCGGTTACCGTGAATGAGGACTCGGAGACTCCCGAAAGGCAGTCCGTCCCCTGGTACAGGCGGGTCGTCGACCGCGCCTCCATCCCACCGATGAACTCGCCGCTGAGCGTGGATACGCTTTTGGCGTCCTTAACGACCAGGTCCTGGGAGCAGTCGGCGCCGCTGACCTCGCCGGGGTCCGTCAGGGCGGAGCTGGCGTGAAACCGCAGCGTCTGCTGGACCGCCGGCTCGCCGGTCCCTTCGGACCGCGCGAACCAGATTCCGAGGCCTACCGCGAGGCCCGCCAGCACCAGGCCAAGGCTGGCGGCGCCGGCCCAGGCTATCGCGCGGCGGCGCGGCGCCGCCCGGCGGTGTGGATGGTGCAGACGATATCCAACGCCGGTGACCGTCTCGATAAAGGTGGGGTGCCGGGGGTCGTCGGCCAGCTTGCGCCGGAGTCCTGTCATCGCCTGGTCCACCACGTTGCTCCCCGCCAGGTAGCCCGGACCCCAGACGGAGTCCAGCAGCTCGTCGCGGCTGAACGCCCGCCCCGGCTGGCGGGCCATGAAGAGCAGGAGCGAGAACTCCGTGCGTGTGAGGTGAAGCTGGCGTCCGCCAGCGCTGGCCTCCCAGCGCTGAGGGTCCAGCGTAAGCCCGTTGACTACGACCAGCTCGCCGTCATCGTCGGTAGGCACAGCGGCGAAGCTGCCTCCTTTCCCCCGTGGCGGCGGTTCCGGGCCCCACCATACCACGGTGGCGAGGGACGACAGGTTGCGCCCGTGTTTCCGGCTCGATACCGCGGCGTTAGGCGCCGGTGGGCGCGGGCGCCCTGACGCTCACCTTCTTCATGGAATTCTCACTCTCTTCACACAAAAAAGCAATGACGGGATGTCACCGGCGGCTAAGCTTGCCACAAGCGGAGTGATGCTGGGACACTGGCCGCAGAATCGGGCTCAACGGGGGGAGGTCTATGCCGGAAAGCGCCGAAGAGTGGCACCGCGCGCTGTTCGAGAAGTACGTCGATGGTGTCGCTCTCGTCGTTGAAGGGCTGGTTGAGTACATAAACCCGGCGCTGGCACGGATGAGCGGCTACAGCGCCGGCGAGGCGCGGGGGCGGCCCCCCGCCGAGTTCGTTGTCCCGGAGGATAGGGCACGACTGGCCGAACGGATCAGCGCGCTTATGGCTGGGGCGACTGAGTCACCATCGGAGTACCGGCTTCTGCTGAAGGACGGGTCGGTTCTTCCCGCCGAAGTCGTGTCGCATCTCGCGGATCTCGGGGGGAAAGCGGCCCTCGTCAGTCTCCTGCGCGATATCAGCCGCCGAAAGCAGGCGGAGGAGGCGCTTCGTGAGAGTGAGGCGCGTTACCGGGCGATAGTGGACGCGGCGCCGATACCGCTCGCTATCAGCCGCCTCTCGGACGGCCTCATCCTGCACGCCAACGCTCACCTGGGACCTCTGTTCGGGCTGCCTCCGGATGAAGCCGTGGGCCGGAAGACGCCGGACTTCTACTACGACCGCGGGGAGCGGGAGGCGCTTCTGGAGCTCGTCAGGCGAGACGGCTACGTCCGGGACTACGAGCTTCGCTCCCGGAAGGTAGACGGCACTGAGTTCTGGGTGCTTGTCTCGCTCCAGACGGCCACGCTGGACGGGGAGTGCGTCCTGGTCAGCGGGTTTTACGACATCACGTCACGGAAGCAAGCTGATGAGGCGTTACGCCAGAGCGAGGAGCGCTACCGAACCCTTTATGAGGACAACCCGGCGATGTACTTCACGGTGTCCTCTGAGGGGACGGTCTTGTCCGTGAACAGTTTTGGGGCGCAGCAACTGGGTTATAAGCCGGAGGAGCTTGTGGGACGCCCCGTCTTGGACGTCTTCTACGCACCCGATAAGGAGGCCGTGCTGGAGCAGCTCTCGGCCTGCGTGAAGAAGCCGAACGAGCTCGCCGAATGGGAGTTCCGCAAGCTGCGCAAGGACGGCAGGCTGTTGTGGGTGAAGGAGACCGCCCGCGCGGTGCAAGCCCCGGACGGCGGCACGATAGTGCTCATCGTCTGCGAGGACATAACAGAGCGGAGGCGGGCGGAGGAGGCGGTGCAAGAGGCCAGGGAGGAACTGGAGAGCAAGGTGGAGCGGCAGATGCAGCGGGGGAGCGCCTACGGCCTGACCTTCCGTGAGCTGACGGTGCTCAACCTGGTTGCGGCGGGCAAGTCAGACAAGGAGATCGCCGGCCTGCTGGGGATCAGCCTGGGTACCGCCAGCAAGCACACGGGCAACATCCTGAGCAAGATGGGAGCATCGTCCCGCACGGAGGCGTGCGTGCGCGCGGTCAGGGAGGAGCTGCTGGACTAGCGGCGGGCCGGCCGTACGTAGAAATCAGTATTGACGGGGTGGCCCTGGATGGCGGAACATCAGAGCCCAGATCGACGACCGAAGGTCATCGCTCAAATGATTGTCTACCGTCTAGGACCGCCGACAGAATCACCGCAAGGGGGGCCGGCCGCGACCTGAGGTATCTGCCATCCCTCAGGGGGCCAGGGGGTCTCCTGCCGACAGCCCTAGACGGTAGACAATTAATAGCTGACCCCTGAGACACCCTACCCCCTTTGGGCGTCGGCGTCAAGCAGAGGCATTGGCGCCGCAGTAGCTCCGCTGAGAGGAGCGGGCCCACCCCGAGCCCGCTCCTCTCATTTTCAACCGTTTCCTTACGGAATCACCCCACTCTCCTTGAGGGTGACGATCTCCTCCCAGCCGTAACCCAGCTCCAGCAGCACCTCCTCCGTGTGCTGGCCGACCTCCGGCGCCGGGCCCCGCGGCGCCTGTAGCGTCTCCGAAAAGTCCGCCGGTGTCGCTACCAGTGGGGTCGGGCCGTCCGGCCCCGGCGCCTCCGCGAAGGCGCCGGCGGCCCGGGCCACGGGATCGTGCACGACCTGGTTGATGGAGTTCACGGGTGCCCACCAGACGTTGCTCCGGTCGAACGCCTCCCCCCACTCCGCCAGGCTCCTGACGGCGAACACACCGTCCAGCTCCGCCACGAGGGCCGGAGCGTTGACCCGGCGCTTCTCTATGTTCTCGAACCGCTCGTCGGTCAGCAGGTCCTCGCGCTCTATCGCCCGACAGAGGTCGGCCCAGTGGCGGTCGGCCTGGAGGAGGAGGAGCCAGAACCAGCGCCCGTCGCCGTCCTTGTAGGATGTGATCAGCGGGTTAATGGCGTGGTGCCGGTCGTAGGGCAGGATCGGGGCCTTGAGCCTGAGGGCCAGGCTGATGTCCCAGCCCATCATGTACACCCCCGTGCGTAAGAGCGAGACGGCCACCCGCTGACCGCGGCCGGTCTTCTCGCGCGCCAGCAGGGCGGCGCAGACGGCGCCGGCGGCCGCCATGCCCGCCATGTGGTCGCCCATGCCGCCGCGCTGCTGCGGCAGCTCCGCCCCGGGAGGAGTCAGCGCGGCCGCCACGCCCGCCCGCGACCAGAAGGCGCCGATGTCGTAGGCGGCCCTGTCGCGATCCTCACCGTCCGGTCCGTAGCCCGTGATCTGCGCGTAGACCAGCCGCGGGTAGCGCTTGCTCAGCTCCTCGTAGCTCAGCCCGTACTGGTCCAGGACGCGCGGCCTCATGTTGGTTACGAACACGTCCGCCCCCTCGAGGAGCTGGTGGGCGACGCGGCGCGCCTCCTCCGTCTGGAGGTCCAGGGCCACGCTGCGCTTCCCGCGGTTGTCCGTCTCGAACGGGGGGTTGATGGAGATGGGTGAGCCGAGCACGGAGGCGAAGAGACCGCGGAACGGGTCGCCCTGAGGCGGCTCGATCTTGATCACCTCGGCTCCCCAGTCGCACAGCATCGCCGCAGCCGATGGGCCGGCTACCCACAGCCCCAGCTCCACCACCTTCACGCCTTCAAGCGCGCCGGTCATCAGATGACCTCACTTCCGAAAGAACGGAGAAACAACTGGTGCCGGGGGGCAGAGTTGAACTGCCGACACCGCGATTTTCAGTCGCGTGCTCTACCACTGAGCTACCCCGGCACCAACCGCATTCTAGGTAGGGCTGCTCGGCGGCGTCAAGGCGAACGGCCTGACCCTAAGCCTCCCCTGCAGTACAATCGCCAGCGAGCGCGACCGCAGCGGAGGTGACGATGAAGGCCGGCACTATCACGGAGACGAAGGTGGAGGAGTACCGCGTCGGCCTGACGCCGCTGGGCGCCGCCGCCCTCAGCAGGGCCGGCCACGAGGTGTTCGTTCAGCGCGGCGCCGGCCTCGGCTCCGGCTTCAGCGATGGGCAGTACGAGGCCGCGGGCGCGACGATCCTGCCCGCCGCCGCCGACGTGGCGGCCACCGTCGACCTGCTGGTCAAGGTGAAGGAGCCCCTGCCGCCTGAGTACGGCCTCCTCCGGCCGGGCCTCATCCTCTTCACCTACCTTCATCTGGCGCCGGCGCCGGAGCTTACGCGCGCCCTGCTGGACGCCGGCGTGGACAGCATCGCCTACGAGACGGTGCGCAGGCCGGACGGCTCGCTGCCGTTGCTGTTCCCGATGAGCCAGGTGGCGGGGCGCATGGCGGCGGAGATCGCCGCCCAGTACCTGAAGAAGCCCGGCCCCGGCCGCGGCAAGCTCCTCGGCGGCATCGCCGGCGTGGCCCCGGCGCGGGCGGTCGTGCTCGGCAGCGGCACCGTGGCCACGGCCGCCTGTCGCGCCCTGGTCGCGCTGGAGGCCCGCACGACCGCCCTGTCCCGCGACCTGCAGCGGCTGTTCGTCCTTGAGTCGCAGTTCCGGGGACGGCTGGGGACGCGCGTGATCAACCCGGTGGCGCTTGCCGAAGAGCTCGAGGGCGCGGACCTGCTCATCAGCGGTGTGCTCGTCTTCGGCGGCGTCGCGCCCAGGCTGGTGACACGCGAGATGCTCCGCGCCATGGGGCCCGGCGCCGTATTCGTCGATGTCTCGATAGACCAGGGCGGCGTCTCCGAGACCTCGCGGCCGACCACCCACGCCGACCCGGTCTACGTGGAGGAGGGCGTCGTCCACTACTGCGTGGCGAACATGCCGGGAGCGGTCCCGCGCACTTCAACCGAGGCCCTCACGTCGGCGACCCTCCCGTACGTGCTGCGCCTGGCCGAACGGGGGCTGGACGCCCTTCGCGACGATGAGGCGCTGGCAGCGGGCGCGAGCACGATCCGCGGCAAGCTTGTGAGCGAGCCGGTGGCGCAGGACCAGGGCGTACCATATACGCCGTTGGAGCAAGCCCTCCTGTGACCCGGCTGGGGTCATTTTTCCGCGCTGAAGACCAGCAGTACCTGCCCTTCATCGCCGCGGCGGTGTTCTTTGGGCTCATCGTTGGCCTTCCTCTGGGCTTTACCCTGGCGCACGCGGCCGCCCAGAGTTCCTACCTCGGCGGCCGCTGGCAGCCGCTGGTCCAGGTCCACGGCCACCTTCAGTTGGTCGGTTGGGTGGGGCTGTTCGTGATGGGGATGGGATACCGGCTGGTTCCCCGCTTCACCGGCGTACGCATCCGGCCGGCGGCCCTGGTGCCGCTGACCTTCGTACTGATGGTGTCCGGGCTGGCGCTGCGGACCATCGCGCAGCCCTTCGCCGACGAGACGCCGCTGGCGGCGGTATTCGTAGCGTCGGCGGCGCTGGAGGCCGCGGGGATGGTCGTCTTCAGCGCCGCTGTGCTGCGCTGCCTGGCAACCGGCCGGCGGGAAACGTTCCTTTACTCGCCGTTCTTCGCGGCGGGCAGCGTCTGGGCGGCTGTGGCGGCGCTGCTCGGACTCGTTTTCGTGATCGACGCCGCGCGGGATTCCGCGACAACCCTCCCCGCCCTCCGGGCTGCCGCCCTGACCTTCGTGGAGCTCAACGGGTTCGTCCTCATGTTCATCCTCGCCGTCTCCATGAGGACGTTCCCGATATTTTTCGAAAGACGTCCCGCCCGGCCAGGGCCCACGCTGGCCGCCTGGGCCCTGGCTAATGCCGGTATCGCGGCCTACGCCGCGGCCTTCATCTGGAAATCTTACGACCACTCGGCCGACGTCCGTGTCCTCCAGACGGCCGGATTCCTCGCCGTGGGCGTGGCACTCCTGGCGCTGCTGGCGCTACTGCGCATCTTCGAAGGCAAGCCGGTACGGCTGCGGGCGTCGGCCAGGCGCAGCATGCGGTTCGTTCGCTCGGCGTACCTGTGGCTGCTCATCGCCGCCGCGCTCGAGGTGTTCTTCTCCGTCCGCGCGTTCGCCGCCGGGCGGCCGCCGGCGCACTTCGAGACGGACGCCGTGCGCCACTTCGTCGCACTGGGGTTCGTGACGACGATGATCGTCGGGATGGCGCTGCTGGTCGTGCCGCGGCTCGCCATGAGACGGGCCCAGACGCAACCAGGGTTTATCGCGCCGGCGCTGCTGGTGCTGCTGCATGGGGCGACGGCGGCGCGCGGAGCAGGATCGCTGCTGGCCAACGAGCTGCGGCTGGAGGCGGGCTACTGGACGATGACCGGAGGCGGCCTGGCCGCCCTGGTGGCGATGATCGTGTTCGCCGTCTACCTGTTCTGGCCGGCGCGGCCGCTGGAGATCCCGGTGGCGGAGCGCTCGCCCTAGGCCGGCCAGCTACCGCGGGAAAGAGCTTGTGCTATAATTCACCAAGCTATGCCCGCGGTCCTGATCGCCGCCCCCGAATCGCTCAGCGGCAAGACGACCATCGTCGCCGCCCTCGGCCGGCGGCTCGCTGATAGCGGCAAGCGCGTCGCCCTCTGGCGCCTCGCCGGAGACGCGAACGCGGCTGCGGACGCCCGGTTGCTGGCCGGACTGGCGTTCAACGCCGACCGCCGACCAGAGCCCCTGGAGGCGCTTGCGCTGAGCGCCGACGCCGACGTTTCGCTCGTAGAGGCGCCGGCGGGCGATCCCCGCGGCGCGCTGGCGTCTCTCTCCGCCAGGGCCGTGGTCGTGGTCGCCTACGCCGACCCCCTGCCCGCCGGCCTCCCCTCGTTTTGCGGGGCGCTGGGCCAGGCCTGCGCGGGCGTAGCGGTCACCCGCGTGCCCCTCAGACGGCTGGAGGCGACGCGCGCCGCCGCCGCTGCCATCGGCGTCCGTCTCCTCGGTCTCATTCCTGAGGACCGCACGCTGGCCGCTCCCACCCTCGGCGCGCTGGCGGAAGCGCTGGAGGCCGGCAGCAGCTCGCTCAACAGCGCCAGCGAGACAGTGATCGACCGGCCGATAATCTCGTCGATCAGCGCCGACCCGGCGCAGGGCTACTTCGCCCGCTACGGCCCGAACGCCGTCATCGTCCGCAGCGACAAGCCGGACCAGCAGCTGGGCGCCCTCAACGCCGGGGTGCCGTGTCTGATCGTGACCGGCGGGCTGCCCGTCCTCTCCTACGTCGAGGAGCGTGCGGCGGAGGAGGGGATCCCGGTGCTGCGGACGCGATTCGATACGGTGGCTGCTGTGGAGCGGCTGGAGGCGCTGTACGGCGTCACGCCGTTCTGCGGCCGCGCCAAGGTGGAGCGCATCGCCGGACTGGCGGGCGAGATGGACCTATCCGCGCTCGTATAGAGAAGCGGACGGGCCTGCCGGCGCCGTCCGCTGTCCGCTACGGTCTCGGTCGTCTTAGTGCTGGTAGCGCACCGGCTCCGCTTCTTGCGTTGCAGGCGACGCCTGTAGCGGCCCCTGGTCCCTGTACGCGGGCTGCCCGCTGGCTGCCTGCGTCGCGCCCGGCTGGGTGGCCGGGGCGACGCCCGGACGGGTGGTGCCGCAGTAGGGACAGGCGACCCAGGAGAAGCTGAGCAGATGCTTGCACTTGGCGCACTCGTCCTTCAGCTGGGTCTGGCAGGACGGGCAATAGTGGAAGTCCTTATCGGTCAGCCGGCGGCAGGAGGGGCATGAGCCCTCGTCGCCCAGCTCCCGCAGCAGCGCCTCCTCCTCAAGGGAGCGCGCGTACGCCTCCTCCAGCGTGTCGCGTGGGCGCAGCATCAGGTAAAGCGCCAGGCCCGGCACGTTGAAGCCGGGGAAGAACATGAGAACGACGAATACCGATAGGACCTGCAGTGACGAATCGCGTGTGCGGTCCCGAATGTCGCGGTAGACCCAGACGACGATGCTCAGCCAGAGCAGCAGCGCCCAGACGCCGCCGACAACGCCCGCTAGGACTGCCAACTGTTGTCCCATTACCACCTGCCCTTGGTACTATGGAATAGACTTTTGCGCATTATATCACGCCACCTTCCGTTCGTTCCATCTCTAGGTAGAACGCGCGACAAGCTCGCTTGGCTTCGCCTCTACGCGCCGATAAACTGGTTTTCGCATCATGTCTAAGCGAAGAGAGCGGCACACCCGCGTCGAACCGTACCGCGTCAGCGTCACGCTTGAAGATATAGCCTACGAAGGCGGCGCCCTCGCGCACTGCGACGGGAAAGCCGTCTTCGCAGACTACGGCATCCCCGGCGAGTTGGCGGTCGTCGAGGTGGACCGGGAGCGCAAAGGCGTGGCGATGGGGCGCGTCGTGGAGGTTCTATCGCCCGCCGCCGACCGGGTCGAGCCGCCGTGCCCGTACTTCGGCGCCTGCGGCGGCTGCCAGTGGCAGCACGTCGCCTACCCCAGGCAGCTCGAGATGAAGGCGCACGTGGTCCGCGAGCAACTCCGCCGGATCGGCCGCTTCGAGGATGCCCCCGTCTCGCCCACCGTCGGCACGGACGAGCCCTGGGGATACCGCAACCACGCCCGTTTCTCGGTCAACCGCGCCGGCGAGCTGGGGTTCGTGATGCGCAACAGCCGACGCTTCCTGCGCATTGACCGCTGTCTGATCATGGACCCCTGGATCAACGACGCGCTGCCGAAGCTCCAGGGGAAGTGCGCCGGTCTCCACCAGGTGGCGATCCGCTACGGAGTGAACACCGGCGAGGTGCTCATCCACCCCGACCTCGGCGGGATTGAGCCGTCGCTGCCGTCCGCCCAGCGCCACTACCACGAGGAGCTGGCCGGCGCCCGCTTCCGCATATCCGGCGCCTCGTTCTTCCAGACGAACACGCCGCAGGCCGAACGGCTCATCGCCCTCGTGCGGGAGCGGCTGCGTCTCAGCGGGGGAGAGGTGCTGGTGGACGCCTACGCCGGCGTCGGCACCTTCGCTGTGGCACTGGCGCCGCACGTCCGCCGCGTCATCGCGATCGAGGAGTCCGCCGCCGCCGTCGACGATGCCCTCGTGAACACCGCCGCTTCGCCCAACGTGCAGTACTTCAAAGGAAAGGTGGAGGCCGTGCTCCCCGAGCTGGCGGAGCGGGCCGACGCCGTCATTCTCGACCCGCCGCGCCAGGGCTGCCATCCCCAGGCGCTGGAGGCCGTGCTGGCGCTTGCGCCCGCGCGCGTCGTCTACATTTCCTGCGATCCGGCCACACTGGCCCGCGACCTCCGCCTGCTGGCCGATGGCGGCTACCACTTGGAGGACGTGACGCCCGTGGACATGTTCCCGCACACGTACCACATCGAGTGCGTGGCGACACTGCGGCACTCGCCGTAGTCTGTGATGCTCATCCTCGCCTCCGCCTCGCCGCGACGCAGGGAACTGCTCGCCCGCCTGGGCATCCCGTTCGATGTCCGGCCGGTGTCCGTCATCGAGGAGGTTGAGAGCGGCAACCCCGTCATCGTGGCCAGCCGGCTGGCGCGCATGAAGGCAGAGGCCGCCCGGCTGGCGGAGCCGGAGGAGCCGATACTCGCCGCCGATACGGTGGTCGTGCACGCAGGCACGATACTGGGGAAACCCGTCGACGCGGCGGAGGCGGCGGCCATGCTGAGCCGCCTCCGCGGCGAATCGCATCGCGTCATCACGGCGGTGGCCGTCATACCGCGCGGTGGACGGGCGGCCCTCTTGCGCCACCCCGAGACCGAGGTGACGATGCGCACCTTCACGGACGGGGAGATCGAGGCCTCGATCGCCCGCGGCGACCCGTTCGACAAGGCGGGCGGGTACGCTATCCAGGATGAGATGTTGCGGCCGGTCCGGCGCTACGAGGGCTGCTACTGCAACGTCGTTGGCCTGCCGCTCTGGACGACCGTAGAGCTGCTGAGGCGCGCGGGAGTCGACATAACGGCTATCAGCGAGGCGGATATGCTGCCGCAGTGCGAGGGTTGCCCGCTGCGCCCGCTGGTATAATCCGCCTCAGTGCGGCCCGAAAGCAGCGACAGGAGGAGATCGGTTGGCTCTTGAACTTGTCCCCGCCAAGCCGGAACACGTCGACGAGATGGGACGGATATGCTACGAGGCGTTCAAGGATATCCACGACAGGCACGGGTTCCCGACGGATTTCCCGAGTGTGGCATTCACCAGGATGGTCATGGGCGGGCTCGTGCAGCGGGAGGACTGCTACGTGGTTGCCGCGATGGAGAACGGGCAGGTCGCCGGCTGCAACGGCCTGCTGATCCCGGACGAGGTCGGCGGAGTCGGGCCGGTATCGGTTGAAGTCCCCGCGCAGGGCCGGGGCATCGGACGGGCGCTGATGCGAGACGTCCTCGCCCACGCCGAGCGGAGCGGCATCGAGATGGTGCGGCTCATGCAGGACTCGTTCAACACGGGCTCCCTCAGCCTCTACGCCTCGCTCGGCTTCGATACCAGGGACCCGATCGCGATGATGCAGCCCGCCCCGCAGCCCTGCCCGGATGGCTCCGTGCGTCCGGGCAGGGAGTCCGACCTGCCAGCGATAGAGGAGCTGTCCCGCCGCATCTACAAGGTGAGCCGCCGCAACGAGGTCGCCTCGCTGATGCACCCGCCGTTCCGCCCCCTCCTCCGCGAGCGCGACGGCCACGTCAGCGGCTACTTCATCCTGGGCTTTCCGGGCCACGGCGTCGCCGAGACCGAGGAGGACCTTCTGGTGCTGGTCGGGGAGGCCGCCACGGGCGTGCCGGCGGAGTTCGCCCGCTGCTTTTGCCCCCTCACTGAGGGCAGCCTCTACCGCAAGCTCCTGGCGGCCGGCGGCCGCGCCATCAAGGTGATGAACCTGATGGCGCTGGGCCGGTACGAACCGCCCGAGGGCGTTTGGATGCCGTCCGTGGACTTCTGAGGGATATGTACTCGCCCCACGACAGCGTGCTGTACCATAGGAAGTGATGGCAACTGCCTTCATCGGATTGCTGTTCGCTGCAGCGGTCGGAACCAATGTGCCGCTGGGGATGTGGCGGCGTCGCCTGCGCCGCTTCTCGCCGGCCTGGTTCGTGGCGATTCACGCGAGCATCCCGGCGCTGGTTGCCATACGCCTCGCCTTCGTTTCGGCGAACTGGGTGATACCGCCGGAGATCGCGCTGGCCGTGGCGGGCCAGTTCGTCGGTGCGCGCCTGTCCCCGCTCTGGGGCCCGCGACTGCACGCCCCTGAGGCCGACGCAGAGTCTTAAGCGGGGGCTCGCCCCCTCACTTCCGGCCCAATCCGCTCGTCCTGTCGCCGAAGGCGACTCGCCTGTCGCACAGGGCGACTCGCAGAGGCGAGGGCGAGAGCCTGTCGTTCCTTCTTCCTCCTCCCTCCTTCCACTACAATGAGGGCATGACCTCCCCCACCGCGTCGGCGATCCTCGCCCCCCTCAACCCCCGCCAGCGGGAGGCTGTCGAGCACATCGAGGGGCCGCTCCTGATCATCGCCGGGCCGGGGTCGGGCAAGACCCGCGTCATCGCCCACCGCATCGCCTACCTGATCGCCGAGCACCGTGTCCAGCCGAGGCGCATCCTCGCCGTCACGTTCACGAACAAGGCCGCCCGGGAGATGCGCGACCGCGTGTTCGCGCTCGTGGGCGAGGAGCGCGGCCGGGACATCACGCTGGGCACGTTCCACGCCGTCTGCGCCCGCACCCTGCGCATCGACGGCGAGCAGATCGGCATCCCCCGCACGTTCGCCATCTACGACGACGCCGACCAGATCGCGGCCGTCAAGCGGGCTATGCAGGACCTCGCGCTGGACCCGAAGCGCATCGCCCCCCGCGCCGTCCTCTCCGCCATCTCCCGCGCCAAGAGCGAACTCCAGGGGCCGCGCCAGTTCGCCGCCCTCGTCGCCGACTACTTCCAGGAGGTGACCTCCCGCGTCTTCCTCCGCTACCAGGACATCCTGGAGCAGAACTCCGCGCTCGATTTCGACGACATCCTCAACAAGACAGTGGAGCTGTTCCAGGAGCGCGAAGACGTGCTGGAGAAGTACGCGGAGCGCTATCAGCATGTCCATATCGATGAGTTCCAGGACACGAACATCGCTCAGTACGTCCTGGCGAAGCAGTGGGCGAGCCGCCACCGCAACATCTGCGTCGTCGGCGATCCGGACCAGTCGATCTACACCTGGCGCGCCGCCGACATCCGCAACATCCTCAACTTCGAGCACGACTTCCCGAACGCCACGGTCGTCATCCTGGACCAGAACTACCGCTCCACCCAGGCGATCCTGGACTCCGCCCACAGCGTCATCGCCCTCAACAAGCAGCGCAAGGAGAAGAACCTCTGGACGGAGAACGGGCCCGGCCGCCCGATCGTCGTCCACGAGGCGTACGACGAGGAGGACGAGGCGGACTTCGTCGCCGGGGAGATGAAGCGGCTGGCGAAGGCGGAGAAGCTGCCCTTCCGCGCCTTCGCCGTGATGTACCGCACCAACGCCCAGTCGCGGCCTCTGGAGGAGGCGTTCGTCCGCCGCAACATCGCCTACCGCCTCGTCGGCGGCACCCGCTTCTACGAGCGCCGCGAGGTCAAGGACCTGCTCGCCTACCTGCGGCTCGTCCACAACCCGTACGACTCGGTCGCCCTGATGCGCGTGATCAACGTGCCTCACCGCGGCATCGGCGACCGCACGCTGGCGGAGCTGACGCGCTGGTCCGGCGAGCGGTCCGTCCCCATCTACGCCGCCCTCCAGCTCGTGGCCGACGCGGAGCGGGACTCCCCAGACTACCAGCCCTCACCCCCAACCCCTCTCCCGCTTGCGGGAGAGGGGCGACCGGCAGGTCGGGGTGAGGGCGTCGACCACCCCTTCCAGAAGCGGACCGCCGGTGCCCTGCTGCGATTCCTCGGCCTCCTCAACGAGCTGATCGCGCTCTCGAAGACGGCCTCCCTCTCCGAGCTGCTGGACACGATCATCGAACGCACGGGCTACCGCGAGCACCTGTTCGGTCAGGAGCGCGAGGGTCTGCCCGACGGTGAGGAGCGCTGGGAGAACGTACAGGAGCTGCGGGCTGTCACCGCCCAGTACGACGAGCTGAAGCCGGAGCACGCCCTGCCCTCGTTCCTGGAGGACGCCGCCCTCATCACCGACGTCGACGAGTACGATGACGCCGTGGACGCCGCCACGCTCATCACCCTCCACGCGGCGAAGGGGCTGGAGTTTCCGGTCGTCTTCATCGTCGGGCTGGAGGAGGGGCTGCTGCCGCACATGCGCTCGCTGGAGAGCGGCGATCCGGGCCAACTGGAGGAGGAGCGCCGCCTCTGCTATGTGGGAATGACCCGCGCGAAGCAGCAGCTCTACCTGGTGCGGGCGTTCCGGCGGTCGTTCACGGGCCACCACCCGCCCTCGCGGTTCCTGGGCGACATCCCGCCCGACCTGACGGCGCAGGCGCAGCGCGCCACCGCCCCCACGCTGTGGTCGGGCCGGCAGCGCTACCGCGTGGCCGCGGACGTAGGGGCGCAGCATGCCGCGCCCGACCACGACGCTCGCCCTGTCGCCGAAGGCGACTCGCCTGGGCGAGAGCCTGTCGAAGCGCGAGCTCCCGCTGAGGTCTTCTCCGCCGGCGACCACGTCCGCCACCCGAAGTTCGGCCAGGGGATCGTTGTCTCCTGCGAGCCCTCCGGCGCCGACTACCAGGTCGTGGTCGCCTTCCAGGGCGAGGCCGGCATCAAGAAGCAGCTCCACTCCTTCGCCCCCTTGGAGCGCGCGGAGCCGTAGTGGCGCACGGCCGTGCGCCCCCTTGGAGCGCGCGGAGCCGTAGGGGCGCATGGCCATGCGCCCCACCCCTTCCGCAGGCTCCATCGGCAACCCCGACCGCTCTGCCCTTGCCCTCCCCCGCCGCCGTCCACTAGCCTAGAGGGCGATGCTCCCGTACCTCGTCACCGCGCCCGGCTGGGACGACGTCAGCGACTGGCTGGCCGGCGACGGCGCCCGCATCCTCGGCGTCGTCGCGTTCGCCCTGCTCATCGACCTCGCCATCCACCGCATCGTCCCGCACGCCCTGCGGCTCGCCATCGAGCGGCAGATGAGGGACGCCTCGCCGGAGGAGGTAGACCAGCGGTCGCGAACGCTGTCGTCCGTGTTCACCGGCACCGGCCGGGCGATCATCACCGTGATCGCGCTGCTAACGCTGCTGCCGCTGGCCGGCGTGAACATCACGGCCATCGTGACCGGATTCGGCATCACCGGCCTCGCCCTCGCCCTCGGCGCCCAGGCCCTCGTCCGTGACGCCATCAACGGTACCTTCCTCCTGGTCGAAGACCAGTATCGCAAGGGCGACGTCGTGCGCATCGCGGAGATCACCGGCGCCGTCGAGGAGATCACGCTGCGCCGCACCCTCATCCGCGACCAGGACGGCGTGCTGCACTCCATCCCCAACGGCACGATCTCCGTGGTCTCCAACTTCACGCGGGACTACGCGCAGGTGAACCTGGAGGTGCGTGTTGCCTACGGCGAGGACCTCTCACGGGTGGCCGAGGTTATCGACCGCGTGGGGCGCGAGCTTGCTTCCGACGCTCACTACAAGCCGCTCATCAGCGAGGCGCCCCGGACCGCCCGCGTGGAGTCCGTCGGCGACGCCGGGGTCGCGGTGACGGTGAGCAGCCGCACGCGGCCCGCCGCCCGCTGGGAGGTGGCCGCCGAGCTGCGCCGCCGCCTCGTCGACGCCTTCGTCGCCGAAGGCGTGCGCGTCCCCTTCCCGCCCCACGTTGTGGCTGGGGAGTAACGCCTACCCCTTGATCACGCCGATCGGGCGCATGCGGGCGACGCGATCGGCGATGCCGGCCTCGTGCAGGACGTCCACCACCTGGGCCACGTCCTTGTACGCCTCGCTGGCCTCCTCCGCCAGCAGGCCGCGGTTCTGGGCGCGCACGTAGATCCCGCGCTCCGCCAGCCTCTGCGCGACGTCCACCCCCTGCAGCATCCGCTTGGCGGCGTGGCGGCTCTGCACGCGCCCGGCGCCGTGGCAGGCGGAGCCCCAGGTCTCCGTCATCGCCTGTTGGGTGCCGGTGCAGATGTACGAGTAGCGGCCCATGTCGCCCGGCACCAGCACCGGCTGCCCGCTGCGCTGATAGCGCGCCGGTATGTCCGGGTGGCCCGGCGGGAACGCCCGCGTCGCGCCCTTACGGTGCACGCACACCGTCATCTCTCGCCCGCCCACCCGGTGCCGTTCGATCTTGGCGATGTTGTGGGCCACGTCGTAGACGAGATGCATGCCGAGGTCATCGCGCGCGTCGCGACCCAGCACGCGCTCGAACGCCTGGCGCGTCCAGTGGGCGATCAGCTGGCGGTTGCAGAAGGCGAAGTTCGCGGCGGCGGTCATCGCCCCCAGGTAGTCCTGCCCCTCCTTGGAGCCTATGGGCGCGCAGGCGAGCTGCTTATCGGGCAGCTGGATCTTGTACTTCTGCGCCGCCTCCTCCATCACGTCCAGGTAGTCTGTGCAGGTCTGGTGCCCAAGGCCGCGCGAGCCGGTGTGGATGAACACGAGCACCTGGCCCGGGCCCAGGATGCCCATCGCGTCCGCCTTCTCGCGGTCGAACACGGTGTCGATCACCTGTATCTCCAGGAAGTGGTTGCCCGAGCCCAGCGTCCCCAGCTGTGGGGCGCCCCGCTGCTTCGCCCGGTAGCTGACTTTGTCCGGGTTCGCGCCCTGCAGCGCTCCCCCCCCCTCCATCGACTCCACGTCTTCCGGCCAGGCGTAGCCCTGCGCCAGCGCCCAGCCCGCTCCCTTCACCATCACCTCATCGATCTCCTTGAGCGAAGCCTTGACGAGCCCGGACCCGCCGAGTCCGGCGGGAATATCCCTGAAGAGCTGGTCCACCAGCTCCTTCAGGTGCGGCCGCAGCTCCTCCTCCGTGAGGTTCGTGCGGAGGACGCGCGTCCCGCAGTTGATATCGAAGCCGACGCCGCCGGGCGAGACGACGCCGTCCTCCACCCGCATCGCGGCAACGCCGCCGATGGGGAAGCCGTAGCCCCAGTGGATGTCCGGCATCGCCATGGAGTAGTTGACGATGCCCGGCAGGAAGGCGACGTTCGCCACCTGCTCCAGCGCCTGGTCCTGGCCGATCATGCCGAGCATCTCCTCGGACGCGAAGATCAGGCCCGGCACGCGCATCCCGGCCTTGTACTCCTTGGGCAGGAGCCAGCGCCAGTCGTCGATCTTCTGGAGGATGTTCTTCCAGCTGGCAGCCATCTTCGCTCCTCAGATGTCGAACAAGACCTGTGCCCGGTAGCCGCCGTCCTCCGGCGCCACCTCCAGCATGTGGCGCGTCACCGCCTTCACGCCGAAGTGGAGCCGATGACGCCGCGGGTCTATCCGCTCGCCGTAGGCGCGGGCCCGCAGCCGCGTGTCCGTCGCCTCGTCCACATCGAAGCGGGAGAACAGCATCTCCTCCGCGTCCAGGTAGTACAGGAGCTCCGTCAGCCAGCGCACCAGTAGCGCCTCGCGGTCGCGCGCTTCGAGTTCGATGTCGCGCTGTTCGGCCTGGCGGACGCCGCCGAGGTCGGCCATGAGGCTGAACATGCCGGCGGCGGCGTTGGCGAACAGCTCCTCCAGGGTTCGGGCATGCGCGACGATACCGGCGTCGGCGGTGTGCTCCAGGATCTCGAAGGGCGGGCGCGGCATGAAGGGGCTCCCGTGGCCATTATAGCCCCCGATCCCCTCGCGGCCACGCAACGAAATCCGCGAGGAGCGCGTCTCTACATTAGTGGAGCGCGAGAGCGGCTCCGACTAATTGACTGAGAAAACGCCAATACGCATTACCGGTTCCGTTAACCTTTCCTTGCGAGAGGCGTTTTACTCAGCAAGTTACATAGACAATTAGAGGGGCGACCTCCTTCTGGTCCGCTGCTAAGGCGGACGGCGCAAGAGGCAGTCTGGGGCGGACTGCCTCTTGCATTTTGTAGGGTTAGGGCGGCGGGATTAGAAGCCGCGAGTGGACGTCTAGCCGCACTTCTCCTGCAGCAGCTCGCGCAGCTCGCGCACCGTCGCCTCGCGCCACGAGGCCCACACCGGACCGCGCTGGAACTCGTCGTAGAGCTCACGCATCTTGTCGCGGTCCTTCTCCCTGTCCAAGCCCTCGAACAGCTTCGGTATCTCCCCCAGCTCGGCGTTCGCCTTGGCCGGCCGCTCGATCCAGTGGGCGATGTAGCGGTGGTCGCGCGTGTAGAACACGAACGTCGGGATCGACTGGCTCTCGCCGCCTTTCAGGAACTCGTCCATGATGTCGAGGTTGTCGTCGCGGGGGAAGATTCGTAGCTCCATCCCCGCCGCCTCAGCGATGCGGACCATCACGGGCAGGCCGCGGAAGACATCCGGGCACCAGTCCTCGCCCAGGGCCAGGACATTCGCCGGGCCGTCCGGCCTGGCCACCAGCGAGCGGAACGCCTCCACGTCTTTGTCCGTGAGCGCGGTCTCCGCGTAGTTGTAGTCGAACTTCTCGCGGTTGCGCTTGATCTGCTCCAGGTACTGCGCCCAGGTAATGCCGGCGGCGAACCGCTCCGGCGTCACGACGCTCTCCTGCTGCCGGGTCATCTGGGGCCTCCTGTCCGGGCTGGCGGGGTGCCCACAGCTTATCACGGGCCGCCGAGCGCGACAAACGAAGGCGCGCCGGGGCCCTGCCCTACGTCTGGACGGAAGGCACGTACCGCCCTAGGGCGATAGTGGTGTCTCCTTCGCCTGCTCCCAGAGCGCCAGCTTCTCCGCGGTCGTCATCTGCGTGAGGTCGCGTCCCTTCTCGCGGACGGTGTTCTCCAGACGCTGGAACCGCTTCTGGAATCCGCGAGAGGTGGCGCGGAGGGCGTCCTCCGCGTCCACATCCAGCCAGCGGGCCAGGCCGGCCAGCGCGAACAGGACGTCGCCTAATTCGTCGCGCCGCTCCTTTGGCGTCGTGGCCTCCCGCAGCTCGCGCAGCTCCTCTTCGAGCGCTTCCCACGCCTGGTTAACGCTCTCCCAGGCGAAGCCGGCCCGCGAGGCGCGCCGCTGGATCGCCTGGGAGTGAGCCAGGGCGGGCAGGGTGGCCGGTATGCCGCTGAGGGCGGACCGCTCTCCCCGTTCCTCCCGCTTGAGCTCCTCCCACTGCTCCACCACCGCCTCCGGCGTCTCCGCCGTGGCCTCGCCGAAGACGTGCGGGTGTCTCCGCACCAGCTTGTCGCTGATGCCGTAGACAACGTCCGGCAGGCCGAACTCGCCGCCCTCTTCGGCGATCTGGACGTGGAGCAGCACCTCCAGCAGCAGGTCGCCCAGCTCCTCGCAGAGCTGGGCGGGGTCGCCGCCGTCGAGCGCCTCCAGGGTCTCGCTCGCCTCCTCCAGCAGGAAGGGTCGCAGCGACTCGTGGGTCTGGACGCGGTCCCAGGGGCAGCCGCCCGGCGCTCGCAGTGTGGCGATGACCTTTCGCAGCCCGCTGAACGTACGCAGCTCGCGCTTAGTCGGCATCATTTGGAACGCCCTTTCGAAAACATCGGCTAAAGCATCATAACCGGTCACTAACTCGTTGACAAACGGAATCAGCCATATCTACCATGAAATCAGCAACTCGGTCGGTGAGCAAAGAAGGGAGGCCGCGCTGGGCCTCTTTCGTTCTATATCGTTCGCCCTGCTGGTCGTAGCTGTGCCGCTCACCCTGGTGGCGACCAACATTCGCTTCGCCGCCTCCGAGGTGCGTGTCTACGACTACTCGGTCCGCGAGTATAACGCCGTCGCCACCACCCGCATCCCGCAGGATGAGCTCCTCCGTGCCAACCGTGAGATGGTGACCTACTTCAAGGCGGACCATCCGGCGCCGCTGCGCATCGTTGTGTCGAACATCGATGGCGAGCAGGAGCAGCTGTTCAACGCCCGCGAGACGGTCCACCTGGCGGACGTGCGGGACCTGTTCCAGACGTTGTTCACCGTCCAGACGCTGTTGGTGGCGCTGACCCTGGGCCTGGCGGTGGTGCTCCTCGCCTCGTCGCCGGTGCGGCTGCTCGCCCGCGCGCTGGCGACCGGTGCGGTGTTGACGCTGGCGCTGGTGGGGGCCACCGCCGTCCTCGCCTACCTCGGTTTCGACGCCGCCTGGCGGCAGTTCCACTTCATCGCCTTCACCAACGACCTCTGGGAGCTCGACCCAAACACCGACCACCTGATCCAGATGTTCCCGCAGGGCTTCTGGTTCGACATCACGCTGCTCATCGGCGCGTTCACGACGCTGCAGGCGCTGCTCATCGGCGGCGTGTCCGGTGTCTACCTTTACCTCAGGCGATGGGACGTGGAGGAAGAGCAGCCGGGCCTTCGGCAGCCCGTTCCGAGGCCGCTGGAGCCGCGGCCTCGCGTCCCGCCGCCGCGGCCGCGTCACCTGACGCACTAGCTGTCAACGGATAGGCGAAAACGGATTAACGGATCACCGTTGCCGACCCGCTGGCGTTCGTAGGGGCCACCCCTTCGGCTTCGCTCAGGACAGGCTTCAGGTCGCCTGCGTCGGGCAGCGCGCCTGCCAGCGTAGGGACAGAGCTTTAGCTCTGTCCACGGCCAGCGGGCACGAGGACGAGACGAAATCTCGTAGGGGCGACCTTCAGGTCGCCCGCTGCGCGGCAGCGGTCAGTTCACGCTGCAGCAGGCGCAGTTGCCGCCGGAGCAGCCGCCGCAGCCGCCGCCCCCGCCCAGCGCCTCGCCGGGGCCGCCGCTCCCCTGAGAGAACGCCGCGAAGGTGGAGAGCATCCGCTCGCCGCCCTCGTGGCCCTTCGGGCAGGGTGCCGGGTCGTCCATGCGCGCCACCGGCCGCAGCAGCTCGAAACGCTGCTCGCAGCGCCGGCAGTAGTACTCGTACAGAGGCATCTCTATCTACGATGCTAGCGCTGCGTGGCTGCGCCCGTCAACAGGCCGGTGGGGGGTGGACGTAAGCGCTCCGCCTGCTACAATCGAGTCTTCCGGCGCCACATCGTTCGAAGGAGATATACGTCGCAGTGTCCGGCTACACGATCCGCGAAGCGCGTCCCGAGGACTTCGACCCGATCATCAGCCTGTGGGGCCAGATCGACCGGCACACGGCCCTGCCCGACCGGCGCGAGTACCTGGAGACGTTCCACGCCTTCTCGCCGGACCTGCTGCTGGTGGCCGAGTCCGCAGGGCGGCTGGTGGGGACGATCATCGGCGGCTGGGACGGCTGGCGGGCGAACATCGCGCGCCTTTCCACGCATCCCGACCTGCGCCGCCAGGGGGTCGCGATGGCGCTGGTGCGGGAGATCGAGCGCCGGCTGCTGGCGAAGGGGGCGCGCCGCATCTACGCCCTCGTCGATAAGCGCAGCCCGCCCGCGAGACCGTTCTGGGAGGCGGCCGGCTACGCCGTCAACGAGAACATCCTCCAGTACTCCCGGAACGTGGGGGAGGGTAGGGAAGACTAATGTAGGGGCGACCTTCAGGTCGCCATGCCGGTCGGTCGGCGGTCCCTACTCCAGGTAATCCTTCAGCTTCTTGGAGCGCGAGGGGTGGCGCAGCTTGCGCAGCGCCTTCGCCTCTATCTGGCGGATGCGCTCCCGCGTCACGTTGAACTCGCGTCCCACCTCTTCCAGCGTGCGGCTGCGGCCGTCCTCCAGCCCGAAGCGCAGGATCAGCACCTTCTGCTCGCGCGGGGTGAGCGAGGCGACCACCTCTTGCACCTGCTCTTTCAGGAGCTGGTGCGAGGCCGCCTCCGAGGGCGCCATCGTCCCCTGGTCCTCGATGAAGTCGCCCAGGTGGGAGTCCTCCTCCTCACCGATCGGAGTCTCCAGGGAGACCGGCTCCTGCGAGACCTTGATGTTCTCTCGCACCTTGTCCGGGGCGACCTCAATCCACCTGCCGATCTCCTAGCTGGTGGGCTCGCGCCCGTACTCCTGCTCCAG
>JAUYGU010000134.1 GCA_030690405.1 Dehalococcoidia bacterium | reverse complement strand
CACGGGCCGCACGGCCCGGCGGCGCTGTCGCGGGGGCCGTCGCCTCCGTCGGCGGGGGCGCGGCCGCCTCCGCGGCTGTCTCGCCGGCCACCTCTTCGATAATCGCCAGCGGCATCCCGACAGCGACGACAGCGCCCTCCTCCGCCAGCAGCTCTTTCACCGTCCCAGTGACAGGCGAGGGCAACTCGACGTCCACCTTGTCGGTGTTGATCTCGACGATGGGTTCGTACTTGTCGACGTGGTCACCAGGCTTCTTGAGCCACCGCTCCACCGTGCCCTCGGTGACGGTCTCGCCCACTACGGGCATTGTGAGCGTGGTGGTCATGCGCGGCCCTCCCTAGTAGGCGGCCAGGTCTCGGACCGCTTTCGCTATCTTCTCCGCGTTGGGCAGGACGTACTCCTCGAGGACGGCGGCGAATGGCGCGATCGGCACGTCCGGCGAGGCGACACGGGTCACCGGGCCGTCCAGCGAGTCGAACGCCTCCTCGGCGATGATAGCAGCGACCTCGGCGCCAAAGCCACCGGTCAGGTTGTCCTCGTACACCACCAGCGCCTTGCCGGTCTTCTCAACGGACGAGAGCACCGTCTCCTTGTCCAGCGGCGAGATCGTCCGCAGGTCGATCACCTCGACGCTGATGCCGTCCTCCGCCTCCACGGTCTCCGCCGCCTTGAGCGAGTGGTGCAGCATCATGCCGTAGGTGATTAGCGTGATGTCCTTCCCCTTGCGCTTCACCTCCGCCTTGCCGATGGGGATGGTGTAGTCCTCGTCCGGGAGCTCCTGGCGGTAGAGGCGGTAGGCGCGCTTGTGCTCCAGGAAGATGACCGGGTCGGGGTCACGGACCGCGGACTTCAGGAGGCCCTTGGCGTCGTAGGGCGTGGCCACGCAGACCACCTTGAGGCCGGGCACGTGGCCGTAGATCGACTCGATGCTCTGCGAGTGGTAAGGCCCGCCGTGGATGCCGGCGCCGTAGGGCGCGCGGACGGTGATCGGGCAGCCCCAGGTGCCGTTGGAGCGGTAGCGCAGGCGGGCCGCCTCGTTCACGATCTGGTCCATCGCCGGGTGGATGAAGTCGGCGAACTGGATCTCTGCGATTGGGACGATGCCGTTGAGGGAAGCGCCTATCGCCACACCGATGATGGCGGACTCCGCCAGCGGCGTGTCGATGCAGCGGTCGGGGCCGAACTCCGCGAGGAGGCCCTGGGTGGAGCGGAACACACCGCCCTCGCCGACGTCCTCGCCCATGATGATGACGCGGGGATCGCGGCGCATCTCCTCCATCATCGCGTCGTTGACCGCTTCCACCATGTTTCGCTCGGCCATCACTCGCCCTCCTCCTCCGCGAAGACGTGCCTGAGCGCGCTCTCCGGCTCAGGCGGCGCAGCCTTCTCCGCGTACTCCGTGGCCGCGTCCACCTCCTCGGCGGCCCTCTTGGTCAGGGCGTCGCGGGCGTTGGCGTCCAGGAAGCCGTGCTCCTGCAGGTAGGCCTGGAAGCGGAGGATCGGGTCCTTCTTGCTCCACTCCTCCACCTCCTCGCGGGAGCGGTAGCGGCGGTCGTCATCATCGCTCGTATGGGGCACCAGCCGATAGGTCTTCGCCTCGATGAAGGTGGGGCCTTCGCCGCGCCGGGCCCTGTCGACGGCCTCCTTCGCCGCCCGGTAGACCGCCAGCACGTCGTTGCCGTCCACCGTGACGCCCGGGAAGCCGTACCCCTGGGCGCGGACGGAGAGATTCTCCACTGCCGCCTGCTTCGACACGTGGACGGAGATGGCGTACTGGTTGTTCTCGCAGACGAAGACGACGGGCAGCTTGTGAATGCCGGCGAAGTTCATCGCCTCGTGGACGTCGCCCTTGGACGAGCCGCCGTCGCCGAACCAGGTCATCGACACCTCGTCCAGGCCGCGAAGCTTGCTCGCGAAAGCGGTGCCCACGGCGTGGGGGACCTGCGTCGCCACCGGCGCAGAACCGGAGACGATGCGGAGCTTCGGGTCGCTGAAGTGGGAGGGCATGTTGCGACCGCCGGAGCTGATCGCCTCCGCCCGCGAGAGGAACTCCAGCATGAGGTCGCGCGCCGTCTGGCCTATCGTCAGGGCGACGCCCATGTCGCGGTAGTAGGGGAACACCCAGTCCTTGCCGGGGACGAGGGCGTAGGCGGTGCCGACCTGCGCCGCCTCGTGCCCTTCGCCGGTCACGGCGAACGGGCTCTTCCCCATCCGGTTCAGCATCCGCTCTCGCTGGCCCACGGTGCGCGCGAGCACCATCTTGTAGAGGATATCCAGGAGCTGCTCCTTGCTCAGTCCCAGCTCCCCTGGCGATTCCTTGACCGACACCACTTCCATCCCCTCCTTACCAGTAGATGCTGATCCCGGCCGAAAGCTGCGCCGCCTCTCCCACCACCTCGCTCAGGCTGGGGTGGGGATGAACGTTCGTCCCCATCTCCCAGGCGGAGGCGTTGAGGAAGCGGGCGAGGGCGGCCTCCGCGATCAGCTCTCCGCCCTGGTGGCCCAGAATGTGGACCCCCAGGACGTCGCCGGAGTCCGCGTCCGTCACGAGCTTCACGAAGCCGTCCGTCTCGTCGTGGATGAGCGCCATCGCGTTGCTGCGGAACGAGAAGCGCTGCGTCTTCACGCTCCCCCCGCGCTCCCTCGCCTGCTCCTCCGTGAGGCCCACAGCCGCCACGTGCGGGCGGGTGTAGGTCACGCGGGGGACGCGGCCGTAGTCCAGGGGCTCAACATCCTTGCCGGCGATCGCCTGGGCGGCGAGGTAGCCCTCGGCGGCGGCGACGTGGGCGAGCTGGAGCCCGCCGATAACGTCGCCCACAGCGAAGATGCTGGGATCGGCCGTACGGTAGCTGCGGTCCACCTGGACGCAGCCCTTCTCGACCTTTACGTTTGTGTTTTCCAGGCCCATACCGTCCATCTGGCCGCCGCGCCCGGTCGCGACCAGGACCCGCTCCGCCCGGACGGTCTGCTGGCGGCCATCCTGCTCGACGGCCAGCTCGACGACGCTGTCGTAGACGCGTGTCGCCTCGGGCTGCACGCGAGCGGAGGTGAGGACGGTCGCGCCGCGGGCCGCGAGCAGCTTCTCGATCCCCCTGCCCAGGTCGGAGTCCTCAAGGGGCAGCAGCCGCGGCAGCGCCTCGACCACGGTGACCTCCGCGCCCACGTCCAGGTAGAACGACACGAACTCCATCCCTATGGAGCCGGCGCCGATGACGGCGATCGACTTCGGGACGTCGGGGAGTTCCAGGCAGTGGTCGCTTGTCAAGATGCGCTCGCCGTCCGGCTCCAGGCCGGGCAGCGTCTTCGGCTTCGAGCCGGTAGCGAGCACGACGTGCCGCGCCTCGATGCGGCGGCCGCCGACCTCGACCTCAGTGGGCGAAAGGAGGCGGGCGTCGCCCTCGATGATCTCGACCTTGTGCTTCTGGATGAGGGAGCGGAGGCTCTTGTGCAGCACGCCGACCACCTGGTCGCGCCGCGCCCTCAGGACGGCGTAGTCAAGCGAGATGTTTTCGGCGTTGATGCCGAAGGCGCCGCTCTTGCGGACGAGGGAGAGGTTCTGGGCGGTCTCCAGGAGGACCTTGGTGGGGATGCAGCCCCGGTGGAGGCAGACGCCGCCGACTTGATCGCGTTCGATGAGGGCTGCGGAGAGGCCGAGCTGGGTGGCGCGGATAGCGGCAGTGTACCCCCCACTGCCGCCGCCGATGGCGACTAGGTCAAAAGCCTCCACGACCTGCTCTTCCCAGCGTTAACCCCCTGCCTGGAGGTATCGCTACCTCTGATTGCAGAAATACAAGTCGCCTATTCCATTCTCGCAGGGGAGGCTCGGGCTGTCAACGCGGAATCAGCCCCGCCATCTACGTCGGCGGGGGCTCGCCAGTAAGGCGGCGCTGGGGTAGACTTATCCCTCGGCAGTTCAGCCGCTTCAAGACATGCCGAGAAGAGTCGCTATCGTCGGTGTAGGCCAGACGGCCTTCCGGGCCACCAGCCCGGGCCTCTCCTACAAGGAGCTTATGTTCGAGGCCGCCACCCGCGCTTACGCGGACGCCGGCCTCGACCCCCGCAGCGAGATCGACTCCTTCCTCACCTGCTCCGAGGACCTGGCAGAGGGCACCAGCATCTTCGACGAGTACGTGCCCGACCAGATCGGCGGCGCCGAACGGCCCGTCTACACCGTCAGCGGCGATACGATCCAGGGGATGGCCACCGCTTACATGCAGATCGCCAGCGGCATCGTGGACGTCGTAGCCGTGGAGGCGCACAGCAAAGCCTCCAACGTGGAGACGCCCGGCGCCCTCCACGCCTTCGCCCTGGACCCGGTGTTCGTGCGGCCGCTGGGCTTCAACGCCCACGCCCTGGCCGGGCTGGAGGCCTCTATGTACCTCTCCTCCTCCGGCAACACCCGCGAGCAGTGCGCCCACGTCGCCGCCAAGAACCGCCGCAACGCCCTCGCCAATCCTGTCGCAGCCCACGCCGCCGCCGTCAACCCCGAAGACGTCCTCGCCTCGCCGCCCGCATTCGAGCCGCTTTCGAACCTCGATGTCAGCGCGCCAGCGGACGGCGCGCTGGTGATCGTCCTCGCGGCCGAGGACCGGGCGAAGAAGCTCAAGCGCCAGCCCATCTGGGTCCGCGGCATCGGCTGGGCGACCGTGAGCGGGCTGACCGCCGCGGACGGCGCCTCCGCCGCCTACGCGCGCTCTGCGGCCGAGATGGCGTACCGCCTCGCCGGCATCCGCGACCCGCGCCGGGAGATCGACTTCGCGGAGGTGGACGACACGTACTCCTTCAAGGAGCTGCAGCACCTGGAGGCGCTGGGTCTGTTCGGCCCCGGCCGCGCGGGCCCGGCCACCGCCGAGGGCGCAACCGCCCGCGGCGGCGACCTGCCGGTCAACGGATCGGGCGGCTCGCTCGGCGTCGGCCAGCTGTTCGAGGCGAGCGGCGGGCAGAAGGTGATCGAGGTTGTTGCGCAGCTCCGCGGCGAGGCCGGCCCGCGCCAGCTCAAGAAGGCGAGAACGGCTCTCGCGCAGTCGTGGCGGGGCGTGCCGACGGGCACGGGCGCGGTGGTGGTGCTGTCCCGTGATTAGCGAGACGGTGATCTCAACCCCGCGCATTGAAATGCGCGGCTCCCAGTTCCGGAGCCGCCGAATTTATTCGGCGGGCCTGCAGTCTTCACAGACGGTCATTCGTAGCTGCAGGCCTTCAGCCCTGCCTTCGTCTAGCAGGCCTAAAGGCCTGCAGCTACGAGCTGAGGCGGTTGCATGCGTAGGGTAGCGGTCGTAGGGGCTGGCCTGACTCGCTTCATGCGCCGCGCCCAGGAATCTGGGACGGAGCTTTCCTGGCTGGCAGCCAGCCAGGCGCTGGCGTCCTGCGGCCTCGGGCTGAAGGACGTCGATGGCGTCATCGTCGGCTCCGCGCCGGACGCCTTCGACGGCGTGCACATGAAGGGCGAGTACCTGGCGCCGGGGATCGGCGGCTGGGGCCGCCCGGTCACGCGCCCGTACGCCGGCGGCGGCACCGGCGTCCTCGTGCCGATTCACGCCTGGCACCATGTGGCGTCGGGTCTGTTCGACGTCTGCCTGGTCGTGGCGGAGGAGAAGATGTCCACCTGCCACCCCCACCCGCAGGGGGCCTTCGTCACCATCTTCGATAACATCCTGGAGCGGCCGCTGGAGCCGAACCTGATCTGGATCTTCGCCCTGGAGATGCAGCGCTACATGCAGACGTACGGCATAACCAAGGAGGAGATCGCGCTTGTCTCCGTGAAGAACAAGCGCAACGCCCTCGACCACCCGTCGGCGCAGGTGGCGGAAGAGATCACGGTGAAAGACGTGATGGAGTCGGAGGTGATGGTGTCGCCGGTGAACCGGCTGGACGTCAGCCCGGTGAGCGACGGCGCCGCGGCGATCGTGCTCGTGTCGGAGGATGTGGCGCGACGGCTGACCGACAAGCCGGTCTGGCTGGACGGCGTGGGCTGGAACCTCGACACGGCGTACTGGACGAACCGCGACCTCGCCTTTCCGGCCTACGTCGAGAGAGCGGCGCGCATGGCCTACAAGATGGCGGGGATCACGGAGCCGCGCAAGCAGATCAACATCGTGGAGCCGTACGACCCGTTCTCATACAAGGAGCTTCATCACCTGGAGGGGCTTCTCCTGGCGGACAAGGGCGGAGCGGCGAAGCTGACCGCCGACGGCGTCACCCAGCGCAACGGCAACATGCCGGTCTGCCCCTCGGGCGGGCTGCTGGGCGTCGGCAACCCGATCGCCGCGGCGGGGCTGATGAAGGTCGCCGAGATCTTCTGGCAGCTCCGCGGGGAGGCCGGCCGTCGCCAGGTCCCCGGCCAGCCCAAGGTGGGGCTAGCCCAGGCCTGGGGCGACCTTATGCAGGTGGGCACGGTAGTGGTCATGAGGGTGGACTGATGGCAGACCGACATGCTTGGCAGGACCGCACCCTGAAGGGTGCGGCATCAATCGGAAGCGATGCCGCAGCTTTCAAGCTGCGGTGGGGCAGCCCACGATGACACGCGGCAGACAACGCCCGGGCCGCGTCAACGAGGCCTATGCAAGGGCGCATAGAGAAGCGCTGGCCGTCGTCGCCAAGGCCTTGGGCATGACGTTGGACGATTTCATGGGAACCCGCACGAAGGAGGGGATCATCGCCGCGTACAGGCAGGTGGACCTCCGGGAGCACCGACGCCGAACGGCGCAGGTCTTTCGGAGCATAGAGGAAGCGCAGTGGCCCGAGGTGCGCGCCGTCTTCGCCTACGTATGCTGCCGGAGCGAGGATTTCCTCGATCGGCTCCGCAAAGGCCTAGTGGAGTAGATCTGCATGAAAGAACCACCAACTGCCAGCCCCTCCCCCGGCACTCCCCTGAGCGACGAGGCGATCCAGCAGGGGAAGGTCCTCACGCTGGAGTGGCCCTCCTCGCTGCGCTACGCCTGGGACACCGGCATCGCCATCGGCCGCTTCCTCGAGGAGCTGAAGAACGGACGGATCATCGGCCGGACCTGCCACAAGTGCGAGCGCGTGCTGGTGCCGCCGCGCATGTTCTGCGAACGCTGCTTCCGCCCGACGGACGGATGGCAGTTCGTGCAGGACAGCGGCACGGTCAACACCTTCTCTATCTCCCACCTCCGCTGGGACGCCAGCCGCATCGAGGACCCGATTCTGGTCGCCGTGATCGAGATCGACGGCACCAGCCACGGCGGCTTCCTGCACTACCTCGGCGAGGTCAAGCCGGACGAGATACGCATCGGCATGAAGGTGAAGGCGGCCTGGAAGCCGCCGGAGGAGCGAACCGGCTCCATCCGGGACATCCGCTACTTCCGGCCGGCGTAGGAGCGAGCATGGGAAGCACCGAGCACATCGAGCGAGTCACGGACCTGCGAGCCTGGCCGGGCGATTTCCCGGTCAGCCACCTCTACACGATGGGCATCGCCGGGGAGCGCTTCTTCCGCGAGCTGAAGGACGGCGGGCGCATTCTGGGCACCCGCTGCGCCGCCTGCGACTACGTCCACCTGCCGCCGTCCATCTTCTGCCCGCGCTGCTTCGCCGCCCTGGACGAGTGGAAAGAGGTGGGGCCGCAGGGCACAGTCCGGGCCGTCACGACCGCCCACCGCGGCGTCGAGGGCGAGCCGCTCGACCCGCCGCAGACGCTGGCGCTCGTCCAGCTCGACGGCGCCGACGACCTGCTGGCGCACCGCATCGGCGAGGCGGAGGGCGTCCAGATCGGGGCCAGGGTCGAGCCCGTGTTCAAGGACGCGGCCGAGCGGACGGGCTCGATACTGGACATCCGCTATTTCCGGCCCTTCGACTCCGCTCAGGACAGGCCGGCATAACCGGTAGCGGGGCGGCGCGATGAACTTCCGCCTGAGCGACTCCGAAGAGCGCCTTCGCGGGGAGGTGTGCGAGTTCCTCGCCGCCGAGCTGGGGACCAGCCACCGCTCCGACCCGCGGCCGATGCCGCCAGGCTACATGCCGGCCCGCGACTTCGAGCTCAAGCTGGGCGCCAAGGGCTGGCTGGGCCTGAGCTGGCCCAGGGAGTACGGCGGCGGCGGACAGCCCGTCTCCCACCAGTTCATCGTGGAGGAGGAGGTCGCGCTGCACGGCGGCCCCGCCAGCGACGCCATCGCCCGCATCATCGTCGCCCCGATCCTGCTGCTGAAGGGCAGCGAGGAGCAGAAGCGGCGCTACCTGCCCGCGCTGGCCCGCGGCGAGATCACCTTCTGCCTCGGCTATACGGAGCCGGAGTCCGGCTCCGACCTCGCCTCGCTCCAGACCCGCGCTATCGCCGACGGCGACGACTACGTGATCAACGGCCGCAAGGTCTACACCAGCGGCGCATCCCAGAGCGACTACTGCTGGCTGGCGGCGCGCACGGACGCCGACACACCCAAGCACGCCGGCGTCTCCGTGGTGATCGTCCCCATGCAGTCGGAGGGCGTCGAGGTCCGGCCGCTGCTGAACCTGCTGGACGAAGGCTGGTTCAACGAGGTGGCGTTCGAGAACGTCCGCGTCCCCCGCAGCGAGCTCGTCGGCGGCGAGGGGCGCGGCTGGGAGGTGCTGACGTCGGCGCTCGGCGTGGAGCGGATCACCATCTACCGGGCGTTCGTGCACCTGCGGATGCTCTGGGCGCTGGTCCGCTACGCCCGCCAGGAGCGCGACGGCGCGAAACCCTGGGACGACCCGCAGGTGCGGCATCGGCTGGCGGCGCTGGCCGCGGAGTTCGAGGTGGCGCGGCTGCTGCTCTGGCGGGCGATAGGGATGCACGAGCGCGGCGAGGAGTTCCGCGCCCAGGCGGCGATGGTCAAGCTGTTCAACACGGAGCTGGCGCAGCGGCTCTACACGGCCGGCATGGCGCTGCTGGGCCCCTACGCGACTGTCCGTGACGGCGAGCGGGCGCTCTGGCAGGGCGCCCTGCCCCACGCCTACCTCTCCGCGGTGCAGGACACGATCGGCGCCGGCACCTCCGAGGTACAACGGGAGATCATCGCCCTGCGGGGGCTGGGCCTGCCGCGGGGCTAGCCCTCCAGTTGGGCCTTCAGGCTCTCCAGCGACTCCTCGATCTCGTTCTGGAAGACGCGATTCATGAACAGCGCGTCCACGAAAAGGCCCAGCGGGCCCATCGGCGGCTTGTAGCCAATCGTCCACTCGACGCGCGTGCCGCCGTCCACCGGCTGGAAGGTCATGCGGCCTTCCATCTCCATGCCGCCGGTGGTCTTGCGGGCGAAGGCGCGGGGCGCGTCGTACTCCGTCCACACGGCGTCGACGGCCTGGGCGCGCGGCCCCAGCTTGACGACGCAACGGTCGGTGGTGCCCTGGCTCTGGCCGTCGCCGGAGGTTATGTCGATCTGCTTGAGGAACTTTACCCAGCCGGTCTGCGTGGAAGCGTTGGTCGCATAGCCGAACACATGCTCGGGCGAGGCTTCGATCTCGATCGTCTTGCGAATGCGGGGCACGCGGCACCTCCCTTGTGCGGAGACGTGAGTGGTGGCAGGGGCGGGATTCGAACCCGCGACACATGGCTTATGAAGCCACTGCTCTAACCGCTGAGCTACCCTGCCCCAGGCGCGAGTGTATCAACGGCCACCCGCGGCGGTCAACGCGCGGCCGCCATTCGCCTTGACGCCCTCGAAGAGGCGGCTCTACAATCGCTATAGCAGAGGCGCTATAGCAGAGGGCGGTTAGCTCAGTTGGGAGAGCGCTTGCTTCACACGCAAGAGGTCGCAGGTTCAAGTCCTGCACCGCCCACCATCCAATAGATGCGCGCCGAAGTGGCGGAATGGCAGACGCGCTGCGTTCAGGGCGCAGTGTCCGAAAGGGCGTGGGGGTTCAAATCCCCCCTTCGGCACCAGACTACACAGGGGGCCAGGCGCTGGCCCCAATATCGCGCGCTCGTAGCTCAGTCCGGATAGAGCGCAGCCCTGCGGAGGCTGAGGTCGTGGGTTCGAGTCCCACCGAGCGCGCCACTCTTTGCCTATGAGTCGTGGCACCCGCTGATGCCGTGGTATGTATACGTCCTGACCAATGCGAAGGGGCACCGCTATATCGGCTCCACAGGTCGCTTGCCTGAAATACGACTTGCTGAGCACAACGCCGGCCTCAGCCGCTGGACTCGCCCACACAGACCATGGCAGTTGTTCCGCTGGGAGTCCTTTGAGACCAAGCGGCTGGCTCTCGCACGGGAACGTTTCCTCAAGTCGGGCTCCGGCCGCCGCCTGCTGGACACACTCTCCCCCGGCTCGATGCTGCCGGGCTCACAGAAGAGTCCGGATTGAGTCCGCCTCAGGCGGAGAGGCTGAGGTCGTGGGTTCTCCGCCTCAGGCGGACACCGAGCGCGCCATTACATTTCCCGCGAATGCGATAGCACCAGCGCCACGTCCGTGCTAGACTACTACGCTGATCACCCCAAAGCCCTGTCTAGGCAAGAAGGAGGCTCCGATGGCGAGCGCAGAGCGAAAAGACCTCAGGTCCCCGGACGAGACCCGGACCTTCGAGAAGGGGAAGGCCGAGATCGTCAACATCGGCGGCGGCGTCGTGGGCAAGCTCACGCTTGAGCCGGGCTGGCGCTGGTCGCAGCACGTCAAGCCCATCGCCGGCACGGAGTGGTGCGAGGCGCCCCACTTCCAGTACCACGCCTCCGGCCGCATCCACGTCGTGATGGCGGACGGCACGGAGTTCGAGGTCGGCCCGGGCGAGGTCTCGGCCCTGCCCTCCGGCCATGACGCCTGGGTCGTCGGCGACGAGCCAGTCGTGCTCATCGACTGGGCGGGCGCCAGCAACTACGCGAAGGGGTAGGCCAGGAGTTCCACGCGGCCTCACCGGGACCGGCCAGAAGGCCCTTCCGCCAGCTGAGGCTGGCTACTGGAGGATGACGATTTCGCTGGCCGCGGCGTGGACAGGCACCACGACTCCAGTGAAGCGCGCTCTACCGTCAGGCCCACCTTCAGCTCGTCAAACTCGGCACGCTCGTAGAGGCCCTCGCGGCGCAGGAAGATGCGCGTCTTCTGTTGATCGTGACGTAGGCTCTGACGTAGGGCGTCTCGGCCCGCAGGCCAACGTCGATGAGGATCGCGCCCAGCACATTAATGAACTCTAATGTGATCCCAAGGTTGCTTTAACCTCGCAGGCCTAGAATCGCTTCCAGAGAAACATGTCGGCGTTTGTCGACGCGGTTGGCAAACGGAGGAGGCAGAGATGAAGAAGAGCATCATATCAGCGGCACTAGCGTTCGCCGCGATGGCGGCGATCGGGGCCATACTGGCCGTACGGGCCTTCAACGGGGGCGGCTCCAGCGACGCCGCGCTCGCGGCCGGAACTCAGGACGTCTTCTCCACCCTGGGCACAGCCCAGGACACTACCGCTGACGAGCACCCCTGGCTGGGGGCGGCGATCGTGCCGACACCTGATGGCCTCACCATCGGCTCGGTTATCGCCGATAGCCCGGCTGACAAGGCGGGCCTCAAGCGCGGCGACGTGGTCAAGAGCATCGACGGCACCGCAGTCAGCGATAGGGCGAGCCTGCGGGACGCGCTCAAGGATAAGAAGGCCGGGGATAAAGTCGCCCTGTCCATCACCCGCGACGGCGACGCCCAGGACGTGACCGTCACCCTGGAGGCCCGCCCGGAGCCGCTGCCAATTGCCAACGACCTCTTTCCGGAGCTGAACGGCATCCCCCGGGGCGAGCTGTTCAGCCACCTCCTGGGCGGCTCCTTCCAGTTCACGGATAGCGACGGAAAGACGCACACTGCCACTGTTGACCTGGGGACCGTCAAGTCAGTGGACACAGACGCCAAGAAGATCAGCGTCGACCTCAACAGCGGCGATTCCAAGGACTACACCATTACCGACAGCGTGACCGTTGCCCCCAAGGACCTCTCGAAGTTCGAGAGCGGAGACCACGTGACCATCGTCTCTGTCGACGGCGACCTGCGGGCGGTCAGTAAGGGGATGGGCGGCTTCCTGCCCGGCTTCGGCGGGATGCACGGCTTCGGCGGAATGCGCGGGTTCGGCCCCGGCGGCGACGGCCCTGAGTCGAACAGCGCGCCTTCGGGCGGGAGCGATTCGGGACTGTGATCTGCCGGCAGCGACCGAGTTAATTGGGAAGAGGGGGCAGGGAGGTCGAAGTGCGAAAGTTGATCACGGGACTGGCAGCACTGGCTGTCGGCCTGACCGGCGCCGCCCTGGCCATCGCGGCGGTGCAACTCTGGCCCGATAGCGGAGGCGGAGCCCCTCAGGCAGCCGCCCCAACGACCGCCGCCACGTCCGGGAAGTCCAGTGACACCGCCTCTTCGGGCAAGCTAGCCCTTGACTCCGGCTGTCTCTCGGCCGCCGATATCTACGAACAGGTCCGGCCGGCGGTGGTCGAGATCACGAGCACGTCCGGCGGGCGCACACCCTTTGGCCCCCAAGCCCAGGGTACAGGCAGCGGCATCGTCATCGACGACCAGGGCACGATCCTCACCAACGATCACGTCGTCGCCGGCGCCGACAGCCTGGAGGTGAAGTTTGCCGATGGCGCCACCCTTTCTGCAAAGGCGCTGGGCAGCGATCCCGGCGATGACGTGGCCGTGATCCGGGTAGAGGGGGCAGTTCCTGACCTGACGCCCGCCTCGCTGGGGGATTCGGAAACGCTTCGCGTGGGCGATCCGGTTCTCGCCATAGGGAACCCGTTCCAGCTGGAGGGAACGCTGACGGAGGGGATCGTCAGCGCCACCGGCCGCACGTTTAGCCCGAATGGGAGTTCGCGGCCTATCCGCGACATGATCCAGACCGACGCCCCCGTGAATCCCGGCAACTCCGGCGGCCCTCTCATCGATTGCCACGGCAAGGTTGTCGGCATCAACACCGCGCTGGAGAACCCCACAGGAGACAGCGTGAACGTGGGCGTGGCATTCGCTGTGCCCAGCAATACCGCCAAGCGTTCCTTGTCCGACATGCTGGCCGGACAGACCGTCAGTCATCCCTGGCTCGGCATCGCGGGAAATGACATCACGCCGGCCCTGGCAAAGGATGTCGGTCTATCGGTCGAGTCGGGCGTCTACGTAATTCTGGTGTCGCCGGACAGCCCGGCCGAGAAGGCAGGCCTGCATGGGGCCTTCAGCTCGGAGAGCGAGGCCCAGCGGAGCACGTCCGTGCCCGCCGGCGGCGATGTGATCACCGCGGTGAACGGCGAGGCGGTCTCCAGCATCGACCAGCTGGCCGGCTGGCTGAACAGCCACCAGAAGGCGGGCGATAGCGTCAAGCTGTCTGTAATCCGGCAGGGTAAAGAGCTAACGGTAGACGTCACTCTGGCGGAGTGGCCATCGTAATCAGGAGGCCCGCTCCGGCACGGGCTGAGATCAAGGCGACGTACTGCCCTCTCCTCGTTCGATGACTTCGCGGACCCGTCTTGCGATCGCCAGACTCGCGGTCATGCCGGGAGATTCGATCCCGCCCAGGTGTACGTACCCGCGGTCGAACCAGATCAGAAAGTCGGCAGGCGGCCCCGCCGGTCCCGAAAGCTTGGGCCTGTAGCCTACCTGCCCGGGGGCGAGATCCTCGGATTCTAGCGCCGGCCAGTAGCGACGTGCCGCCTGAAGAAACGCGAGCCGGCGGTCGTCGGTTATGCGGAAGTCCAGCCTCGCACCCTCATCCAGCCATTCGCTGTCGGGACCGAGGTGAACGTCACCGTCTACATCCACCGTCACGTGAATACCAAGCCCGGACCGGTCGCTGTGGGGCAGAGGATAGATGAGATGGGCGATGCCGGCGGCCTTCTCGCGGTTCACGACATCGTAATAGCAGCCTCTGTTGGCCGTCTGCCTGAACGGCGGGTTGCCCTGCCCGCCGTCCGGGTCATACCCCAGCGACTGGCCTACCGAGTCGGCCGCCAAACCGGCTGCGTTGACGACCGAGGCCGCAGTCAGCGTGACCTCGCCGGCATCCGGCCCCTCGACCCGTACCTCGAACCAGGACGACAGACGCTTCAGTCCGGTCAGCTTATGCTTGAAGGCGAAGTGGGCCCCGTTTGATCGCGCCACGGCAACGTATGAGCGCATCAGCTCCATCTGGTCGATCACGCCGGACGAGCCGGAGTACAGCGCGGCCGCACTGCGGATCGCCGGCTCCATCGACTGAAGCTCGCCCTTTCGCAGCATCCGCAGGTCGGGCACGCCGTTGGCTCGCGCGGCCTCGGCGAGTTCACCAAGCGCCGGAATCTCCGGCTCGGCCAGCGCCAGCACGAGCTTGCCTGTGCGGCGGACCCTGACGCCATGCTCGGCAGCCCAAGCGTAGAGAAGGCGATTGCCCTCTACACAGAGGGTGGTCTTGAGCCAGTCCGCGGGATAATACAGACCGGCGTGGATCACCCCGCTGTTGTGTGAGCTGTTCTCCCTGCCATAGCTATCGTGCCGCTCAATGACGGCCACCGAACGGTGTTCTGAGAGAACCGCGGCGATGGCGAGGCCAACCGCGCCGGCGCCGATGACGGCGACTTCAACCTCGGGTTGTGGTCGGGAAGAGGGCATCGAGGAGATCTCCTGCGTCCAGCCTCTAGCCTGAATAGCCGTACCTCCCCGCCGCATTCCCCCGACACGCGCGGGGCTTACGGCGGCTCCGGCATGCCGGGGTTGAACCGGGCCACTTCCACCCGCGTCTCACGGTCGCTCTGACCGGGCTGCATGATAGCAGGCGCCGGGTGAATGTGGAAGTAGTCGCCTGCCATCTCAACCGGGTTGAGCGGGCTGGCGATGACGTTGCGGTGACCCATGCCACCCCGGAACTGGAAATTCTCCCAGGCGTGGTACATGATCACCTGGCCCGGCTGGACGCACGCAGAGAACGGCTACGGGTATCTGGACCGCTCGGGCCGTGACTCCCTTCGGCCGACGAAAGGAGGCGCTGTCCGATAACGCCCCGACGCGGTGTCGCTTCTGGTGGCAGGCCAGGTGGTGGCGTACAATAGCTAGGTGAGAATAAGACGCGCCGGTCCCTGAGGGCCCGCGAAAGCCGGTAGCCGTCCGTCGTACGCGAATTGGCCGAACCCCTTTCCATCCCCATGCCCGAGCGTTGTTTCACGGTGCCCGTGAGCTGTCTGCCAACGCGGATCGGTGGGCGATTGGAGAAGACCAGCAGTGACATATCAGATGAGCAATCCCTGGACGCTGGAGGGGCGCAACACCGCCATCCAGAAAGCCGTAGGGGAGATCTACGCCCGCTATTTTGCCCGAGGGCCGCGCTGGGTCGCCAAGCACCTGCCGCAGCGGGTCCATATGCCGGACTACGCGCGCCACGTTAGCCCGGAATCACGTGAGATTCTCCTCGGGGACTTCGGTGTTGAGTCCTTCATCGAGGACTACGCAGTGATGGCCATCCAAGCCTCTGGTGATAGCCTCAGCACCCGGCACATCTACACCCAGTGGGTCTACGACGAGATGCGACACAGCAAGGCGCTCTGGTACTGCCTCACGGACTCCGGGCTGTACTCCCACAAGGAGATGAGCGAGTACTCGTACCAGTGCGGCCAGGACGTCTGGACGTTCGAGCGGCAGACGGGCCATGAGGCCACCCCTGAGCGCGGTGCTGCGTATGCGATCGCCCAGGAGCGTCAGACCAAGCGAAACTACCAGGAGATGCAGAAGCGGCTGTGGCAAGAGTACGGCTGCCCGAAGGATTCCGAGGGCCGAGCGGAGTACCCGGCCATCGCAGGGGTGTGCGGCGTCCTGGCGATCGACGAAGGCTTTCACGAGGGCGTATTCCGGGAGATTACCCGCGTCTACCTCCGCTTCTGGCCCGATAAGGCCCTGCAGGCGATGTGGGACGTGTACGAACGTTACCGAATGCCCATAGTGAAGCTACCGAACGCCGAGGCCTTTATCGCTGCGGTCCTCTCAACTGGCATCGACTCCGCGAGGCAGGTGGTCAATGAGGTCCTCAACCCGACCTATGAGGCCCTGGGTCTTGAGAGCCGCGCCGCGCTGCGTCATGCTGCGCGCGAGAGTTGGGACATGCCGGAAGGCGCCGTGATCCAGATCGGTGATGACCTACTGCCCGATATATCCGCCGGCGCGATACCATTCAGGATGAACCCCAACGGATCGCTTGTGCCGGCGGCGGCGCCCTCCTAGTGCCGGGGCGGGTGATATCCCCGAGCCCTGCCCCTGGCGCTGCCCGGCCCAAGTGGGGCCGGACGCACCGTCCGTGAAGACCGCGGGTGCCCGCCGAGCGCTCTCCAAGAACAGCCCTCCAGAACACCTCGCGTCTCCCAAGTGGCCGATGCGCTGTATTAAACTCTAGGCGTGGTGATTACCGCATACCTTCGGCATCCGGTCGCACGATACGGCTTATCGCTGGCGCTGGTCACGGGGTGAGGGCCGTTCATGCTCACCGGCAAGCGGGCTAGAGCAGCCTCATCTCCCTCGCGGCGGCCTCGAGTTCGTCCCGGAACTTGGGGTCGGCGACGCTTATGAGGCCGAGCGCCCGCTCCCTGGTGGTCGCTCCGTTCAGCCGCGCGACCCCGTGCTCCGTCACCGCGTAGTCCACGTCGTACCGGGTCGAGGTAACCACGCTCCCCGGCTCGAACGCCGGCACGATGCGCGTCCGCGACTCGTCGGAAGTGGTCGAGTCCATGACGACGATGGAGAGGGCGTCGTCGGCCAGCCCGGCGCCGCGGAAGAAGTCGAGCTGTCCGCCGACTCCGGCCACCTGGAAGCCGCCGATGGTCTCCGCGTTTACCTGCCCCAGCAGGTCTACCTGGAACGCGGAGTTGATGCAGCGCACCAGGGGGTTCTGGGCGATCACCCGCGGGTCGAGCGCCTCCCGCGACGACATGACCAGTACCCTCGGGTTTCGGTCCACGAAGGCGTGGATCTTGTCGGACATGGCGCAGATGGTGCAAACGGCCTGCCCCGGCCGGAACGACTTCCGGGCGTTTGTCGCCACGCCCGCCTCCATCAGCTCGATGAGCCCCTCGTTCAGCACCTCTGTGTGGATGCCCAGATCATTCTTGTCCACCAGCAGGCTCACGGCCGCGTCGGGCACGCTCCCGATGCCCACCTGGATGGTCGACCCGTCCGGGATGAGGGGGTTCAGGTGCACGGCCATCGCGCCCGATTTCTCTGAGGCTAGAGCGGGGACATCGCCGCCCGCGGGCGGGGCCGACGCCTCGACAGCGTAGGTGATGCGCTCGATTGGCACCTGCTGCTCAGACACGGTGTATGGCATCGTGGCGTCGATCTCGGCCAGGAGCGGCAACCCGCGCTCCCCAGCGAGCCGAACCAGGTCCGGCGTGAAGCCCGGCGCCCAGCCATAGCTGCACATGCCACCGGCGTCGGGCGGCGTCAGGCGGACCATCACCACATCGGGTCGCACCTGCGACTCCACCCAGCGGTGAGCCTGCGAGAACTGCAACGGGATGTACTCCACGAGACGCTTTTCCTGGAGCGGATAGCTCACCGGCGTCGCGAAGCCGGTGATGACCCGGAAGCGACCACTCTCCGTGAGGCTCGCCCCGCCGGGGAGGAGCACGGCCGAGACAACGGTGACGTTCTCCACATCTTCTCGCTGGCCCAGCGCCACGCACAGCCCACTCGGCTCCGTCAGGCTGCACACGGCCGTCATTCCGGAAGCGAAGACGGAGACCGCCTCCGCCGCGCTTACAAGCTTCTTCCCAAACGCGTCCTTCCAGTCGCTCACGTGCCGTCTCCCTCACCGGCGCCGCGGAAGGGGACCTCTGCCGTCCCCGCGATCACGTGCCCGCCCCGCTGATTCTCGCACCACACTTCAAGCGAAACGCGACTCCGGGGGCCATCCGTCTGCACGTCCGTCACGCGCCCGCGCGCCGTCACGGTATCCCCCGCGAATACAGGCTCCCGGATGCGCACGTCCAACACCGTCCCCTGGACCGACTGGAAGCCGTACTCCCGATGGAGCATCTCAAAGACATAGGACATGAACTGTACGCCCGCGGCGATGGCGGCCGGAAGTCCGGCGGCCCGTGCGACCTCGTCGTCCGTGTGGATGTTCTTCTCGCCCTCCGGCTCGAACAGGATCATGTCCTCAAGCGTCGCGACGCGGGCGACGGACGCCAGCTCCGCTCCTACTTCGAGGATGGGTGGTGTCATGGCGCACCCCCTTCCGGGCGGTAGCGCGCGACACCCGTCATGCGGCCGCGGGTCAAGACGCGGCCGCGATCGTCCTCGGAGACCACGTCCATCACTACGAACTGACGGCCACCCTTCTCGAACTTGTCGACGACCTTGCCGCTCACCTTGACTCGCGAGCCGACGATGGGAATGTTGAGGATCTCAAGCCGCTGACCCGCGTGGACCGACTCGCTGATGTCGAATTGGGACTCGGCGAGCCAGATGCCGTCGCTGGCCAGGATACTCACCGGGGCGAGCTTCTCGCCGTCGCTTTCCGGATAGGGCGTCTGGTGGGTGGCCCGGAGGTGCCGCTCTACGCGCTCCTCCGAGATGGTGTACTCGATGCTCCCCATGTCGGTCCCGACGGGGAGTTCGTGGAACGCCTGGTCTGCCCTCTGTCTCTCGCCTTCAGACATGCTCCGCAGGCTCCTTCTTGGTCCCGCCGCCGCGACTATATCCCATCGGAGGGCCGCCCGTCACGGCGGCCGCGGAAGGCGCAATCTCCCACTACGAAGTCTTAGTGTTTGGACCGGGCGACGGGGCTCGCGATCACACACGATCGGGTAACGGTTCGATCTGGGGCGGAATGTGAGATACTGGCGGCATGGAACTGCGGATGCAATATGCGACCGCCCGGGACGGCGTGCGGATCGCCTTCGGGACCGCCGGCAAGGGCCCTTGGATTGTGCGGGTGCCGGGCCTTCCCTTCACTCACAGCCAGTTGGAATGGGAGCAGGGAAGCGATTTCTTTGACCAGCTGGCGGCGAACTGGAGCGTCGTGCAGTTCGACCCGCGGGGGACGGGGCTTTCTGACCGCAACGTGGAGGACTTCTCCCTCGATGCGAGGATGCTGGACCTAGAAGCCGTTGTCGACCGATTGGGCCTGGACACGTTCGCGCTGCACGGCATTGCCTGGAGCGGCCCGGTGGCCGTCACATACACACTTCGGCACCCGGAACGGGTGAGCCACTTGATCCTGGACGATTCGCTGGCTCGGTCGGGGGACTTCATGGACATGCCACAGGTGCGAGCGCTCGACCAGCTGGTCGGGGAGTGGGACTCGTTTCTGGAGCACATGGTGTTCACGTTTTTCGGGCTCGGTCGTGAGCAGGCGCGTCCCCAGATTGAGTACATGCGCGCCTGCGTGACGCAGGACGTGGCCCGGCAGATCTTTGCGGCCGTGCGGCAGGACGACGTGACTGACCTTCTCCCCGGCCTGAGCCTGCCGACGCTGGTGCTCCAGCACGGCGGCGCCTCCAAACAGAGCGTCGAAGCGGCGAGAGACATGGCGGCGCGGATACTGGGCGCCCGCTTCGTGATGCTGGACGGGCTCGCCCACGACGACATGGCGAAGATTGTGCATGCTATCGGCGAACTAATGGGGATGGAGACCGAGATTGCGCCTCGCCGGACGGAAGCCGCCCGTGGACCAGCGTCCGGCGTGCGCACGATCCTGTTCACGGACGTGGTTGAGCACACCGGAATGATGCGGCGCCTGGGGGACGAGGCCGGCCGCGCCGTACTGCGCGAGCACGAGGAGTTAACACGCGACGTCCTGAAGCGCCACGGCGGTGACGAAGTGAAGACGATGGGTGACGGCTTCATGGCCTCGTTCACCTCGGTAACCGCAGCCGTCGAGTGCGCAATCGCGCTGCAGCGGGCGATCGAGGAACGCAACGTGAACCTCGACCCCCGAAATTTGGGAGAGCTCTTGCAGGTGCGGATTGGGCTGAATGCGGGGGAGCCCATCGAAGAAGCAGGCGACTTCTTTGGGACTGCAGTGATCATGGCAGCGCGGATCGCGGGGCGCGCCACTGGCGGTGAGATCCTCGCCTCGGACGTCGTCCGTGGGCTGTGTGCGGGCAAGGGGTTCCTCTTCGCCGACCGAGGAGAGGACGTGCTGAGGGGCTTCGAAGACCCGGTGCGATTGTACGAGGTGCGCTGGCGAGAGTAGGGTACCCCCCACCACCTTCCATCGCCAGGGAGCAGACCACAGCCGATGCGCGAAGTTCCTCACTCAGCGGACCACAAGTCGACACGAGTTATGTCTGCTACTTCACGGATTGTGCGCCCGGCCCGGGTCGCTATCAACGTGCCGCCGAAAGACGGCGGACTGCCGATCGCTGAACTGGCAGACGCTAGGACTTCCTGATGTGCACTAGCTGTGACCAACCGGCCCAATCGTTGGTCCCGCGTGACGAAGCCGAGCGTCAGCCTTCAGGAGCGCCTGCGTCCCGAAGTTGTGACCGCTTGTCCGGGCTCAGCAGCCGCCGCTCCGGGACTGCGTGACGTCTCCGCTGCCTCGGCGGTCTCGAGCGATTCTGCCCTGTCGACACCGGCGGCGACCCTGAGCTCGACGTACGATTGATTCAGGAAATCCCTGAGGCGGTCCACGTCCGGAGCGGCCTGGGCGTCGGCCACCAGGCCGAAGTACAGCTTCCCGTTGTAGCTCATCACCCCGCAGTTGATCCCCATCCCCCAGAGCGGAGGCGGCATGGGGTAACCGGATAGCATCCGGTGCCCTACTGTGTAGAGAGGAATCATGGGGCCGGGCACGTTAGTGCATACGATGTTCGCCACGGTGTTGGGCGGAGGTCCAACTGCGCCGAGCATCGCTCCGAGAGGTGCGGGCATGGTCAGGAGCAGGTTCGCCATTGACTCGATTCCGTCAGCGACGTGAGACCTCTTGAGCTGCGTCGTCCTCTCCGTGATCGTGCGCAGACGCTCCACGGGGTCCGACACGCCCACGGGCACCTCCACTAGCAGCATCGCTATGTGGTTCCCCAGGGTGCCCCGCTCATCCTCACGCCTAACGTTCACGGGCGTAAGCACCCGCATGACCCGGTCCTGAGTCGGCTCGCCGTGCATCTCCAGATAGCGACCGAGGGCGCCGCCCAGCATCGCCAGGACTACGTCGTTCACAGTGCCGCCGCACGCCTTGCGGATGTCACGCACCTCCTGGAACGAAACCTCAGTGCAGGCCAGATTTCGACCCCCGGAGAATGGGCCATCGAAGGGTGCTTGCGTTGCCGGCGCCGCGAAGTAGGGAATCGCGACCTCCAACGCCCGCGCTACGTTGCGTGCGCCGTTGGTGTCGCCTCCCATTGTCAGGTCCACCAGAGCTTTCTGGAAGTTGGCCAAGCGCCGCAGGTCCTCGGTAGCGTTGTCCCAGATGGCATCGAAGAAGAGAGTGGGCCGGTCGGGGATTGTGGGAGGATCATACGGTTCGGGGGGTGGTGGAGTGGGAGGCGGGTCCTGCGACAGGTCTAGCGTTACCATCAGGAGCTCAATGCCGGACACGCCGTCAACCAAACAGTGGTGGGTCTTGGCGATCATACCCGTCCGGTCGCCTTCCAACCCCTCGACCATATAGATTTCCCACAAGGGCTTCCCGCGGTCCAGCCTGCCGGCGTATAGCCGAGCCGCCAGGTCTGCCAGCTGGCTATCCGTGCCCGGCGGCTCAATGCGGAGTCGGTGGATGTGGCGTCTGATGGCGAAGTTCGGGTCGTATTCCCAGGTGGGTCGTCCAATGTTGAAGGGGGGTGGCACAACTCGCTGCCGATAGCGGGGCACGAGGTGGAGCTTTGACGCCACGCTCTCCACGAATTCGTCGAAAGGGATCTCGCCCTCGAATATGAACACAGAGCCGACGTTCATCGGCGCCGCATCCGTATCGAAGTACAGGAAGGTAGCGTCTTGAGGGCTGAATCGGCGGCTGAGGTTGCGCTGAACCATCTCTAATCCCCCAGGGGAAGCGCCCACCGTGGCGTGCTCCGGCCGCGAGAGCCTAATTATACACCGGCCCGGTACGCCGGCGCAGGTTGTCCCCGAGTCACCGCC
Source organism: Dehalococcoidia bacterium (assembly GCA_030690405.1). Next base: position 7,812 of record JAUYGU010000134.1, on the reverse strand, counting down.
GCCACGGTTCAGACGATGACGAACAACGAAGCGCTGGTACGAGAGCTACCGGGACGGGACGACGTGACAGTTTCCAGATACGAAACCGGCACCAACACGACGGAGTGGCACGGAGCTAACGGGGCCTGTACCTCCCGATATATTGTGGTTTCATCGCCGTGGTGCCATAGTCTTGCTGGGGCACTGCGGCGGCGGGCGAAGGTAGATTGCCGTGACAGCGGTTCGCTTGGATCGTTCGCAGGAGCGCGGATGAACGCGCTCCCCACAGAAGGAGGCCCCAAATGCGTTCGTGGAGATTCTGGCTGCTCTTTGTAGTGTCTCTGACCTTACTGCTCGGCCTGGCGACCGCGTGTAAGGAGAAGAAGGAAGGGGTAACCCCCACCCCCGGCGGCCTGACGGGTGAGCTGGAGATCTTCAGCTGGTGGACCACGGGAGGTGAGGCCGCGGGGCTGCAGGCGCTCTTCGATCTCTACCCTGACAAGTGCCCCGGAAACGTCGAGATAGTGAACGCGACCGTGGCCGGTGGCGCCGGCTTTAACGCCCGAGAGGTACTGACGACTCGGATGCTCGGCGGCGACCCGCCCGGCTCTTTCCAGGTGCACATGGGCCACGAGCTCACGGATACCTGGGTCACGAGCGGGAACATGGAGCCCCTGGACGCCCTGTTTGACGAAGAGGGCTGGAGCGATGTCTTCCCGCAAGGTGTGCTGGACATCGTCTCGTATCAAGGTAAGCCGTATTCCGTGCCGGTGAACATCCACCGCGCGAACGTCCTCTGGTACAACAAGACGGTCTTCGAAGACAACAACCTTCAGCCCCCGACGACGTTCGATGAATTCTTCGCCGTCGCCGACGCGCTCAAGGCGAAGGGGATAACGCCGCTGGCGCTGGGCGATGTCGAGGTCTGGACAGCGGTGCAGGTGATGGAGACCACACTGCTGGGCAGCCTGGGCGCTGATGGCTACAAGGGCCTCTGGACCGGCGAGACGGACTGGAGCGGGCCTGAAGTCACGGCGGCGCTGGAAACGTTCAAGAAGATGCTGTCCTACGTGAACTCGGACCACAGCTCCCTGTCCTGGGACCAGGCAAACGATCTGGTCATCAGCGGCGACGCCGCGATGACCATCATGGGCGACTGGGCAAACGCCGACTACGAGGCGAAGAAGTTCACGGACTACGGCTGGATCCCGACTCCGGGTACCGACGGCAACTACGACGCCCTGTCCGACACGTTCGGCCTGCCGAAGGGCGCGCCCAACCCGGACGCGGTCACCTGCTGGCTGAAGCTCGTCGGCTCGAACGAGGGCCAGGAGGCGTTCAACCCGCTGAAGGGCTCCGTCTGCGCCCGCACCGACTGCGATTCCTCCCTCTTCAATCCGTACCTCCAGTCCGCGATCGAGGACTGGAAGTCGGACACCATCGTTCCCAGCCTGGCGCACGGCGCTGCCGCATCGCAGGGATGGGTTACCGAAATAGTGGACGCAGCCACGGCGTTCGTAACCGATAAAGACGTAGCGGCGTTCCAGGGGCGCCTGGCGGACGCATGCGTCGGAGCGGAAGTCTGCTCATAGGATAGGCCCCGAGAGTTGGAGAGCGAGGCAGCCCCGACGCCAGAGACAGTGCGGGGGCTGCCTCGCCCTCCCGCCCCCCATATCCTCCGGCGTCTCACGCCGGAGCGAATTGCCTCGCTCGCGCTGATCGTTCCCTCCGTTATCGCGGTGGGGGTGTTCGTCTACGGGTTCATCGGCTGGAGCGCTCTCGTATCGGTCAGCGAATGGAACTCCATAACGCCTGATTACACGTTCGCCGGCCTCAGCAACTTCAAGGAGCTGTTCGGCCACTTCCGCTTCCAGGCTGATATCAGGAACACGGTCGTCTTCACGCTGCTGTTTGTGGCCGCCTGCCTCCTGATCGGGCTCTTCCTGGCGGCGCTGCTGGACCGGGGCATCACGGGGGAAGGACTCTTCCGCAGTATCTACCTCTTCCCCATGGCCGTATCGTTCATCGTCACCGGCGTGGCCTGGCGCTGGCTCCTCGCCCCCCGCGCGGGCGTGAACCTTCTCCTCGAACGCGGCGGCCTCGGGCCGCTCAAGCAGGGCTGGTACACAGACCCGAGTGTCTTGCACGTCGCGTCTGACTCACGCCTGGGTGAGGCCCTGCAGAATATCGGAATAGGCTGGCTGGCGAGCCCGCACTTCGGGATCCCGGTGGCCATGATCTCGGTCGTGATTGCGGCGACCTGGCAGATGTCCGGCTTCGTCATGATCCTGTACCTCGCCGGCCTGCGGGCAATCCCCGAGGAGCTGACCGAAGCCGCCCGCGTCGATGGCGCGACCGAGTTCCAGGTGCTGCGCCACATTGCCCTCCCTCTCCTCAGGCCGGTGACGCTAAGCGCCATGATCATCCTTGGGCACGTCTCGCTGAAAATATACGACCTCGTCGTCGCCATGACGCAGCGCGGCCCCGGCTTTGCCACAGACGTCCCCGCACTGTTCATGTTTGAGACCACCTTCGCGGGAAGCCACTTCGCCAGGGGCGCCGCGATCTCCATCGTCATGCTGTTCTCGGTCAGCTTCCTCGTAATCCCCTACCTCATCTGGAGCCTGCGACGCGAGGCGCGCGTATGACGTTTTCGCCTGCGCGCATCGCCATCTACGCGCTGCTCATTCTCTTCGCGGCGCTCTACCTGATGCCCATCTACGTTCTGCTCATCACCGGCATGAAGAGCTTCAGGGAAGTCGGCCTGGAACGGATGTGGGACTTCCCCTCGGGCTTCCACTTCGATTCCTTCCGGGACGCCTTCGATGCGCTATCAAGAAACATGGGTAACAGCTTCCGGATGGTCATCCCGGCCACGATCGCCTCCTGCTTCATCGGCTCCATAAACGGCTACATCCTCACGAAGTGGCGGTTCCCGGGGTCAGACATCCTCTTCTTCTTCCTGCTGTTCGGAATGTTCATCCCCTACCAGAGCATTCTGATACCGTTGGTTCAAACCCTGCAGGACATACACCTTTATGGAAGTCTCTGGGGGCTGGTCCTCACGCACGTCATCTACGGAATACCTATCACCACCCTCATATTCCGCAACTACTATGCGGGAGTGCCGACGGAGCTCGTGGAGGCAGCGAAGATAGACGGCGCTTCTATTTTCGGCATCTACACCCGAATACTTTTCCCGCTCTCGCTCCCGGGGTTTGTGGTTGTCGCCATCTGGCAGTTCACGTCCATCTGGAACGATTTCCTCTTCGCGGCGACGGTCACCAGCAATCCGAACACACAGCCGGTGACGGTAGCGCTAAACAACCTCGCCGGCAGCTACATCGTGGAGTGGAACGTGCAGATGGCCGGCGCCCTGATAGCGGCCCTGCCCACGCTGCTCGTCTATATCTTCCTCGGCCGCTTCTTCATGCGCGGTCTTATGGCCGGTGCGTTGAGGGGTTAAGCCGATGCGTGCTAGGCTGTGCGCCTAGATGGCACGCGTCTTCTACGAGCACGTCACGAAGCGCTTCGGCGATGTGGTCGCCGTCAACGACCTGACGCTGGAGATTTCCGACAAAGAGTTCCTGGTCCTCGTCGGCCCGTCCGGCTGCGGGAAGTCCACGGCCATCCGCCTCCTGGCCGGCCTGGAGGTCCTGACCGATGGCAATGTCTATATCGGCGACCGGCTGGTGAATGACGTCCCGGCGAAGGACCGGGACATCGCCATGGTGTTCCAATCGTACGCCCTCTACCCGCATATGTCGGTGTTCGACAACATGGCCTTCGGCCTCAGGATGCACGGGACGCACCGCGATGAGATTTCGCGACGCGTGCGGGAAGCCGCCCAGATCCTCGGCATCGAGGAACTGCTCAAGCGTAAGCCCGCGCAGCTCTCAGGAGGGCAGCGACAGCGAGTGGCGCTGGGGCGAGCGATCGTCCGCGAGCCGGCGGTCTTTCTCTTTGACGAACCCCTCTCCAACCTGGATGCAAAGCTCAGGGTTCAGACGCGGACGGAGCTGAGCAAGCTCCATGAGCGCCTGGAGACGACGTTCATATACGTCACTCACGATCAGGTAGAAGCCATGACGATGGCAAACCGGATTGCGGTACTCAAGGACGGGCTCCTGCAGCAAGTAGGAACCCCGGAGGACCTCTACTTCCGGCCCGGCAACGTCTTCGTCGCCGGTTTCATCGGCAGCCCTGCGATGAACTTCTTCGATGCCGCCGTAAAGGGTACAGCGGACCAGCTATACCTGGACACCCAGGCCTTTCAGATCAAAGTGCCGCCGGAAAAGGTGCCGCCCCTCGTCCCCTACATCGGCCGGACGGTGGTCTTCGGGATTCGGCCGGAGGACATGCACGACACGGAGTTCCTGCCGGCCCACGTCCGCGCGGAAACGGTCCGCGCCCATGTAGACGTGACCGAAATGATGGGCAATGAGAAGTTCCTGCATCTCCTTGCCGGTGACCAGAAGTGCCTGGCAAGAGTAGACCCGCGGACGCGGGCGCGCGCCGGTCAGGAGGTCCAGCTGGCCTTCGATGTGGACCACATGCACACCTTCGATGCGCAGAGCCAACTGGCCATCGGCACAACCGGCGACTCGGTGGCGTCCGCACTCGACTGAGGCGAGCCGGCCCCGCGTTCGGGCCGCCGAGACGTCGTCGCTCATAATCAGTGAAGTTGTGCCACGGCAGGGTATAATTGTCCCACTCCCCGCAAAGGGTTATGCTGCGGCTCTCACTTTTGTCCACCCGACTCGCGCTGCCGGGCCTGCTGGCGCTGGGGGCGCTCGTGCTCGTCTGCCTGGCGCCGGGGCCATCGCGGCACACGAGTCCGCCCGCCGCGGGCAGCGGCGACCCCCAGCCTGTCGTTGGCGCGGACGACCCGGTGATCATCGCGGCCGGCGATATCGCCGCCTGCGGGGCCAGCCACACGGGCGACGAGGCAACCGCCGCGCTGGTCGCGGGCATCGCCGGCACCGTCCTCCCCCTGGGCGACAACGTCTACCCCGACGGCACGTCCGGGCAGTTCACCGACTGCTACGACCCTTCCTGGGGTGCTAGCAAGGCCCGTACGCGTCCGGTGCCCGGCAACCACGACTACAACACCGCCGGCGCGTCCGGCTACTTCGGCTACTTCGGCGCTGCCGCCGGTGATCCCAGCAAGGGCTACTACAGCTACGACCTAGGGACCTGGCACCTCATCGCCCTCAACAGCGAGTGCGCCGAGATCGGCGGCTGCGACACCGGCTCCCCCCAGGAGACGTAGCTGCAGGCTGACCTGGCGGCCAACCAGACGGGCAACATCCTCGCCTACTGGCACAAGCCGCGCTTCAGCTCCCGTGGGAACCAAGACTCCTTGCAGGCGATCTGGAACGACCTCTACGACTACGGCGCGGACGTTGTCCTCGCCGGCCACACTCATCTGTACGAACGCTTCGCGCCGCTGGACTCGGCCGGCCAGCCCGATCCGGCATACGGCATCCGCGAGTTCGTCGTCGGCACGGGCGGCTCCAGCCACGTCAGCTATGCGCCAGCCGCCAACGTGGAGGTGCCGACGACACGTTCGGCGTCCTCAAGCTGACGCTGCGGCCGTCGAGCTACACCTGGACGTTCGTTCCGGAGGCGGGGAAGACGTTCACCGACTCCGGCAGCTCACCCACTCACGGCGCGCCGTCGGCGCCAACTGCCGCGCCTATCCCTACGCCAACCCCGGTCGCGATCCGTTTCCTGAAGAAAGCCGATGGTGGGATGGACGCCTTCGCCACGGACCCGTCCTGGCAGCCGACGATCAATGATCGTTACGCGGGTATGGTGATGTACCCGCCCTACTCGGACCGGTTCACCTTCTACGCGGGCGAAGGGTTCTTCTACCTCGACGCCTACGCCATCTACGTCTCCTCTGGCAGAAACGATACGGGGACCAGCATCCAGCACATCCTGCGGGACGGGTCAGGCAAGCCCTGCTACCTCCCCTGGGGCTCGCCCTTCACCCAGTACGCCGCCGACGTGGGGAACCCCGCGTTCAGGGACCTTATGGTGAGCTACATCACTCAGAAGCTGGCCGCCTACCCGCACTACGATGGAGTCTACCTGGACGACGTCAACCTTGACCTCAGTCGGGTTTCGTGCGGCAACCAGTCGGGATCGGGGAACAACAGCTCGCCCATTGACCCGCGCACCGGCCAGGTCATGACCAACCAGAACTGGAAGCGCTACCTCGTCGAGTTCCTGGAGCAGGTGAGGAACGCCATTCCCGCGAAGAAGATCGTGCACAACACCGTCTGGTACCTGCTGCCGTTCGATGACCCGTACCTGGTGCGACAGATCAGTGCCGCCGACTACGTTGAAATGGAGCAAGGGTTCGTTGACGAGGGCCTGACCGGTGGCACCGGTACGTTCTCTTGGCTGAAGAAGATGCAGTTTGTAGACCTGGTGCACTCTCTGGGCGCCTCTCTCTTGGATCAGGATGAGGACATCCGCGATACAGAGGGACAGAAGTACGGACTGGCCAACTACCTCCTGTTCTCCAACGGCACGGACTTCTACTCCACGTTCTACGAAGCGAACCCTGACCAGCCCTGGACCGTGTACGAGGCTGACCTTGGGGCCGCGCTGGGGCCGCGCTACTCTTGGAACGGCCTCTGGCGCCGCGATTTCGAGGGAGGCTTCGCGCTAGTCAACCCGCCGGGCGGCAGCACCCGCAGCGCCAACCTCGGAGCTACGCATTCGGACCCGTGGGGGGGCAGCTTCAGCAGCATCACCCTCAACGCCCGGCAGGGCACCGTGGTGGTGACCCGTTAGCGCTTGTTGATCACAAAGCCCAGGACGTCATAGCGTCCAGGCGGGCTGCGGCCGGAGCGACCCCCTCCGCGGGAGTCCGCCTCGCCTCGGCGGACGAGGAGGCCATCGGCACGGACGCAGCGGATCCCTGCGCCAACACTGGCGACCCCAATGACGAGTCGGACGACCGCTGGCCCGCCGACTTCGACGACGACAAGGCGGTGAACATTACCGACATCTTCAACGTGCTGCCGCCGTACTTCGGCTCGACGGCCGCCGGCGGCGACCCGTACAGCCCCCGCCGGGACCTGGTGCCGGACGGCGTGATCAACATCACGGACGCCAGCAAGATGCTGCCGCCGTTGTTCGGCAGCGTCTGCCAGTAGAGCGGCGCTGGAACCGGCCGGGTCCAAACTCGGTGGCCCAGCAGTTGCTCAAGTCCGCAATTCCCGCAAGGCTGGCGTACAACTGGCTTCTAGACGTAGTGAAGCCGTCGACAGGAGGAGACGATCGTACGGCGTCTCCAGCTCCCAGCCACGGCCGTCGTGCTGGAGGCGATTCTCGTGGGCGTGGAGCGATTGGTCTTCGCCGCCTACGGCGACCCAGACCGCGGCGGCCGCTGGGTCCGGAAGGCTGTGGTTCGTGGCTCGCTGGACGGTGGCGGTTCCTGGGAGTTGCCAGTACCCTTCCGCGAGGCGCTGGCGAACCCCCGCGACGCCTGGTTCGCCGTCAAGTGCGCCATCGAACGGCGACCGCCGGAGCGGCCGGTAGAGGAGCTGGTAGGGCTGAACGGGGAGTCCGGCAGGCAGACCACGATGTTCGATGGGAAGGGCAGGCTGGAGCGTCAGGTGTTGGAGGCGGTGCGCCAGCTGGCGCACCCCGCAGGGGCAGACATCGATCGGAAAGGTGGTGGAGGTAGAGCCGTGGTCACGGATACCGGAGCGACGGGCGGTCCTGGTAGAGTTCGAGCCCTGAATCACCTACTTCGTAGTAACATAGCGGAGCATCAACCTTAAAGAGCGCGCAACAATACGATGCCACGCACAG
>JAUYGU010000133.1 GCA_030690405.1 Dehalococcoidia bacterium | reverse complement strand
CTTATCCAGCCCGTCGCCCTGGAAGACGGCGTCCGCTTCGCCATCCGCGAAGGCGGGCGCACCGTGGGCGCCGGCGTCATCACCAAGCTGCTGGAGTAAGGCGGACTGACGATTGGCCAAGAAGGAAGACCGCGCGGTTGTGGAGATGGCCTGCACGGAGTGCAGGAACCGCAACTATGTGACCACCAAGAACCGCCGCAACGATCCTGACCGGATGGAGCTGCAGAAGTTCTGCCCCCGCTGTCGCGGCCACCGCCAGCACCGGGAGGCGCGATGAGCCGCGCCCTTCGCCGGCAGACGTCAGCCAAGCAGGCGAAGGCCCGCGGCAAGGCGGCGCGCGTGGTCCCGCGCACCGGCGCCGCCCGCCCCGCACCTCACCGCGCCAGCCGCTCCGGCTTCGCGGCGGTCACGGGTTGGCGGCCCCGCTTCTTCATGGACATCATCGGCGAGCTGCGCAAGGTGGTCTGGCCCAGCCGCCCGGAAGCGATGCACCTCACCATGGTGGTGATCATCGTTTCAGCGCTCCTCGGCGCCGCCCTCGGCGGCATCGACATCGGCTTCGGCTGGCTTATCGATAACACGCTCCTGCGCTAAGGGTTGATTCAAGTGGCGAGGAGGAAGAAAGGCGCAGAGGCCCCGGTCAAGGAGGCCCCGGAAGAGGGAGCCGCGCTAACAGCGGAGGAAGCCCCTCAGCGGCCGGTTATCTCTGACGAGGAGATGTTCCAGGCGGGCCGCGCTTGGTACGTCGTCCACACCTACTCCGGCTACGAGGACAAGGCCCGCACCAACCTGGAGCACCGCATCAAGTCCATGGACTCGGAAGACCTTATCTTCTACGTCGTGATCCCCTCCGTCGACGAGATTGAGATCCGCGATGGCGCCCGCCGCACCGTGCCCCGCAAGCTCTTCCCCGGCTACGTCCTCGTGCAGATGATCGAGATGCGGCAGGACGACCCGGCAGCCACGGAGCAGGAGAAGGCGCTGTCCAGCAAGGGCTGGACCGTTGTCCGCAACACGCCGGGCGTTACCGGCTTCGTCGGCTCCGGCGCCACTCCCACGCCGCTGGAAAAGACGGAGGTGCTCTCCATTCTGCGCCAGATGAGGGCCGAAGAGCCTCGCATCAAGGTGGGCTTCCAGGTCGGCCAGAGCATCCGCGTCACGGACGGCCCATTCGTGGACTTCATCGGCACGGTGGACGAGATCAACGTGGAGAAGGGCAAGGTGCGGGTGCTGGTGTCATTCTTCGGCCGCGAGACGCCTGTGGAGCTGGACTTCCTGCAGGTGGAGAGGCTGTAATCAGATGGCGAAGAAGATACGCGCCGTCATCAAGCTCCAGCTGGAAGCCGGCAAGGCCACGCCGGCGCCGCCCGTGGGCCCGGCCCTGGGACAGCACGGCGCCAACATCATGGCCTTCTGCAAGGAGTACAACGAGCGCACCTCCGCCCAGTCCGGCAGCATCATCCCCGTCGAGATCATTGTTTTCGAGGACCGTTCGTTCACCTTCTCCCTCAAGACTCCGCCCGCATCGGACCTTATCAAGAAGGCGGCCGGGCTGGAAAAGGGAAGCCCGGCCCAGATCCGCCAGAAGGCGGGCACACTGACCCGGGACCAGGTCCGCCAGATAGCGGAGACCAAGATGAAAGACCTCAACGCTAACGATATCGAGGCCGCAATGCGAATGGTAGAAGGCACCGCCCGCAGCATGGGCGTGGAGATAGGCGGCTAGCCATGGCCAGACGAGGAAAGAACTACCGCAACGCCCTTGAGAAGTTCGATCACGACCGCGCCTACGAGCCGCAGGAAGCGATCAAGCTCCTGAAGGAGAGCGCCTTCGCCAAGTTTGACGAGACGGTGGAGCTGCACATCCGCACCGGCCTCGACACCCGCCACGCCGATCAGCAGCTCCGCGGGACGATCCTGCTGCCCCACGGCCTCGGCAAGAGCCAGCGCGTTCTCGTCTTCGCCGAGGGCGAGGCCGCACGGACCGCCGACCAGGCCGGCGCCGACTATGTCGGCTCCGAAGACCTGGTCAAGAAGGTCGAAGGCGGCTGGCTGGAGTTCGAAGTCGCCCTCGCCACCCGCGATATGATGGGCAAGGTCGGCCGGCTGGGCCGCGTCCTCGGGCCCCGCGGCCTCATGCCCAACCCCCGCACCAACACCGTCGTCGAGGGGGACGACCTCCCGAAGGCGATCCGCGAGGCGAAGCAGGGCCGGGTGGAGTTCCGCACGGACAAGACGTCGCTGATGCACGTGCCCATTGGCAAGGTGAGCTTCCCAGAGGAGGCGCTGCTGGAAAACCTTAGCGCCCTCCTCGACGCCATCGTGCGCGAGAAACCGGCCGGCGCCAAGGGCCAGTTCATCCGCTCCGTCACGCTTGCGGCAACGATGGGACCGGGGATCAAGCTGGACGTCCTGCCCACCCTTTCCCTAACCGCCGCCGCCAGCGTATAATCACTATCGGCCAGCGCCCGAGACAGCGGGTCCCCAACCGGTCGGGGTTAAACTACCGGCCCGCCGAGGCAGCACCGGACGAACTGAACATACGCACACCGAAGCGCAGGCTTCAACCTGCGAGCCGGTAGCGGACTCGTCCCTTGCCTCCGGGCAAGGGATTTCTTATTGGCAGGAGCGAGCGCATGCCGACGCAGAAGAAGATAGACCAGGTCGAAGACCTGAAGCGGCGGATGGAGCGCGCCACCATCACGGTGAGCGCGAACTACAGCGGTCTCCGCGTCCAGGAGATGGACCAGATGCGAAAGCGGCTGCGCGCGGCCAGCATAGAGGTGAAAGTCGTCAAGAACAGCCTCCTACGCCTGGCCGCCGGCCGGACCGGGGCACCGGAGCTGATGCAGATCGTGGAGGGCCCGACCGCCCTCGTTATCGCCTACGACGACCCGATGGACGCCGCCAAGGCGATCACCGAGTACGCCCAGTCGGCGCCACCCACCTTCTCCCTGCGCGGCGCCTTCCTGGACGGCCACGTCGTCTCTGCCGCCGACCTTCGGGACCTCGTACGCCTGCCGCCGAGGCCGGTGATGCTCGCGCAGCTGGCGGGGCAGATACAGGCTCCCCTGGCCACGCTCTCCGGCCTGCTGCAGTCGCCCCTGAGGAAGCTCACGTCACTCCTGCAGTCCGTCCTGAGCGAGCTTCCCAGCCTCATCAACGCCCGCGTCCGCCAGCTGGAGGCGACCGGCGAGCCTGCGCAGGTGGCGGCACAGCCCCCCGCGGAGACCACGGCGGAGGAGGAGACTCCCAGGGACGCCGCGGAAGAACCGGCCCCTGAGGCCACACCCGGGCCCGAGGAGGAGCCGGCAGAAGAACCAACGAGTGAGCAAGCCGGCGAACCACAAGAAGAGCCTGCTGCCGAAGAGCAGCCCGAACAACAGGAGGAGTAGCAAATGGCCAAGTCTGCAGACGGGAAGCGCGTCGACCAGATCATGGACCTCATCAAGGAGATGTCCATGCTGGAGCTTCGCGACCTCAACCTGCGCATCCAGGACGAGTTCGGCGTCACGGCCGCCGCGCCGGTCGCCGTCGCCGCTCCTGCCGCCGCCGGGGCGGGCGCAGGAGCCCCCGCCGCCGAGGCGGAGGAGGAGAAGACGGAGTTCACGGTTCACCTCAAGGACATCGGCGCCAACAAGATCAACGTGATCAAGGCCGTCCGCGAGGTCACCACCCTGGGCCTGAAGGAGGCCAAGGACCTGGTGGAGTCCGCCCCGACCAACGTCAAGGAAGGCATCTCCAAGGCGGACGCGGAGGAAGCGGCAAAGAAGCTGCGGGACGCCGGCGCTACCGTAGAACTCCAATAGCCTGTAAAATGCGGCTGGGGTAGGCGCCCCCTTCCCCGGCCGCCCCGACAGGCTATGAACTGCTATCTCTGCGACAACGAAGCCTCCCAGCGCTGCCCCCGCTGCGGCAACCCCTTCTGCGGGGACCACGGCGAGGAGTTCTGCGCCGACTGCCTGAACCCCGTTAACGCCGCCCCCTCCGGCGCCGTCTTCCGCGCCTCCCTCCTTGCCCTGCTTCTCGGCAGCGTCCTCGCCCTCTGGCTCCTCGTCCGCCCGCCGGGACTGCCGGGCGACTCGGCGGGGATCGTGATCCCGCAGGCTTCACCTCAGCCGACCACGCCGCTGGCGGTCAGCCCCACGCCGACCACTCCCGTCGCCGGCGCCACCGCCGAACCCACGCCCACCCCGACCGCCGTCCCCACCCCGACCGCCGTCCCCACCCCCACCGCCACGCCGACGGAAGCGCCGCCCGCGCCCATCGAGTACACGGTGGTCGACGGCGACACCTGGTACGGCATAGCGGGGGCGTACGGCGTGGATGCGGAGTCGCTCGCCGCCTACAACGGCCTCACCCTGGACGACTTGCTCCAGCCGGGGCAGGTGCTCACCATCCCGCAGTAGCGCCTCGAAACTGGGAAGGACCGCCCCATGCCAGTCCGTCCCGGCCCCTCCAGCAACAACGGCCCGCCTGAGCGGGGCAGTTCCGCCGCCCTCGGCTACCGCCCCCTCATCCGCGACCTCCCGGCCGGCGAGCGCCCGCGGGAGCGGCTGCGCCACGCCGGCGCCGCCGCCCTCTCCAACGCCGAACTGCTGGCGATCATCCTGCGGACCGGCGCCACCGGCGAGAACGTCATCGCGCAGGCCACGCGCCTCCTCTCGCGGTTCAACGGGCTGCCGGGGTTGGCCCGCGCCTCCGTCGGCGAGCTCTGCGCCGAGCACGCAGTCGGCGAGGCGAAAGCATCGCAGGTCCTGGCCGCCCTGGAGTTGGGACGCCGTCTCCTCGCCACCAACCCGGACGAGCGCCCTTACATCCACTCCCCGCAGGACATCGCCAACCTGCTCCTCGCGGACATGGCGCTGCTGGAGCAGGAGCACCTGCGGGTCGTCCTCCTGAACACGAAGAACCAGGTGATGGCGGTGCCGGAGGTGTACAAGGGCACCGTCAACACCACCCACGTCCGCATCGCGGACCTGTTCCGGGAGGCCGTGCGCGAGAACTGTCCGGCGATGATCGTCGTCCACAACCACCCCTCGGGCGACCCAACGCCCAGCACCGATGACGTGGCGATGACGAAGCTGGTCCGCGAGGCCGGCTCCCTCCTCGAAATCGACGTGCTGGACCACATCGTCCTCGCCCGCAAGGGGTTCGTTAGCCTGCGGGAGCGCCACCTGGGCTTCCCGGAAGGCTAACATGCCCGCACGCCCCGCCACGGGCGCCGGAAAGCGCGCTATACTACACGACAACGCCGGAAGGGTAGCCGGCCCGGAGGGAAGATCCACCCAATGATCCGCCTGATCGCCCTGGACCTGGACGGCACGCTCCTCAACAGCGCCCTCAAGGTGAGCGAGCGCAACGGCGAGGCCGTGCGCCGCGCCCTTGAGAGCGGCGTCAAGGTCGTGCTGGCCACCACCCGCTGGTACCTGCTGGCAAAGCGCACCGCCGACCGCCTCGGCATCGATACGCCGCTCGTGTGCAACAACGGCGCCATCGTCAAGCGCCCCGGCGACGGCAGCGAGCTCCTCCACCTGCGCCTGGACCAAGAGCTCGCCCGCGAGGTTACCGCCCTCGCCGATGAGCGCGACTGGGAAACGTTCACCACCATTGAGGACGCCACCTACATGCGGCCGCGGCCGGGAATCATCGCCGAAAAGCTCCCCGCCGGCCTCCGCCTATCCGAGCGGCAGGCGGACGAGGTCGCCCGCGGCCAGCCGACGTCCGTCCTCGTCTACAGCGAGGAGGCGGTGGACGAGATAGCCGGGCGCTTCCTGGAGGCTTACGACGGCCGCGCCAACTTCTCCCTCAACCGGCCACGGAACTACCCGCACTACGTCGTGCTCACGCACCAGGGGGCGGATAAGGGCAGCGCGCTGGAGATGGTCTGCCACGAGTTGGACGTGCCGATGACGGAAGTGCTGGCGATGGGCGACTCCGAGTCCGACCTCGGGATGATTCAGCAGGCCGGCCTGGGCATCGCCATGAACAACGCCCCGGACGAGGTGAAGCGGGCCGCCCTGCACATCGCGCCCGGCAACGACGCCGACGGCGTCGCCTGGGCGATCGAGCGCTTCGCGCTGTAGGGACCGCGAGATTCCCTTCGACTTCGCTCAGGGCAGGCTTCGCTGACGTTCGCCTCTCGGCGAACTTACCAATCAGAATGACAGTTGGGTTCAACGACGCCGACGGCGTCGCCTGGGCGATCGAGAAGTTCGCGCTCTAGGGGCGGACCCCCGCCACCTTCTCCCCCTCCGCCTGCACGATGCGGTAGACCTCCGCCAGCGGCAGGCCGCTCGCCTCGGCGAGCCGCTTGCAGGCCTCGTACTCCGGCGCTACGCGAGGAGGCTCGCCGGGCAGCCGCTTCACCTTGACCGCCGCCGGCCCCAGCGACGACTCGAACTCCAGCACCTCGCGCTCCGCCTCCCAGCGGTGCACCGGGCGCACCCGCACCCCCAGCGTCGAAGTCTCCCGCAGGATCAGCCGCGCCAGCGCCTCCTCCTCCGGCTCCCGGCAGATGACGGAGAGGACGACTCCCGGTCGCCCCTTCTTCATCTGAACCGGCGTCAGCCAGGCGTCCGCCGCACCCTGCGCGAGCAGCTTCTCCAGCGCGTAGCCAAGCATCTCACCGGTCATGTCGTCGATGTTCGTCTCGATCAGCACCATCGGCCGCGCCGCCGTGCCCTGAGCCTGTCGAAGGGCCTCGCCCAGCCAGAGCCGCAGCACGTTCGGGCGGTCCGGCAGGTCGCGGCTGCCGGCGCCGTAGCCGGTCCGCTCCAGCGTCATCTCCGGCCGCTCGAATCGGGCGAGCGTCGTGACGATGGCGGCGCCGGTGGGCGTCACCAGCTCGCCTTCGGCGGCGCCGCCGGCACGCGTTGGGGCGTTGGCGCGGGCCAGCAGCTCCAGCGTGGCCGGCGCGGGCACCGGCAGCGAACCGTGCGGCCCGCTCACCTCGCCCGCCCCCAGCGGCAGCGGCGAGCAGTACAGCTCCTCCACCTCCAGCAGGCGCAGCCCCACGACCGCGCCCATCACGTCCACGATCGCGTCCACCGCCCCCACGTCGTGAAGGTGCACGGTCTCCACGGTCTCCCCGTGCACGGCGGCCTCCGCCTCCGCCAGGCGGCGGAACACCGCCCGGCCTTTATCGCAATCGGCTGCCGGCAGGGAGGACGCGTCGATCAGCGTCGTGACGCCGGCCAGGGTACGCCCGGACGGGCGCCCGCGCACCCGCACCTCGGCCTGCACGGCGGCGATGCCGGCCTTCGTGACGCGCTTCGCCTCCAGCGTATAGCCGGCCAGCGGCACACGCGCTAGCTCCGCCCTCATCTCTTCGAGCGGCGCGCCGGCGTGTATCAGCGCCCCCAGCAGCATGTCGCCGCTGACGCCGGAGAAGCAGTCCAGGTAGGCGATACGCGCCACGCCTAGCCTCCGTCGCCGGCCGGAGCGTTAGGCAGCGCGTCCTTCACGTTCTGGACCAGCGTCCGCAGCCAGCCCTCGACCCTGCTGTGGAGGTGCGCGCGGTCCGTCGTCTCCTTCGCGCTGGCGAGGACGCGCAGGAAACCCCGCTCCGTGCCGATGCGGAAGAAGACCAGGTCGTCCGTGACCAGGGCGAGGCCGCCCGTGCCCGGCTGGTATCCGCTCAGGCGCAGCCACACGATCTCGTCCGCGATGCCTTCGGCCTTGATCCGATCCTGCTGGAACTCCTGGAGGCCGGCGTAGTTCGCCGCCCAGTCCCTCTCCTCCGCCGTCTTCACCGCATCCGCGAACGACTCGCCGGCGCCCTCCGCCATCTTGTACAGCGAGGAGGAGACGTTGATGCCCTGTACCGGTTGGTCCGCCGCGGTCTCGCTGGATGGCTCGTAGGTGATCTCGTAGCCCATGAGCCTGCCCCAGCTCTCGAGCAGCGCCTTCCTCGCCACCGGATCCGTGCCGGTCGAGGAGAGCGTCTCGTTGGTAGTGAACGACTCGTCGCCCTTGATCAGCGCCTTGGGCAGGTCATCCGGCTGCAGCACCATCTTTCGCAGCGTCTTCTGGAGGGAGCTTTCGCCCCCATTACCGTCGCCCGAGCCGCCCGAAAACGGGTCGAGCACCAGAATCGCGACCGTCGCGACGATCGCAGCCAGCGCCGAGACGCCGGCGGCGAGCCAGAGGGCGCGCCTCACTCCCGCAAACCTTCGCGCGATTGACGGTTGATCACGGCGGCGAGGTATCCGGCGCCGAAGCCGTTATCGATGTTAACCACAGCGACGCCGGCCGCGCAGCTGTTGAGCATCGTCAGCAGGGGCGCGAGGCCGCCGAAGCTGGCCCCGTAGCCGACCGATGTGGGCACGGCGATCACCGGCGCCGACACCAGACCGCCGACGACGCTGGGCAGCGCCCCCTCCATCCCCGCCACCACCACCAGCGCCCGCGCCGAACGTATCGCGTCCAGCTTGTCGAGCAGGCGGTGTATCCCCGCCACCCCCACGTCGTAGAAGCGGTCCACCTGGCTGCCCATCACCTCCGCCGTGACGGCCGCCTCCTCCGCCACCGGCAGGTCCGCCGTGCCCGCGCAGAGGACGGCCACCCCCGGCCAGCGCGGCGCCCGGCTCCGTTCAAGCGAGATCAGCCGCGCGTCGGCGTGGTAGCGGGCGTCCGGCAGGCGCTCTTTGACGGCGCGGTAGGTCTCCACGTCCACGCGGGTGATCAGCAGTTGGTCCGACTGCGCGGCCAGCCGCTCGGCTATCGCCACGACCTGTTCGCGGCTCTTGCCCTCGCCCAGCACCACCTCCGGAAAGCCCTGGCGCAGCGCCCGGTGGTGGTCGACCTCCGCGAAGCCAATGCTCTCGTAGGGCAGGTGACGCAGCCGCTCAAGCGTTTCGTCGATTGAGAGGGCGCCCTGGCGGACCGACTCCAGCAGCTCCCTCAACCTAGCCTCGTCCGTGGCGACCTCCTTCGCAAAAGCACGGCGTATTGTAGCACCGGCCTCTCGCTTGCGTAAACGCGCGGCCCCCGCCGATAATGACCGCACATGCGCGCCCTCCCCGCACCCCTCAAGCTGTGGTTTCTCCTCCTCGGCGGCTTCATCGTCCTCTCCGTGTTCGCCGCCGCCTACGACCGTTTCCCCGCGGACCTGTGGCTGATGCACCGGTTCCAGGATATCGAATCCCCCACTTTCGCCGAGGCGCTGGACCGGGCGGCGGAGATGGTGAACGGATGGGAGCTGATGGCCGTGCTGGCCGCGGGTGCGGTCCTACTGCTGCTGGCGAGGCAGTGGCTGGGGGCGCTGCTCCTGCTGGTGAGCCCCTCCGCCGGCCTCCTGAACATCGCCGTCAAGGAGATAGTCGGCCGGCCCCGCCCCAGCCCCGAGCTGGTGTCATTCACCACTGGCTCCCAGTCTTTAGCGTTCCCGAGCGGCCACGCCGATAGCGCCATCGTGATCTACGGCCTGCTCTTCTACCTCATCACCGTCTTCGTAAGTCAGCCCGCCCTTCGCCTGCTGGGGCAGGCCGTCTGCCTGTGGGTGATCCTATTCACAGGGATGCAGCGTGTCTATATCGGCGTGCACTGGCCCAGCGATGTCCTGGGCGGTTACTATCTCGGCGGCCTGGTGCTCGCCGCGCTAATCGGCCTCCACCACCGCCTGAGATCTGCCCCGGAGGCAGTAACCGACAGCGCCCCGCCACGTTATTAGAAGCGCCGCCATGAACTGGCTGGACATCACCATAGTCCTGATTATCGGAACCTTCACGATCAGCGCCTTCTCGTCGGGCCTGATCCGTGAGGTAGTGACGCTGGTGTCGGCGGTCGTCGGCGTCGTGTTCGCCGGGCTGTTCTACGACGACCTGAAGCGTGACGTCCTCGTCTTCATCCATGACGACGAGGCGGCTCTTTTCTTCTCTTTCCTGGCCCTCTTCGGCTCCGTGTACCTGGCCGGTCAGCTCATCGCGATCATGCTCAAGCGGACGGCGTCGCTGCTCCTGCTGGGCTGGGTCGATAAGGTCGGCGGCGCCGCCTTCGGCTTCCTCAAGGGGCTGGTCGTAGTAGAGGTGCTGCTGATCCTGTTGGTCGCCTACCCTCAGATCGGCCTCAAGAAGGAGATCGACGGCTCCGCCCTCGCCTCCGTCTTCCTGGACGCCGTACCCCTGCTCCTCGTCCTCCTCCCGGACGAGTTCCAACGGGCCGTGGACGCCTTCGTCACCTAGCCCAAAACGATAGCATTGCGCGGTTTGGCGGCTATCTGCTACTATTGGCTCGGTGACCGCGAAATGGCCATTGCGACCGTCCCTGTACTGGTACTTAACCAGAACTACGAGCCACTGAACGTCTGCAGCGTTCGGCGGGCGTTCGTGCTCGTCGATAGGGGCAAGGCGGAGATCCTGGAGAACGGCCGCGGCTACCTGCACAGCCCGACGGCGCTGTACATGATCCCTTCGATCATCCGCCTGATCTACCTGATCCGCCGTCCGCGACCTAAGGGCCGCCTCACCCGCCGCGACGTCTTCCTGCGCGACCGCTTCACCTGCCAGTACTGCGGTAAGCACACGAAGGACCTGACGCTGGACCACGTGCTCCCCCGGCACAGAGACGGCGGCCACGTCTGGCAGAACGTCGTGGCCGCATGCAAGGCCTGCAACCACCGCAAGGCGGGCCGAACGCCCCCAGAGGCTCACATGCGCCTCGTCCGGGAGCCGTTCCGCCCGCCGTTCAGCTTCTACCGCACGTTCTATCCGTACCTGGAGGACCAGGTGGAGTGGCGGAAGTTCGTCCCGGACTGGGACGGCGACGGCGGCTTCGCCTAGCCTTCCGCCCGTAGCTCGAAGCGGCTGCCGCGCACCTCCACCACCCTAACGCCTCCTTCGGCGCGCTCGCCACTGACCGTCGCGCCGCCGGAAGCCCGCACTGAGCGCACCGCCGGCTCGATGAAGCGCACCACGTAGTCCATCTCCGGACCGTCCACGCTCAGCCGCACACCGCTCTCGCGCCCGGCCTGCATCTCGATCCGCTCCTGCGGGCTCCAGACGCTGGCCTCCGCCCGACTGGCGAGCCGCACGTCTACGGTCAGCGGCCGCCACTCGCGCTGGCCCACGTGCTCCATCTCCGGCGCCGTGACCAGGAGCGAGCTGTCGCGGACGTACAGCGGCAGCCGCCCCAGCGGCACGTCCAGCCGCAGGTGGCGCGGCCCCTCCATCCGCTCGCCGCTCCACCAGTCGTGCCAGCCGCCCGGCGGCAGGTAGACGACGGCGCGTCCCTCCGGGTTGAGCACCGGCACTACCAGCAGGTCGCGCCCCAGCAGGTACTCGAAGTCGACGGCCGGCGCCACGGGGTCATCCGGGTACTCCAGCAAGAGGGGCCGCACGACCGGCAGGCCGCTGGCCTCCGCCTCCTTCGCCAGCGAGTAGATATACGGCAGCAGCCGGTAGCGCAGCCGCGCGAACTCCCGCACGATCTCCACCGCCTCATCCCCGAAGTACCAAGGCTCGCGGCCGCGGATGCCGTGGAAGCGCGCGTGGGAGGAGAGCAGCCCGAACTGCGCCCAGCGGATGTACAGCGCCGGGTCCGGCGGCTCCATGTTATCGGGGTTCCAGAAGCCGCCGATGTCGTGGCTCCACATGCTGATGCCGGAGAGGCTCAGGCTCAGCCCGGAGCGCAGCGCCGCCGCCATCCCACCCCAGGTGCACGGCTGGTCGCCCGTC
>JAUYGU010000110.1 GCA_030690405.1 Dehalococcoidia bacterium | reverse complement strand
CGGCCAGCCCGTAGGCGGTGCGCTCCTCGCCGCCCATCGCCTTCGATAGGGCGGCGAGCTCGTCCAGCGCCAGGCTGGCGAAGAACGCCTTCGTGTTGGCGCCGTGACCCAGGCCGTCGCACATCCCCAGGGCGATCGCGTAGGCGTTCTTCAGGCTGGCGCCCAGCTCCACACCGGCGACGTCGGTGCTCGTGTCCACCTTGAAGAACTCGTTCTGGAGCGCGGCCTGGATCTCCGTCGCCAGAGCGACGTCCGGGGCAGCCACAATCACTGCCGTGGGCACGCCGCGGGCGAACTCGGTGGCGATGGCGGGGCCGCCCATCGCGGCGATCCCGCGGCTGCGCGGCAGCTCCTCCGCCAGCACCTCGCTCATCCGCTTATCCGTATCCTCTTCGAGCCCCTTGCCCGCGTTCAGCAGCGCCTGGTCTGCGCCGATGTGAGGAGCGACATCCCGCGCCAGCCCGCGCACGATGTGCGACGGTACGCTGAACAGCACCAGCCAGGCGCTGGCCAGCGCCTCCTCGATGGTCCAGCAGGGGGTGACGTTCTCGTGGAGGGGGACGCCCGGCAGGTACTTTGAGTTCAGCCGCCGGTCGCGCATATCCTCCAGGACGTCGGTCTCGATGCTCCAGAGGCGGGCCGTCTGACCGTTGCCGGCTATGGTCTGGGCGAGGGCGGTGCCCATGTTCCCCGCGCCGAGGACGGCGACGGTGCGCATCGTTCTCTTAGCCGAAGCGGTAGCTCCCGAAGTCGCGGGCGGCGATCACGTTGTCCAGCCCGGCGACATCGGGTTCGCCGTTGAGGTGGGTGAGGACTATCGTCGTCTCCGCCGCCACCCGCTCGCGGATGACCCGCAGGTCGTCCACACCCATGTGCTCGGGGCCGCCGCCCTCGCTGTACGTGCAGTCCAGGACGAGCACGTCGGTGCCGTCGGCGAGCTCGAATATCTCCTCGCAGAACATCGTATCGCCGGTGTAGGCGACGGTCTTGCCGCCTACCGGCACCCGGTAGCCGAAGCACTCCAGCTTGCCGCGCATGTGGTTCATCGGGAACGCCCTGAAGCTGACCTCGTTCACGAACTGGTCGCTTCCCGGCCGGGCCTCGACGTAGCGGCGGCCGTAGCCGGCCTCGCGGGTGACCTCCGGGTAGCACTGGCGGGCGAACTCCTCGATCTTCGCTTCCACGCCGGGCGGACCGACGATGAACAGGTCGCCGCGCCGCTCGGTCAGGTAGATGTACTCCAGGAAGAGGAAGGGCAGCCCCATGAAGTGGTCGCCGTGGAAGTGGGTGAGGAAGATGACCTCGATGTCCGTCAGGGGGGCGCCGATCCGCTTGAGGTGGGGCAGCAGGGTGGGCGGCGCGTCGAACAGATAGCGGCCGTTGGCCAGGAAGGAGCTCCAGTAGCGCCCGCCCGAGGCGAAGGCGTTCCCGGAGCCCAGGAAGGTCATCTCCAGCATGCTACCGGCCAACCGCCCCTTTCATTCTGCGCAAGGGCTGAGCCCCCCGTCCATCGGGTGACTCAGCCCCCCTTTTGGTCGATGTTCCCTGGCTATTCTACTTCTTAATGATGTGGATGGTGCAGGCGGACCCGAGGCCGATGACGTGGGCCAGCCCCACCTTGGAGTTCTCCACCTGGCGGCCGCCCGCCTGACCCCTCAGGTGCCACATGATCTCGACGATGTTGGCGACGCCCGTCGCGCCCAGCGGGTGCCCCTTGGAGAGCAGGCCGCCGCTGGCGTTCACCGGGATGCGGCCGCCGATGTACGGGTCGCCGCGGTCGATGAACTCGCCCGCCTCGCCGTCGCCGCACAGGCCCAGGTTCTCGTAATGGATCAGCTCTGCCGTGGCGAAGCAGTCGTGCAGCTCCACCTGGCTGAGCTCCTCCGGGCCGATGCCGGCTTGCTCGTAGGCCAGCTTGGCGGCGTTGCGGGTCACGGTGTTCACGTCGAACATCGTGGGGTTGCGCTCCTGCCAGGGGTCGGAGGTGAGGGCGGAGGCGGCCACCCAGACCGGCTTCGTGGTGTGCTGGCGGGCCTTCTCCGCGGACATGAGGACGGCGGCGGCGGCGCCATCGCCGGTGGGGCAGCACATGTACAGCGTGTTGGGCCAGGCGATCATCCTGGCGTTCATCACGTCCTCCAGAGAGACCTCCACCTGGTACTGCGCGTATGGGTTGTGGACGGAGTGCTTGTGGTTTTTCACCGATATCTTGGCGAAGTGCTCCATCTTGGTGCCGTACTTGCGCATGTGCTCGACGCCGGCCTGGCCGAACACGCCCGGCATCAGGCCGGTGCCCATCACGCCCTCCGTGCTGTAGTCCCGGTTGGTGCCCTCTGCGCCCAGGAGCCCCATCTTCCCCATCTGCTCGCTGCCGATGGCGAGGGCGATTTCGTACATGCCGGAGGCGACGCCCAGGTAGGCCTCGCGGAAGGCGGTGGAGCCGGTGGCGCAGGCGTTGGTCACGTTGACGACGGGTACGCCGGTGGCGCCGATCTCCTTCATGATCCGCTGGCCGATCATGGCGTTGGACTGGTAGAGGTTGCCGCTGGCCACCATCTCCACTTCGTTGATGGTGATGCCGGCGTCCTTGAGGGCGCCTATGGCGGCGTCGGCGGCGAGCCGCACGACGTCCTTGTCCGGGTAGCGCCCGAACTTCAGCATCGTCCCGCCTACTATCGCTACGTCCCTCACGGTCTCCTCCTTACCAGGGTTCCCTGGACGGCCGGGGCTAGTTGAGCACCCTGAACTTGGCTGCGATGACGTCGTTCCCGTCGCGGTCGGTGCGCACCTTCTCGGTGTACATCTTGACCTTCTTGCCGAACCACTCCGGGCTGGGGTTGGTGGGGTCCAAGCCGTAGACGTTGCCGCGGACGGAGACGCCCTCCGGCAGATCGATGATGGCGGCGACGTAGGGGGCTTCCAGGCCGGGCACCGTCTGGTGGACGACGGAGAAGACGTATATCTCGCCCTCGTCGCTCAGGCGGATCTCCTCGAAGGGGCCGGTGTCGCCGCACTTGCCGCAGGCGACGCGCTCGCCCAGGAAGACGGCGCCGCAGGCCTTGCACTTGGTGCCCCAGAGGTAAGGCTGGTCGTTGGGGTCGTCCGGGATGCGCAGGAAGGGCACGATGGGGTTCTGCTTCTTCTCCGAAGCGGCTTCTTGAGTCAAGGGGGGACCTCCTGGGGGGCTATCAGATGCGCTAGATTTGTATCACGCGGCGAGAGGGGCAGTCAAGCGAGGTGAATCACACTGCTCAGCCTCCACACTTTTGCCGCAGGCGCGCGCTGCGGAGTACAATCATCGGCGACTGAGCGAGGGCGACAAATGTGCGATCAACATGAGTTCTTCTTCGAATTCGATAGAGCTTTCAATCATCAGCTCATCGAGAAGTTTGAGGCGAGCCCGGCACACCCGCTGACCGAAGAAGTTGCCCCACGGAGCAAGGGAGTGTATGCGCTGTACCACCGGGGTGACCTGGTGTATGCGGGCAAGGCGCTTCAAACTAAATTGGGGCGGAGGCTGTCTGAACACTATCGGAAGATAGCCGGCCGACGGAACATCGAGGTAGGCGATGTCACATGCAGGTTCCTGGTGATTGAGGGCGACTGGTTTGTTCGCGCCGCAGAGGACGCCCTGATCCAGAACTACAAGCCGCTGTGGCAGACGAGCGGTTTCGGAAGCCACGTGCCTGGTGTGGGGAGGCCCGGCACCCAGGTAAGCAGATGGGACCGGGACTTCCCTCCCAGGTGACTACTTACGCAGCACAACCGCCGCATCGTACAGTTGAGTCTTGTTCCGGTGACCGTTTGCATCGCCGTTCCGCACGGACGAGTCGATGATGCTATTGCCGACCCGCTTGGTGCGCACGATCTGGACCTCGACGGCCTTCATGCCGTTGGCTTCCGCCATCTCCGCCAAAAGCCGGTCGACCGCGAACTCGATGCCCTGGATGATAGAATTGCCTACCACAACGACAGCGTGCCCGCCAACCTTGAGCTGGTTCTTGATGACTCCGATGAACCGGTTCGTGTCGTTCAGGTATGTGGCGGCGTAATTAGCCCAGCCTGATCCGCCGTAGTAGCCCTTCTCTGGGTTCCGAACACGAAGCTTGGCGAGCAGCCGAGCCGCTTCTGGGTGTTCGAAATTCAAAGGGATCGCTTGCCCCTGGCGCACCGTTTGCCAGAACTTTCCGAAGCTGGACTGCTCCAACTGCTGCGGCCGGTCGCCATCTGCCAGCAAGTCCAGCCAATAAAGCTGGGGACGCGTGTTCCTCACGTAGTGATAGTTGTTCATGTAGGGCGGCGACGTGACAACCAGCGAGACCGACCCTCTCGGCAAGTCCGAGTCGAAATACGAGGCTTGAATGATCTCCCGGCGGCGGGACAGCCAGTCATTGCCGTAGTTCTGTCTGGCCCATTCCATATCCGTGAGCATTTCTTCCAACTTACGGCAAATGGGACCTGCTACTGAGGAGTTCTCAATCAGTGCCTTGCCGGAGCCGGGGCGGGACGCCAGGCTTGGTTCGTAGCTGTAGTTGGAGAAGGACACCATAGTGGCCCCGAGGGCCGCCTTGAACAGCGTCTTGTCCGGCTCGAGCAGAGTACCCACTCGTGCCAACGCGTAGAGGAACTTGGCTTCCACCGGAGGGCTGAAGAACGGTATTCGACTCTTGAATCCTGAAGGCCGCGCCTGGCGGAGGCTCTCAAGCACACGCACCAGCCCCTCTTCCTTGGCCCCGCTCCACGCGTGGTCCACTTCGACCTCGAACCGCTGAACCGCTGATCGGAACGCCTCAACCTCGGCGCGGAAGTCGTGCGGAGACACCGCAATGCAGCTGAGCTTCGCTCTAGCTGCAAGGGCCGCGAACGGGTTGATCTCGTAGCCCAGCGCGTCGCAACCGTTCTTGGCTGCCTCGACCAGGGTGGTCCCTACGCCCGCGAACGGATCCAGCACGAGATGTTGCGAGCGCTTCGAACGCGGCAGATAGGCCCGGATCGCGTCTTCGACGAACTGCGCCGAGAATCCGGCAATCCAAGGCACCCAACGGTGGATGGGAAGAGACTTGTTCTCCGATGCCGCTGCGTCTCGCAGGCCGCCTTCCACTCGCGGTTGGTAGGCGAGACCGAGCGCGAGTTGCTCCCGCGTCAGCGTCACTGGTACCTGCCCTTCCCGCCCCGCCTTCTGTGGGTGTGGCTGTCAGACCAGTAGGACTCTAGCTCGTCCAAGTATCGCTCCACGTTCTCGCGCGCAGCATCGACAGAGACCTGAACCGGCTGTGGCTTATGACCGCTCTGTTCTAGCAGCGCTCTGTAGAGGGACAGTGCCTTGGATTTCGTACGGAAACGGCCCTTGATCTCGCCGTGCAGCAGGACATAAAAGAAGCCATCTTTGGGGACGCGGTCAGTTGCCCTTTCCAAAGACAAGCCGATGGCGAGTATCGCCTGCCGGTACAGCTCCATGTGAAGTATAATTGTCGGCTCTCCCGCCGATTATACACGTGTCCGACGGCAGCTGGAACATCTGACCAGCGAGTGGCTACTCCGCGGGGTGCTGGTCCTCTCGCTCCAGCGGCGGGATCGAGAGGCTGAGCACCAGCGCGGGGCCGTCGATCGCCCGCACGGCGTGCGGCACCCCCTTCTCGATCCGCACCGTCTCGTACGGGCGCAGCCGCATCGTGCGGTCGCCCACGCGCGCCTCCACCTCGTGCTCCAGCACCGTGTAGATCTGGGCGCAGTTCTCGTGGTAGTGAAGCGCCACCTGCTCCGCCTCCTTCATGCCGATTATGCGGATGCTGCACTCCGGCATCGCCACGTGGGAGAGTATCTCGTAGTCGCCCATCTGCTTCACGGCTGCCTCCTCACTCGGACGGACGTCCTGTGGCCGCTGCGGGCGTCTGCGGCGCGAAGTAGCTGGCGCGGGCCTGCTGGTACTCCTGCGGCTGGTTGAGGTCCAGCAGCACCGAGGCGGTCTCGAATGCCAGCTCCGTGACGTCCGACTCGTGCCTGGCGATGATGGCGCGCAGCCCCTGCGTCGCCTCGCTCGCCTCCCTCAGCTCCGGCAGCAGCGAACCGTCCAGCACGGGCGGGTGGCCGCGCTTCTCCTCGTAGGTGGGTATGGTGATGAGGCTGCCGGAGTGCCGGTGGACGTCGACGAGCCGCGCGATGACGTCGTGCGGGCGCGGCTGGTCGACGTTGAGGATGAGGACGGCCGTCGTGTCGTCGGGGAGGGCGGCGGCTCCCACGCGCAGGGAGGAGGCGCGGCCTTCGGCGTACAGATCGTTGACTACGGCCTGCGCGTCAGCGCTGCGGACGTAGGGCAGGACATCATCGGCGCCGTGCCCCAGGACGACGACGACGCGGTCCACGGGCGGGCCCTTGAGCTGGGCGAGCTGGTACTCGATTAGCGTGTAGCCGCCTGTCCTGAGCCCCGTCGAAGGGCACCACTCCAGCAGCGGCTTGGGGACGCCCATGCGGGTGCTCTCTCCCCCGGCCAGCAGTATCGCGGCTACGGTCATTCGCTCACCTGGAACAGCGTGCCCAGCTTCATCGCCAGGCCGGCGTTGCCGCCCAGGTGCACCTTGCGGGTCGTGATCGCCCACATAGCGTTGAGGTCGTTGTTGGAGAGGTCGATCCACAGCTCCGGCTTCGTGCGAAGCTCCATGTCGAAGCTCTCCGGCACGCCGTCCTCGGCCACCGCCTTGCCATCGCTGATGCGCACCGCCCACTGGCCGCCGCCTTCGCCCTCCATGTTGAACACGTAGGTCACGTTCATATCGGCGCCGCGGCTGCTCCAGAAGATGAGCGGCATATAGTGGAAGATGCGATCGAGCTGGAAGTGCACCTCCTCCGGCGCCCCGGCCTCCATCCAGTGCGGCAGCTTCTTCTTGGCCGCGCGACGGATGTCCTGGTAGTGCCCCGGCAGGTGCAGGTAGCTGGCGAAGAAGAGGTCGCGGACGGTGCCGGGCCGGTCCCAGCCGGGGCTGGCGGCCGGCTTGTCGAGGTCTGCCTCGCTGACGCTGTCCAGCATGGCCAGCGCCTCGTCGCTGGCGGCCTTCAGGCGGCCCGCGAGCCCGCTGACCGGCAGGTCACGCACCGTCTCCAGCATCCGGTGGTTGTAGTCGTTGATCTCCTCGCGTGTAGCGAAGCCGGGGACGCTAGCGGGCTCGCCCGCGAGCGCCTGCTTGATCAGGCGGTTGGCCTCCTCCTCCTGGGCGATGACCGCGTGCGCCAGGTAGTCCTTCGCGGTCCAGCGGTCGGAGGCCTTCTTCCCCCATTCCCTGTCGTCCAGTTTCGCGTAAGCGTCCAGGCAGCGGCTTAACGCCTGCGAGTAGTACTTCTTGATCTGGCCCTTGGTCGGCGTCATCCAAACCCTCCCCTTGGTGCTTGCGCCCTAGATCTTCCCCAGGGCCTTCAGTATTCGTTCCGGTGTGGCGGGGATTTCGTGCAGGCGGGCGCCCACGGCTTCGGCGATTGCATTCGCAACGGCGGCCGGGCCGGGCACGATCGATGGCTCCCCCACGATACGCGCGCCGTACGGCCCGTCCTCGCACGGCACCTCGACTATGATCGTTTCGATTGGCGGCAGGTCGCGCGTCGTCGGCAGGCGGTAGTCCAGCAGGTTGGCGTTCAGGAGGCGGCCCTTATCGTCGTAGACCATCTCCTCCGAGAGGGCGATTCCCAGCCCCTGGCTGGCGCCGCCCTGCATCTGCCCGGCGACGGAGAGCGGGTTGATGGCGAACCCGGCGTCCTGGGCGACGACGTAGCGGAGGACGGTGACCTCGCCGGTGTCGGGATCGACCTCCAGCTCGGCGGCCTGCACGGAGAAGCCCGGCGCCTGGTGGCGGGTGGTGATCGTGCCCCGGCCGACGACGGCGGCGTAGGGCGCGGCGAAGTTCGTGGTGAGCCGGCCCAGCCGGCGGAACGTCAGCGACTTCTCCGGCGATCCCTTCATCCGCACCTCACCTTCGGCCAGCTCCAGCTCTTCGGCGGCGCACTCCAGCCTGCGGGACGCGACGTCTAGGATCTGTCGTTTCGCGTCTTCCGCCGCCTCCTTGACCGCCCGCCCAACGGTGTACGTTGTCTTGCTGCCCGCGCTCATGCCGGCGTAAGGGGCCGACTTCGTATCGCCGGTGGCCACGCCGACCATGGACAGCGGGACGTTGAGCACCTCCGCCGCGATCTGGGCGAAGCTGGTGTTCGTGCCGGTGATATCGGCCGAGCCGACGATGACGTTGATCGTGCCGTCCCCGTTCAGGCCCACGATAGCGCTGGCCGGCTGCAGCCCGCCGAGCCAGCCGCCGGCGGCGAGGGCTATGCCTCGGTTGGCGCGCTTGTTAGTCTCGGCGCGCTCCCGCCATATCGCGCTGTTGCCGATCGCCTCCAGGCACTCCTTCAGCCCGATGCGCGGATAGGGCTGGCCGCTGGGGAGCGGGTCGCCCTCCTCAACGGCGTTCTTGAGGCGCACCTCCAGCGGGTCCAGGCCCAACTCCTTCGCCATCATGTCCATCTGGCTCTCGATGGCGAAGGTGGCGTTGTGGGCCCCCGGCGCCCGCAGGGCGCCGACGCTCACCTTGTTCGTGAGCACCTCGAACCCGTGGATCTCCAGGTTCGCGCACTTGTAATAGCCGCCGACGAGAAGGCAGCCGGGCAGCATCGGGGCGCCCGGGAAGGCGCCGGAGTCGTATATCAACCGGCTCTGGAGTGCGGTCAGGGTGCCGTCCTTCTTCATCCCCGTCTTGAGCTCGACTATCGCCAGCGGCGCCGGGGTGGCGGCCAGCATATCCTCGCCGCGGCTCATGATGTACTTCACGGGCCGCCGCACGGCCATCGCCAGCACGGCCACCATCAGCTCGGTGAGGTAGATCTTGCCGCCGAAGCCGCCGCCGACCTCCGTCGCCGTCACCCGTATCCGCGACTCCGGGATGCCCAGCGCCTTCGAGACCTCGTCGCGAACGAAGAAGGGCCCCTGGGTGCTGGTCCAGATCGAAAGCTCCCCGCTCGCGTCGTAGTCCGCGATGGTGGAGTGGGGTTCGATGTACGACTGGTGGACCATCGCCGAGCGCCAGCTGCCCTCGACCACCGCGTCCGCCTCCGCGAACCCTTTCTCCACGTCGCCCCGCTTGAACGTCATCTGGGAGGCGATGTTGCTCGGCCTGCCCTCCGTCTCCTCCTGCTCCACGCCCGCCGCGATGTGCCCCTTCTCCTCGCTGCGGTCAACGCCGCTGATGGGCGAGCGGCTGAGGGGTGAATCGTCTCGCATCGCGGCGACCGGATCCAGCACGGCCGGCAGCTCTTCGTACTCCACCTGGATCAAGGCCAGCGCCTCCTCGGCGACGTGGGGGTCCTCCGCCAGCACGGCCGCCAGAGGCTGTCCGTAGAACAGCGCCTCGTCCTCCGCGAAGATGAGCTCATGGCGGTTGGAGGGGTTCTTGCGGTAGGGCGGCAACTCCGCGGCCGTGATTACGGCGGCGACGCCGGGGTGGCTGCGCGCCTTGCCGGCGTTGATCGACTTGATGCGGGCGTGGGCGTGGGCGCTGCCCAGGACTTTGGCGTGGAGCATTCGCGGCAGCTTCATATCGTCCGCGTAGACGGTCTTGCCCGTGACCTTGCCCGCGGCGTCGATGCGGCGTACGGGCTTGCCGACGGTGCGGTACTCTTTCCTGGTCGCGGTCTCCTGGGCCATGAAGCGCTCCCTCTAGCCGGTCCTCTCGGCGGCGGCAAGCACCGCCTCGTATATCTTCGTGCACCCGGTGCAGCGGCAGAGGTTGCCCGCCAGCCCCAGCCGGACGTCCTCCAGCGTGGGCCGCGGGTTGCGGTCCAGCAGCGCCTTCGCCGCCATGATCATGCCCGGCGTGCAGAAGCCGCACTGGACGCCGCCGCTATCGATGAACGCCTGCTGCACCGGGTGCAGCTCGCCGTTGCCTGTGCCCGGCGAAGGGGCGATCCCCTCGATGGTGGTGACCTCGCAGCCATCCGCCTCCGGCGCCAGCATCAGGCAGGAGGTGACCAGCCTGCCCCGCTCATCCTGAGGTTCTCGAAGGATCATGGAGCAGGCCCCGCAGTCGCCCGTACCGCAGCCCTCCTTGCTGCCGGTGAGGCTGAGCTGCTCTCGCACGGTCTCAAGCAGCGTCCAGTTCGGCTCCACCGCCAGCTCTCGCGGCTCGCCGTTGACGGTGATGGTGATAATCTGCTTGGACATCATGCCTCGGTTCTATGCTTCGCCGGCCCGTCGCGCCGCCTCCTGCAGGCAGCGCTCCGTGGTGACCCGCACCAGATGGCGGCGGAACTCCGCCGAGCCACGCTGGTCGCTGATCGGCCTCGCCTCCGCGGCGGCGGCCTGGGCGGCCTTCGCGAAGACTGATTCGCCCGCCGGCTGCCCCTCCAGCGCCGCCTCGGCCTGGCGGGCGCGGATGGCCGTGGGCGCGACAGCGCCGAGGGCCACACGGGCTTGCCGGATTCGGTCTCCGCTCTGCCCTGAGCCTGTCGAAGGGTCCAGGGTCAGCAGCACCGCCACGCCCACGACCGCGATGTCCATCTGCTTGCGCGGCGTCCGGCGCACGTACACGCCGCCGGTGTTCGGGGGTGGGACGGGCAGCCGCAACTGCCGCAGCAGCTCGCCCGGCTGGAGTGCCGTCGCGTTCGGGCCGCGCCAGAACTCCGCCAGCGGCAGCTCCCGCTCCCCGTCCGGCCCGGCGATCACGGCCACCGCCTCGTAGGCGAGGAGGGCCGGCGCCGTGTCGGCGGAGGGGGCGGCGTTGCAGACGTTTCCGCCGACGGTCGCCATGTTCATCGTCTGGACCGAGCCGACGACGCCGGCGCCGTCGGCCAGCGCGCGGTAGCGCTCCCGTACGACGGGCGATTCGGCCAGCTCCGCCATCGTGACGCCGGCGCCGATGCGCAGTCCGTTGCTCTCGCTGAACTCGATGCCGCGCAGCTCCGGCAGGCGGCGGAGGCTCACGAGGTAGGAGGGCATCGGTATCTTGCCGCCTTCCTTGATCTGCGGCACGAGGTCCGTGCCGCCGGCCAGGGCGCGACCGCCTTCGCCCTTCTCCCCGAACAGGGCGATGGCTTCAGCAAGGCTCTGGGGGGCGAAATACTCGAACCTTCGCATGGGCGGCCGCAACCTCCGTGGTTACATCATTCTAAAGCCTTAAGGTCAGGCCCGACAACCGTTTACGTGAAGGTCAGGCAGGGTGCCCGGCCAGCGGGTATAATCTCTGCAAGTCCTGCCAGGAGGCCACGCATGCTGTTCTTCGTCAAAGCGCGCCTGCCGGATGTCCCGCCGGTCCCCCGCGAGCTCTACCTCGGGATGGTCGTCTCCACCTGGGAGGTGATCAAGCAGCTCGAAAACGACGGCAAGGTCGTGGCCGGCGGGGTGCTGATCGGCCAGCGGTCGGGCATCGTGATCGCCGACGTCGCCTCCAACGAGGAGCTGTCCGAGATGCTGAACCGGCTGCCGCTGTCAGCCTACCTGGAGTGGGAGGTTACGCCTCTGGTGGCGGCGGAGCGGGCGCTGGAGGATGCCAAGTGGACCCTCCAGCACGGTCCCGGCCAGCAGCGCCGCTAGCGGGCCTCCCGTCGCCTGTAGTCGGCGGCGGCCGCCTTGACGGCGTCCGCGGCCAGGACGGAGCAGTGCATCTTGCCGGGCGGCAGGCCGCCCAGCGCGGCCGCGTACTGCTCCTTCGTGAGCGCCTCCGCCTCCGCCAGCGAGAGGCCGCGGATCATCTCCGTGCAGACGCTGCTGGCGGCGATCGCTGCTGGGCAGCCGGAGGCCAGGAAGCGCGCCTCGGCGATGCGCCCGCCGTTGATCCGCAGGGTGAGGCGCATCGTGTCGCCGCAGACGGGGTTCGTCTCGTAGCCGATGGCGTCGGCATCGAGAATCTCGCCGGTGTTGCGCGGGTTCTCGAAGTGGTCGCGCACCGCGTCGGAGTAGGCGGTCACGCCTTGGCCAGCCTCCGCACGCCGAACCAGACCAGGATGGAGGAGATGAAGTAAGGCGAGCTCATAATCGCCATGGCGCGGACCTGGTTCGCCTCGGCGGTAACGGCGACGAGGATGGTGATTGCGAGACCCACGGCGGCGAGCGCAAGGACTCCGAGCGCTGCGTCCCGCCAGGCGAGGATCACGGACAGCGCCGCCAGTCCGAACACAGTGGCCACGCCGATGCCCTCGGCCGATAAGCCAAGCCCCTCTGTGGCTGCCTCGCCAATGGCGAAGAGCAGGATGAACGCCGTGAACGCTGTGGCCAGCAGTCGGCCCGCCAGGATGGGCAGCCTCCCTCTTCGCCGGTCTTGATCGGCGCCTTCGGCCATATCAGACCTCAAAGCCGAGGGCGGCGAAGATCTCCTCGTACTGGATGGGGTTGCCGGGCTGGAACCAGGGCACCACGTGCAGGACCGTCCCGCCCTTATCGATGACGAACACGGCCCGGCGTGAGCGCCTGCCGCCGTCGTCCAGGACGCCGTAGGCGCGCGCCGCCTCCAGGTCGCGGTCACTCGCCAGCGGGAACGGCAGCCCGCCCAGCCTGCGGGCGAACTCCTCGTGCGCCTCCAGGCCGTCCGCGCTCACCGCGACGATCTCCGCGCGGAGCTGGTGCATCAGGTCGTAGTCCTCCTTCAGCACCAACAGTGCGCTGGAGCAGAGCGGCGTGTTGTCCTCCTGGTAGAAGGCGAGCACGACCTTCCCGGCGGCTGTGAGGTCGCTCAGGCGGAGAGCGCCCTGTGTGCTGGGCAGCTCGAAGTCGGGGGCCGGCGTCCCCGGCTGCGGCATGTCAAGCATTCGAACCTCCTAGCAGCCCCGTCAGGCGCGGCTCGCGGACGCCCTTCGCCTGGGCCAGCACGCGGATGCGCCCCAGGGCCGCCGGGTCCACCAGCTCCGATACGGCCCGCCGCCGTGCGTAGTACTCTTCGAGGTCCACATCGCCCTCTGCCGGCGGCGCCATCGCCTCGGCGATGCCGAGGTTCGTCAGGAATTCGCTCTGGGAGACGAGCCCGAGCGTGCGCAGTCCGGACTCCTCTCCCGCCCGTCGCAGCGAGGTGAAGTCTACGTGGCTCGTGATGTCCTGGCGGCCAAGGCGGGCGTAGGGGTCGGCGGCGGCGTTGTGACGGTGGAAGCAGAGGAGCGTCCCGTCTCTTCGCCAGGGGGCGTACAGCTCAGGCGCCTCGTAACCGTAGTCCAGGGTGAGGAGAAAGCCGGAGCGCAGCGCCCGGCTCGCCTGCTGCATCCACTCCAGCGCCGCCAGGTTCACCTCTGCGGAACAGCCTTCGCCGGGGAGGAGACCCAGGCGGTTGAAGTAAGTCTCCAGCTCCGGCGCCGAGGGCGGGCGAAGCTCCTCCACGAAGCGGACGCCGTCCCAGCCCACGAACACCTCCAGCAGGGCGCCCTCGCTCACGCTCATCCGGTGCACCGGGAAGGAGTCCAGAAGCTCGTTGCTCAGCAGGCAGCCCTCGATTGTGTCCGGCAGCTCCGCGCACCAGCGGACATCGCAGCTCTCTTCCGCCAGCGTCTCCCGCTGTCGCTCGGCCAGCGCCTCGCTCACCTCCACGATCGTGTAGGCGAGGGCGGCGTGCAGGCCGGGCGCGTGCGATCGGGCCCAGCGAAGGATGTCGAGGCAGAGGCGGCCCGTGCCGGCGCCGGCCTCCACCACGTCGAAGCGGCGGGGCTCGCCCATCGCCTGCCACATCTCCCGCAGCTGGCGGCCCAGCAGCACGCCGAAGATGGGGCTCACCTCCGGGCTGGTAAGGTAGTCGCCCTCGCGGCCCATCTTCTCCCGGCGCGACCGGTAGTAGCCGTGCTGGGGGTGATAGAGCACGGCGTCCATGAAGTCGCGGAACGTCAGCGCTCCTTCAGAGCGGATGCGGGCGACGATCGCCTCTTTCAGCGCGGCGTTCTCGGTGACGGGCTCGAACTCGGTCTTCACGCCCCTATCCTACCAGCCGCGCGCGGGGGCATCCAACCGGCCGGACTGTTAGCCGCCGGCGAACTATTGACTCTGTGGAAACAGTTGCATAATATGCAAGTGTTGTGGCAGCGGCAAGGGAGAGTCTCCGCGAACAGGCCTTCCACCTGTTCGGGCGCGCGATAACCCGCTCCGACCCGGGCCACCTGGAGGCGTGGGTAGAGCTGGGGCTGACGCTGACGCAGCTGCGCGTCCTCTTCCTGCTGCGGGCAGAGGACGGCGCCTCGGCCGGCGCCCTGGCTGAGCACCTGAAGGTCACGCCGTCCACCCTCACCCGCATCGTCGACCGGTTGGTTCGCCAGGGGCTGGTCCGGCGCGAGTCGGACCATGGCGACCGGCGCCTGGTCCGGCACCACCTGAGCGCGAAGGGCGCCCGCGCGGTGGAGGAGCTGGAGCGTGGGGCCCGCGCCCGCATGAACGAGGTGATGGACCGTCTGACGAACCTTCAACTGGAGCGGCTGGTGCTCGCCCTGACCGATCTCACCGCCGCCCTGGACGTGCAGGAGACGGAAGAGATAGCCCGGGTGGAGGCGTAGCGTGGCCGCAGCGGTCCCTTCGGGCGTCAGCTCTATCTCCCAGATGAGCACCCGCACCAAGGTGGTGGTGATGGCCGGCACCCTGCTGGGCCTGTTCACCGCCGCCATGGACCAGACGGTCGTCGGCACCTCGGTGCCGCGGATCGTAGCCAGCTTCGGCGGGCTGGGCCTCTTCCCCTGGGTGTTCACCTCCTTCATGGTGGCTTCCACGACCACCGTTCCGATCGTTGGCAAGCTGACCGACCTGTTCGGGCGGAAGCCGTTCTACATAGCGGGGGTGGCGATCCTGCTGCTGGGCTCGGCGCTCGCCGGCTCCTCCCAGAACATGGAGCAGCTGATCGCCTTCCGGGCGGTGCAGGGGCTGGGCGCGGGCATGATCATGGGGATCGCATTCGCCATCATCGGCGATGTGTTTCCGCCGGCGGAGCGGGGCAAGTGGGCCGGACTCATGTCAGGCGTCTTTGCTTCGGCCAGCGTCCTCGGCCCGCTGATCGGCGGCACCCTGACGGACCACGTCAACTGGCGTTGGGTTTTCTACGTCAACCTGCCCCTCGGCTCTGTCGCCCTGCTCG
The DNA here is from genome assembly GCA_030690405.1 of Dehalococcoidia bacterium. The sequence continues at coordinate 41,954 of JAUYGU010000110.1, read as the reverse complement.
TCCTGTTCTTCGGCATGCCGTCCATCCGCCCGGTCTCCCGCCCGAAGCTGGACTACCGGGGCATCGTCCTGCTGGTGGCGACGGTTGTACCGGCGCTGCTGGCCTTCTCCTGGGCGGGCAGCCGCTACGATTGGGCGTCACCGCAGATCATCGGCATGCTGAGCTGGGCCCTCGCCGCCCTCGCCGTCTTCGCCTGGGCCGAGATGCGGGCGGAAGAGCCCCTCCTGCCGATGGGGCTGTTCCGCAACCCCATCTTCCTGGTCTCGGCCGTGGTTACCTTCCTCACCGGCGTGGCGATGTTCGGCTCGCTATCCTACATCCCCCTGTTCGTGCAGGGGGTGATCGGCTCTTCCGCCACCAACTCCGGTTTCGTCACCATGCCCATGATGATCGCGATGGCGATAGCGAGCGCCATCAGCGGCCAGATCATGTCCCGGCTCGGCCGCTACCGGCTGCTGGGCGTGACGGGGCTGCTGGTCATGGCGGCGGGCGTATTCATGCTCTCCCGGATGGACGTCCATTCGTCGAACTTCATCGCCACGCGGAACATGGTGATCACGGGCATTGGGTTGGGGATGTCTCTGCCGCTGTTCATGCTGGCGGTGCAGAACACGGTGTCGCACCGCGTGATGGGCGTTGCGACCTCCACGATGCAGTTCCTGCGCTCCGTCGGCGGGACGATGGGCGTGGCGATCATGGGTTCCATGATAAACAGCTCGCTCTCTTCCGGGCTGGCGGTGAACATGCCCGCCCAGGTGCGCGAGACCGCGCCCCCGGCGCTTCTGCAGCAGCTGAGCAACCCGCAGTTCCTGCTCAACCCGCAGCAGCGAGAGGGCGTGCGAGGCGCCTTCGAGCAGCTCGGCCCGCAAGGCTCGCAGATGTTCGAAGCGTCTATCCTCGCCGTCAAGACCTCACTCGCCACGGCCATAGCGGACGCCTTCTGGGTCGCGATGTTCGTGGTGCTGGCGGCCGTACTCGTTGGTGTCTTCCTCAGGGAGGTGCCGCTCCGCCAGGTGCACGATCTCGAGGGCGAGTTGCTGACCGCTGAGGCGGAGCCGCAGGTGGCGCTGTCACCAGCGGCCGTAGCCCCGGTCGCCGGCGGCGCCAACGGCGGGGCGAGGCGCAGGCCGCTGGTTCTCGCCGCCGCCGGCGCCGGCGCGACCTTCATCGCGGGGCTGTTCGCGTTCCTGATCAGGCGCGCCGACTAGAACGGCGCTCCGTCTCCGCGGTGCGCTTGCGCCCACGGTCATTCCCTGACGGACGGCCGTCCGGGGCTCCCCGGTGGAGCGCTGCCCCACCGGGTGTGTAGTCCAGCGCCCGATTGACTCTTTCCGGCTGCCGGGACGATAGTAGATGCGAGGTCGTATGTCGCGTCTGGGCTTATCGCGTTCGGAGATCAGCGGCGCCTTCGCCGATCTGGGCCTGCTAATCCCCCTGGAGGCCGCGTTGATCGCGGTCAACGGGCTCAATCCAACCTCCACGCTCCTGGGCGTCGGCATCCTCTACATCGGCGCCGGTTGGTACTTCGGCTTGCCCATGCCGGTGCAGCCGCTGAAGGCGCTTGCCGCCATAGCGATCGCCGAGCAGCTGAGCCCCGACGTCATCGCCGCCGGCGCACTCCTCATGAGCCTCTCCCTGGGCGTGCTGGCGGTCACCGGCCTCATCGACCGGCTCTACGCCATCGTTCCCACAGTCGTTGTCCGCGGCATCCAGTTGGGCTTGGCCTATGTGCTCATCAGGGGTGCCCTGCGGCTTCTGGACGACCCGATAGCCACCGACGCCGCGCAGCCAGCGCTCTCCGTCCTGGGCGTGTCGGTGCGCCTGATGGTCATCGTTGCCCCGCTGGCGCTGCTGGCCATCGTCCTGTTGGTGAGGCGGCCGACGATCCCCGCTTCGGTGGCCGTCCTGGCGGCCGGAGTCGCGGCCGGCCTCGTCTTCGGGCGCTGGCAGGATGGCGCTGCCTTGGGCCCCGTCTCCATGTCTGTCGGTTTCCCGGGCGCCGACTCGTTCGCGACCGCGGCGGCGGTGCTCCTCACGGCCCAGCTTCCCCTCACCATCGCCAACTCCGTCATCGCCACTGCTGACGGCGTGCGCCAGTACTTCCCGGACAGGGCGGACCGGGCAACGCCCCGCCGGATATCTCTCAGCATCGCCGCCGGCAACCTCTGGGCCGGGTTCTTCGGCGGGCTCCCCGTCTGTCATGGCTCCGGCGGCCTCACCGCCCACTACCGTCTGGGCGCTCGCACCCCCAAGGCCACCACGCTGCTAGGCGTGATCCTGATCACCCTGGCCATCGTGTTCGGAGCGGCGGCCCAGTCCGTACGCACCCTCATTCCGATGCCCTTCTTCGGCATACTCCTCCTGTTCGTGGGCATACAACACATATCTCTGGCAGCGAACGTGGAAAAGCGCCGTGATCTGCTGTTTGTGGGCCTGACCGGCGTGCTTACCGCCCTGTTCGACGGCAACCTCGCCTACGCTGGCGGCGTCACTCTGGCCGTCTACTGGGCCCTTCAGGCCGGCCGATGGCTGCGGCCCGCGGTGGCCGCGGCCGCGCCAGCAACCGCCCCCGGCTTGAGCCGTGTCGAAGGTTCGCCCCTCGACCCCCCGCAGGCCGGCTAGCTGCGGCCCAACTGCGCCAGCAGCGTCAGGTCGTTGCTGATGATCCCGTCCACGCCCAGCGCGGCGAGTCTGCGCGCCTCTTCGCGATCGTCCACGGTCCAGCAGAAGACCTCAAGACTCCTCTGCTCGAGGAGCCGCGCGACGGGATCCGTCAGGAACTCGTGCTGCAGGCAGACGCCGCGAATGGCGGCGTCGACGTCCAGCCGGCGCAGGAAGGTCTCCCACTGCCGCTGCCGCTCGATCGAGTAGCGGACGTCGAGCTCCGGCGCGACTTTGCGCACGCTGTCCAGCACGTCCGTCTGCCCGCAGACGAGGGCCGATTCCGCGCAGCCGGCCTCGCGCAGCAGGCGCGCAAGCGCCCCGGCGTAGGCCCGCGCGCGCTGAGGCGGATGGTCGTCCTTGAGGTCGAGGAGGAGACGGCGCTTGCCTCGGGTCGCCTCCAGGAGCTCCACCAGCCGCAGCGGCCTGACGTCCAGTCGTATGTAGTGGTTCGGGAAAACGGTCAGCGACCAGGGGCCGAAGCTGTTCATCCCCCGTGGCTTGCGGTCGTAGAGGAGCGGCAGGAAGCCCGGGCGCCGTTCGTGGCGGACCCAGATCTCACCGGCGCGGTACCAGAGGTCGGCCTCGATGAAGTCGACGTCGGCGGCGATGGCCGCATCGATCCTGTCGCGCCGGTTGCCGAAGGCGTGAGCGATGCGGAGCGGCCGCCCGCCGCTGCGGTTCATCGCTTGATGTAGTCCAGCGAGCCCGCGAGCCTGCGGGGCTGGACGCCGAAGCTCCTCATCACAGAGTCGGTATCGGTGGTGTTGTCCAGCGCCAGCATCTTGAGCTGCTCCTGGGTCACCGGGGGCTTCGGCAGCACCCACTCCATCACCTGGGCCAGCGGCCGCATCAGGGCCAGCGGCACGTGCGCCTTGAGGCGGGACTTCCCGAGCGTCTGCTTGACGATGTCCACCATCTCGTCGTAGGTGAGGTGCTCCGGGCCACCCACCTCCAGCGTCTCGCCGTCGTGGGCTTCCTCGTCGAGGCAGGCGACGATGCAGGTCACCAGGTCTTCCACCCAGATGGGCTGAAACCTCGCTTTGCCGTTGCCCGCTACGGGCACGATAGGGTTGTAGCGCACGAGGCCCGCGAGCGCGTTGATGAATTCGTCGCCTACCCCGAAGACGATAGACGGTCTCAGTATCGTGTACTTGATCCCGCTGGACGCCACTGCGCGCTCCGCCCACCACTTGGCGTGGAGGTAGGGATAGGTCAGGGTGTCCTGCGCTCCGATGGCGCTGATGTATACCAGCTTCCTCACGCCGGCCAGCTTCGCGGCCGCCACCACCCGCTCCGTGCCCCGCCGTATGACGCCCTCGAACGTCTGACCGCCCGATTCGCGGATGATCGCGACCGTGTGGATGACCTTCTCGATGCCGGACATCGCTTCGGAAAGCCCTTCGCCGCTGAGGACGTCGGCGTTAACGGTCTCCACTCGGTTCGGCAGTTCGGCCGGTCGCTGCCCGCGAGCCAGCACGCGTACGCCGTTGCCCCGGTCGGTCAGGCGGGCGACGACCCGCCTGCCGATAAAGCCGCTACCTCCCGTGACGAGGATCATCTTGGCCCCCTATTCCGTGACCCCCTCAGGATTTCTTCAACTGGTCGGCCCGCAGCTTGTAGTGGGCCACAGCCGTCTCCAGCACCTGTCGGAGAGTATACTCCGAGGTGCTCTCCAGACGCGTCGTGCGCGCCAGGTCTTCCGTCGTCAAGTCGTGGAGGAGGTTGGTGAGCCTGCGGTGCGCCAGCTGAATGGACGCCTTCGCCTCGTCCAGGGACCCGAAGTCCGCATGCTCCATCCCCGGCGGCTGGGGAAGTGACACGGCCTGTGCGACGAGGCGACCGTAGTAAAAGTTGACGTCGTCGGCGGAGCGCTCCAGCAGCCGCTTGACCGAGTCGCCCTCTTCGTTCTGCTGCTGGAACAGCTCAGGCGGCGCCTCGCTTATCGCCTCCATCAGCGCGCGGTGCGCCCGCCGCAGGCGGCCCAAGAGCCCTTCCATCTCCTCTACGGCCGTAGGCGTCTCCTCGGTCACGTCGCTACTCCAGGGGGCGTCTGCCGGCGAAGCCGGTCTCCAGCTCATGCCACCAGCGGATGTCGGGCTCTCCCAGCTTCCAGCAGAGGTATACGTCGCGCCCGTCGCGCTCAGTGCGGAAGTCCACGAGCCCCTCGTCGATGTCCTTCACCTCGCACCCCAGTTCGTTCACCCTCTCGATCAAGCTGTTGACCTCCGCTGCCGCTTTCGCCAGCTCCTGCCGTGTCTCGTTGAGCCTTTTCTCCACCACGTGGCCGTTGGAGGATACGTGCTGAGCGTACTCCTCCGCCTGCTCCTCCAGCCGGTCGTGTTTAGCCTTGCTCTCCTGAATCTGGAACAGAAGGTCCTTGAGGCGTGGGAGGAGAGCGTTGGCCTCTTCCAGGGTGAACAGTCGCGGCCTCATGGCGCCTAAGGGGAAAGTATAGGAGCACTCAGCGCCGACGGCAAACTTCCGGGGACGGCTACTTCGGCGAGCCGCTGCCCTGGCGACGGAGGAAGGCTAGCACGCTGGAGTTTGTCTCCTCCGCTTTCTCCGCCAGGAAGCCGTGGCCGGCGCCTTCCAGCTCGATGAGCCGGGCGCCGGGGATACGCTCCGCGAGGATGCGCGAGTTCTCCGGCGGCACCACCTGGTCGGCCGTGCCGGAGATGATGAGCGTTGGGGCCTTGATATCGGCCAGGCGCTGGAAGCTGCTGAACTGGACGACGGCCATGACCTGTCGCTGGAGGGCGTCCAGCGGCGGCTGCAGGTGAGCGAGCTCAAGCGCGCGAGCGACGAGGCGTTCGCGGTTCCTTGCGATGAACTCCTCGCTGTAGAGGAAGCGCAGCCCGTTTTGAATCGCCTGCTCCAGGGGGAGCAGCGCCGTCGATACCCACTGCTGGATGAGCTGCGGTCCGGCCATGACGGCGTTCTGGCCGCCGGCCATAGTGCCGCCCAGGACCAGCGCCCGCACGCGCTGCGGGTGCCTCAGCGTCAGCTCCTGGGCGATCATTCCGCCCATGGACATGCCGAACACGTGGGCGGAGGCGATGCCGAGGTGGTCCATGAGGGCGGCGGCGTCGTCCGCCATCTGCGTCATGGTGTAGGGCGACTTCGGCTTGTCGGTTCGGCCGGAGCCGCGGTTGTCGAAGGCGACGACGCGATACTCGCGTTCGAAGGCGGGGAGTTGCATCTCCCAGGACGTGGCGTTGGCGCCGAGCCCCATGATGAGCAGCAGCGGGTCGGCCTGGGCCGCGGGCAGGCAGGTCGGCCCGTGGACCTCGTAGTACATCTCGATATCGTTGATCTTCGCCTTCGGCATCGGCGCACCTATATACATAACACAGCGTGCCACGGCCTTGTTACAGCGCTGTGATCGCGGCAGTGGGCAACCTAAGCGTACCATAACATCAGGTTGGGGAGCAGACCGGCGCTGGCGCCAGCGGCGCGACACGGCAGGTCTGCTATCATCGAAGGAGCGGCCGGGAAGCGTGCGGAAAGGAGCGACTGTTGGAAGACGTGCGGATCACCGTTCGACCGAACGGCCCCTATCGCATCAAGGGCCCGATCACCCTGGTCGACGTCGATGGGAACGAGTTCGCGCTGCCGGAGACGGAGTTCGTCGCCCTTTGCCGCTGCGGTCACTCCAAGAACAAGCCGTTCTGCGACGGCACCCACCGCGAGATCGCGTTCCAGGCGGAGACGCGCGCCGAGCCGCCGGCGGAGTCCTAGGGGAGCATCCGCCCTCCGCTATCCGCTATACTGTTCGGTCGTGGAAGCCAGCGCCCTGCCCCCCTTCGTCCGCGCCCTCCTTGACCCCACCGCCTACCCCCATCCCGTCGATCGGGTGCAGCTCATCCAGACCCACGTCTCCTACGTGTTCCTGGCCGGCGAGCACGTCTACAAGGTCAAGAAGCCGGTAGACTTCGGGTTCCTGGACTTCTCCACCCCGGCGAAGCGGCGCTACTACTGCCGCCAGGAGGTCCTGCTCAACTCCCGGCTCTGCTCGAACACCTACCTCGGCGTCTCGCGGATACGCGAGCGCGACGGCCGCGTCAGTATCGACGGGCCCGGGCGCGTGGTCGATTACGCCGTGCACATGCGGCGCCTGCCCGCGGAGCGGATGATGGATCGCCTCCTGGAATCGGGAGGTCTCACGGAGGCGATGCTGCGGGAGCTGGCGCAGCGCCTGGCCTTGTTCCACGCCGGCTCTCAGACGGACCGGCGCATCGCCGAGTACGGCGACTGGGCGATCCGCTACGCCTGGGACGAGAACCTCCACCAGTGGGCGGACTACGTCGGCGATACGATCAGCGCGGAGCAGGACCGGATCATCCGCGCCTACGGCAAGGCGTTCCTCGCCCGCGAGGGGGAGCTCCTGCGCCGGCGCGTCGCCGAGCTGCGTGTCCGCGACTGCCACGGCGACCTTCGCTCCGACGCCGTCTGCTTCACGGACGGCGTCTGCATCTACGACTGCATCGACTTCAACCGCCGGCTGCGCTACACGGACGTGGCGGGGGACGTCGGCTTTCTGGCGATGGACATGGACTACCGCGGCCACGGTGAGCGGGCTGCCACCTTCGTGGATGCCTACGTGGACGCCTCAGGCGACCGCGACCTGCGGGGCGTCATCGACTTCTACAAGTGCTATCGCGCCTGCGTGCGGGGGAAGGTGGAGGGGTTCCGCTCGCGGGCGGCGGAGGTGCCCGCGAGCGAGCGGCGCCAGGCCGTCCGCGCGGCGCGCCGCTACTTCGAGCTGGCCTGCCGGTACGCGGAGACGCTCCCCCCGGCAATGCTGATCATCACCTGCGGCTTCACCGCCACCGGCAAGTCCTCCCTGGCGCGACGCCTGGGCGAGCTCGCCGCTATAGACGTCGTCTCATCGGACGTGGTGCGCAAGGGGCTGGCCGGGCTGGCGCCCTCCGAGCACCGGTTCGAGCCGTTCCGGGCCGGCATCTACTCACCTGACTTCACCGGCCGGACCTACGAGGCGCTGCTGGCGGAAGGACGGGACCGCCTGCGCCGGGGTCGGTCGGTCATCCTGGACGCGTCGTTCCTGCGGCGCGAGCAGCGGCGCACCGCCGCCCGCCTGGCCGGCGAGGAGGGGGCGCAGTTCGCCTGCCTGTTGTTCCAGGCGAGCGATGACGCGGTGCGCGGCAGGCTGGCCCGCCGCCTGCGGGAGGGCGGCGACCCCTCGGACGCCCGCTGGGAGATCTACACGGCGCAGAAGCGCAGGTTCCAGCGCCCCGGCGAGCTGCCCCCGGACCGGCTGGTCGTGGTGGAGGATGAGCGCCCGCTGGAGCGAGAGGCGCGTGCCGTGCTGCGTGCCCTGCGGCGGATCTCACCGCTCTCGCTGCCGCCGCGGTAGAAGGCGGCTATTCTGTGCATAGCGCCTCTGGTCTTGACATGAGGGCCGTCCAGGAGCAAAGCTACGGATGCTATCGCGAAGACCGCCGAGCCGGTCACTCAACCTCGCGCCCCGGGCCATATGCGGGCGTCGGGCCAGTAGGTGACTCGGAGGCCAACGCCAAACGCAGGAGGGTTACGATGACTGAGCGAGAGCAACTGACGACCGGGGCCGGCCAGCCGGTAGTCGACAACCAGAACTCGATCACGGTGGGCGAGCGCGGACCGCTGCTCATCGAAGACTTTCACCTGATCGAGAAGAACGCCCACTTCAACCGCGAGCGGGTCCCTGAGCGCGTCGTCCACGCGAAAGGGGCTGGCGCGTGGGGCTACCTGCGCGTCACCGCTGACGTCACGAAGTGGACGAAGGCGCGCCTGTTCTCCGACGTCGGCAAGACCACGGAAGCGTTCGCGCGGTTCTCGACTGTGGCCGGCGAGAGGGGCTCGCCCGATACCGCCCGCGATCCGCGCGGCTTTGCCCTCAAGTTCTACACGGAGGATGGCAACTACGACATCGTGGGTAACAACACGCCGGTCTTCTTCGTCCGCGACGGGCTGAAGTTCCCGGACTTCATCCACTCGCAGAAGAAGGACCCTCGCACGAACATTCAGAGCCCCGAGTCCATGTGGGACTTCTGGTCGCTATCGCCGGAGAGCCTGCAGCAGGTGACCATTCTTTTCTCCGACCGCGGGACGCCTCACGGGCACCGACACATGAACGGCTACAGTAGCCACACGTATAGCTGGATCAACGCAAAGGGCGAGCGTTTCTGGATCAAGTATCATTTCAAGACCAAGCAGGGGATCAAGAACTTCACCCGCGAGGAAGCGAGGCGAATGGCTGGGGACGACCCCGACTTCTCCACTCGCGACCTCTTCGAGGCCATCGAGCGGGGCGACTTCCCCGCGTGGCGTGTCTGCGTGCAGATCATGCCGGAGGCCGACGCGCTGAACTACCACATCCACCCCTTTGACCTGACCAAGGTCTGGCCTCACGGCGACTACCCGCTCCACGAGTTCGGCGAACTCATGCTGAATCGCAACCCGGAGAACTATTTCGCTGAGGTGGAGCAGGCCGCCTTCGAGCCGTCCAACATTGTGCCAGGCATCGGCTTTTCGCCGGACAAGATGCTCCAGGCGCGCATCTTCGCCTATCCCGACACGCACCGCTACCGGATCGGCGCCAACTACCAGCTACTTCCGGTGAACCGGGCGCGCCACCCCGAGGCGCGCGTACGCAACTACCAGCGCGACGGCTCAATGCGCTTTGACGACAACGGCGGTCGCGGGCCGAACTACGAGCCCAATAGCTTCGGCGGCCCGGTGGAGAATCCGGCGCTCAAGGAAGCGGCGTATGGATTCGAGCTGCGCGGATTTGCCGAGCGGTTCGACAAGGAGTATCCGGGCAACGACGACTACACGCAGGCCGGCAACCTCTTCCGGCTCATGAAGCCCGACGAGCGGGAGCGCCTCATCGGCAACATCGTCGAGCACATGCGGCCGGTCCGGCGCGAAATCCAGCTCCGCCAGATCCGCCAATTCCACAAGGCCGACCCCGCGTACGGTGAGGGTGTCGCTGCCGGGCTGGGGATCGAAACGGGGGAAATCCGAAGTGACGTCGCGGGCGCGGGCTAGATGCCCGAGCTTGGCTTCGGAGAGGCCGCGCTCGAGGTCGCTGCCGAGACGGGCCGCGACCTTGGCGGAGGGAAGGGGGCGCGAGGAGGCCTGACGGGCGGCAACCGCTAGCTGCCCGTAGAGCCGTGCCCGCCTGAGCCGCGCTCGCTGGCCGAAAGCGCCTCCGCCTCCACTATCGCCACCTCGGCCGTCCGGCCGATGACGAGCTGGGCGATGCGGTCTCCCGTCCGGACGACGTGCGGCTCCCTGGACGGCAGCACGTACATCGTGACCAGCACCTCGCCGCGGTAGTCGCTGTCGATCGTGCCGAAGGTGACCTGGACGCCCTTCGAGGAGAGGCCGGAGCGAGGCCGCACCTGGACGTCGTAGCCCGGCGGCGCTTCCACAGCGATCCCCGTTGGCACCAGCGCAGGCTCCTGCCCGATGACCATCTCCCCGTCCGGGCAGGCGTAGAGGTCGAAGCCGGTGGAGCCCGGCGTGGCGCGCTCCGGCAGGCGGGCGCCGGGGCGCAGCCGCTGGACGCGGAGGACCGTTTCGCTGCTCATGCGGCCGGCGCCGCCCCTTCCAGGAACGCCAGCGCCTCCGCCGCGATCGCCTCCGGCTGCTCCATCGGCACGAAGTGGCTGCCGCCGGCTATGCCGTTGGCTTCCACGAATCCGTCCTTCGGCTCCATCCGGCTACTGCCCCTCCATGGCGATGCGGGGGAGCATCGCGCGGTCGAACTCGCTGATGCGCTCCGGCCCCAGCTCGCGGACGCGCTCGTAGCAGGCGGACGTTTCGTCGATCAGCCGCTGGACGTCGACGCCCAGGCAGGCCGGGCGGTACGGCGCCAGCAGCGTGAGGGCGTGGCCGAGGAGATTGACGGCGCCCTTGTGGTTGCCGCGCAGGAGGTGGTGGCACCCCGCCGCGACCTTGATTATCCCCTGGAGGAAGTCTGCCAGCGTGCCGTCCTCGGCCCGCCAGACGTCCTCCAGCGTCTCGTGGCAGTCGTAGAAGCGCCAGGAGTTGAACTCGCGGACGCCTTTGGCCAGCGCCTCTCGCTTCTCGGCTTCGCTCAGCGGGGGCAGGCGGTTACGCTCGCTGGTCTTGGCGCTCATCAGCCCGATTCTACGACGCGCGGGCGATGTCTGGCGAGAGGAGGTACAGAGGCGGCCCGCCCTTCCGCCTAACGTAAGCGTTATGCTATCCTGCGAGGGAATCGTATCTGGAGGGAGCGGAAGAGCGCGAATGGGCACGATCATCGACCTGCACATCCATACTGTCGTCGGCTCCATGGACAGCGACATCTCGCCCAAGCGGCTCGGCGAAGCCGCGAAGGCGGCCGGGCTCACCGGCGTCGCCCTCACGGAGCACATGTCGCAGTGGCAGGACGATGAGGTGGAGCATTTCCGCCAGGAGACCGGCCTGTTCGTGTTCAACGCCCGCGAGTGGTCCACGGACATGGGCCACATCATCGTCCTCGGCCTCGACCGGTCCGTGCGCGGGCTGGCCCGCGTACGCGACCTGCGCGCCGCCTGCGATGAGAACGGCGCCTACATGATCCTCTGCCACCCGTTCCGCTACTTCCCGGGGCCCTCCAACTTCCTGTTCGGCGGGCGGCGTGACGCCCAGGAGCTGCCGCCGGAGACGCTGGCGGAGCACCCGCTCTTCCACCTGACGGACGCCATCGAGGTGCTCAACGGCGGCTGCATCGAGCGGGAGAACGCGCTGGCCCAGGATGTGGCGCGGGTGCTGGCGAGGCCCGGGGTGGCCGGCAGCGACGCCCACATGCCGTCCGAGGTGGGCCGCTACGCCACGGTGTTCGAGAAGGATCTCGAGAGCGAAGAAGAGATGCTGGTGGAGCTGAGGGCTGGCCGCTTTCTGCCCGCCCGTCGTGTCCAGCCGGGCGTGTTCGAGCCTCTGGAGCAGACGGTACCGCAGTAGCCGGCGGGGCCCGCCCTCGGCGGAGAGACGTTATGCGCTATCTGTGGCTGCGGGTGGGCCTGGGCCTGCTGGCCGTAGCGGCGGCGGATGTCGGTGTGTGGGCGCTGGCGGCCCCGCGCTCCTTCTACGACGACTTCCCGGGTGGGGGCCGCTCCTGGGTCTCGGCCGTGGGGCCCTACAACGAACACCTGGTCCGCGACGTCGGTGGCCTGAACCTGGCGCTTGCCCTGCTGCTGGTGGCGGCGGCCGTCCTCCTGGAGCGGCGTCTTGTCATCGTCGTCCTCGTCGCGTACCTGGTGAACGCGGTCCCGCACTTCATCTTCCACGTCACCCACATGGACGAGATGTCGACCGGCGACCAGGTGGGGCAGACCGTGAGCCTGGCGCTGGCCGTGCTGCTGCCGCTGGCGCTATTGCCTCTCGCGAGGCGCGTAGAGACGTAGGAGCGGCTTAGCGGCGCCGTCGGCCGAAGAGGCCGCCGCCCTTGAGACCGCCCAGGAAGTGCCCCCAGGCTGCCTCGGCGGATGCGGCGCGGGCCAGGCCGCGGACCCGCTCCTGGATGATCTCCCGCACGCGGGCCTCTTCGCCGGCGTCCAGCCACCAGCCGTGCTCATCGCAGGCGTCCAGCTCCAGGTTGTAGGCGCGGTAGTTGAAGGCCGTCATCGTCTTGCCACATTGGGGGCAGGCCAGCTCGCTCTTTCGCTCGGCGTACTTGATGGTGGCGCGGCGCTCCTCCAGTGTGGAGGGGACCGTCGCCTCCAGCTGGTCCAGCTCATCGTGGTCCAGCCAGCGGCCTTCGCAGGACGGGCAGCGGTCCACCTCGATGCCGTGGTACTCCTGCTCGACGACGAGATCAGCGTGACAGCGCGGACACTGCATGACGATGGTCTCCGTTCCTCCTAGGCGATACGTTGTCTAGATTAGCACAACGGCGGGCGGCGAGGCCCAAATGTTCCTTCATCTCCCCGATTGGAGCCGGCCGAGCAACTCGCGTGGCGTGACGAGGGCCACGGTGATCTCCAGACGTCGGGCCTCGCGCAAGAAAGCGACATCCCCGCTGACGAGATAGTCCGCGTCGGCGTTCACGGCGGCGGCGAGCACCGGCGCGTCGGAGCGGTTCACATCGGGGGCGAATCTCTGTATCTCATCGGCGGAGGGATCGGGCACGACCTCCGGGGGCGTGTTGAGGAGGAATTCGCGGAGAAGGGGGAGAGCATCAGGAAGCTTGCGGTGGATAGCCCGGATCAGCTCTTCCACAACGAGCTGCGAGACGACGATAGTGATCCGGTCTTCGACGTGTAGCCGCAGGATTGCTGCCGGCGGGCCACCCGCGGAGTACAGGGCGGAGACCAGTACGTTGGTGTCGAGGAAGACCCTAGGCCGGTCGGCTGCGGCCATATCGCTCGCGGATCAGCTCTGTTCGGGCCTCTCTAGCGGCTCGCTGTAGCTCTTCTTCCGTCAGGCCGGAGCGGGCGAACGCGTTCTGGATCTCGGCGAGGGCATCCAGGGCGCGCTTCCTGGAAGGCGTCACTACTAGTGTGCCGTCCTCGACGCTGAGGTCAACCTGGTCGCCGGTATCGATCCCGAGCTGGCGGCAGATGTCGCGTGGGAGTGTGAGCTGTCGTCTGGGGCGGAGTACGGCTCGCGCCATTGTATGCCTCCGATGTCGGATATCTGACATCGGACATCATACACCCGCAGAAGAGGCGCGTCAAGTGCTCGTAGCTTCTGTGCGGCGCCGCTCCTGCCCCAGCGCCGCGTTGAGCGAGCCAGAGCGGTACCCCGCCAGGTCCAGCGTCACGTACAGATAGCCCAGCGCCTTCAGCCGTTCGACGACCTCCGCCCGGCCGGCGATCAACAGCTCCAGCCCCGCCTCGTCCGTCTCTATGCGGGCGACGTCCCCATGGTGGCGGACGCGGAGTTGCCGGACGCCCAGCGAGCGCAGGTACTCCTCCGCCTCGCCGATGCGGTCCAGCGCCTCGACGGTGACCGGCGTGCCGTAGGGGATGCGGGAGGAGAGGCAGGCCATCGCCGGCTTGTCCCACGTCGGCAGGCCGCGCTCGCGCGAGAGGGTGCGAATGTCGTCTTTCGTGAGGCTGGCCTCCACCAGCGGGCTGCGCACGCCGTGCCCGGCGGCGGCCCGCCGTCCGGGGCGGAAGTCGCCCGTATCGTCCAGGTTGCAGCCGTCGATCACGCAGTCGAAGCCGCGCTCGCCTGCGATCGCCGTGAGGCGTCCGTACAGCTCGTCCTTGCAGTGGAAGCAGCGGGCCGGGCTGTTGGCGACGTACTCCGGGTTGTCCATCTCCCGCGTATCGATCAGCTCGTGGGCGATGCCGATGCCGCGCGCCAGCGCCTTCGCCTCCTCTACCTCAGAAGGCGGCACCGAGGGCGAGACGCCGGTTATCGCCAGCGCCCGCTCGCCGAGGACGTCGCGGGCGACGGCGGCGACGAACGTGGAGTCGACGCCGCCCGAATAGGCGACGATGGCGGAGCCCATCCCGGCGATGGTGCGTTCGAGGGCGGCGAGCCTGGGGGCGAGGGCGTCAGTCACAACGCAATATGATAGCACCCCTGCGGGGACGGCGCGCCGTGGCGCCTATGGCGTGATCGCGATCTTAAGGACGCCCTCCGTCTTGGAGCGGAACAGATCGAACGCCTTGGCCGTGTCGGCCAGCTTCATCCGGTGCGTGAACAGCGCCGTCAGGTCAACGCTGCCGTTCTGGAGCAGGGCCAGCAGATGCTCCATGCGGTCGTGCCCGGATGGGCAGAGGGTGGTGATGATGTTACGGTACAGGAACGAGGGGACCGCAGTGGGAATCGAAATCTGAGGGAGAAGGCCGTACACGCCGATGGAGGAGACGGTGCCGCCGCGGCGCACGACCTTCGTGCAGGACTCGAAGGTGGCCTGGGTGCCCACCGCCTCGACCGCGACGTCCACGCCCTGGTTGTTGGTGAGGGCCATGATCTCGGCCACGGCGTCCTTTTCGGTGTGGTTGATGACGACGTTGGCGCCGAGCTTCTTGGACATCTCGAGACGCTCGGGGACGGAATCGACGCCGATGATGAGGCCGCAGCCGCGGGCGCGGGCGCCGGCGGTGGCGCACAGGCCCAGCGGCCCCTGGGCGAAGACGGCGACGGAGTCGCCGAAGCCCGCCTCGGCCCGGTCGATGGCGCCGAAGCCGGTGGAGAGGATGTCCGTGGCCAGGACGGCGTGCTCGTCGGAGACGCCGTCTGGCACCATGGCGACGTTCACCTCGGCGAAGGGGACCCGGTAGTACTCCGCCTGGCAGCCGAAGAGCACGCGGCCCACGCGGCCGCCGCTGCCGGTGCACATGCTGTGATCCACCGTCATGCACTCGTGACACTTGCCGCAGCCGACCAGGCAGGACGAGATGACCCGGTCGCCCGGCTGAAAGCGCGTCACGCCCGTGCCCACCGCGTGGACGATACCGACGGCCTCGTGGCCCATCGGCAGGCCTTCCGGCTTCAGGTTGCCCGGATAGGTGAACTCCACCAATTCGTTAGGAAACTCGTCCAGGAAGTGCATGTCCGTGCCACACACCGTGGCCATGGACATCTTGATCACGATCTCGCCTTCGGCCGGCTCCGGCACGGGCAGGTCCATCATCTCCACTTTGCCGTTCGCGGTCTTTATGCACGCTAGCACGGGGCAACCTCCTCAGATACGTTGTGGCCGCGCCCAATAGAGCACAGGCGGCGCTCCTCCGTCAAGGCCGGGTGAGTGTTCGTTGACCGTGGCGGCGCGTTCCGATAATCTGGAGCGTAGCCCAAGGAGAAGAACGATGGCAGAGCAGACTAAAGTCGAACTGAAGGTCACCCCGCGCGACGTGCTGGGCAAGAAGGTCAGCCGGCTGCGGCGTGAGGGGGTCATCCCCGCCAACGTCTACGGACACGCCCTCGATTCGGTCGCGATCCAGGTGCCGAAGGACGATCTGGTACACGTCATGCGCACCGCCGGCCGCAACGAGATCGTCTACCTGCGGCTGGACGGCGAGGAGCTCCGGCCAACCTTCCTGCGCCAGGTCCAGCGCAACCCGGTGACAGACGCTATTCTGCACGCGGACTTCTACCAGATATCGCTGAAGGAGAAGGTACGGATGGAGGTGCCGGTGTCGCTCGTGGGGACGGCCCCCGCCGAGCAGACCCACGGCGGCACGCTCCTGCACAGCCTGGACCGCATCAGCGTGGAGGGGCTGCCCACCGACATACCATCCGTGTTCGAAGTGGACGTGTCCGGCCTGGAGGAGATCGACGCCACGATCCACGTCGGCGAGCTCAACGTGCCCGAGGGCATTACGGTGCTCACAGACCCGGAGCAGGTCGTGGCCAAGATCGCCCCGCCGCAGGTGGAGAAGGTCGAAGAGGTCGTGGAGGAGGCCGCCGTCGAGGGAGAGGCGCCCGCGGCTGGGGAGGCGGCGGAGGCAGCCGGGGAGAGCGGCGAAGAGGCCAAGAGCTAGCGGCAGCGGATCGAAACCACGCGGGGGAAGCTCAGGCTTCCCCCGTTTTCGTTACCTGCCCAGCCTGCGACCGATGAAGTCGCGCATCCCCCGCAGGAACTCTCCCGCCGGGAGGGCGCGCCGCCCTTCGCGCTGCGCGACCAGCACGGCGAGGATGCCGTCGCCGGTCGTCACGCCGAACGCCTCCGGGTCGGTCCCCTCGGGAAGCCGGGCGTGCTGCTCCGGCGGGAGAGTTACCACCGTGCCCGGGGCGGCGCCGCCGCCCGCCAGCGGCCGGGCCTCCCAAATGTGCAGCAGAGCGCCGTCGATCCTGGTATACGCGCCCGGCCACGGGTTATAGGCGCGCACCCGCCGCCAGATCTCGACCGCCGGCAGGGACCAGTCGATCGCTCCGTGCTCCTTCTTGAGAAGCGGCGCCTTCGTGGCCTGCGAGTCGTTCTGCGGCTGCGGCTGAATCTCGCCGCGCAGCCAGCGGGGCAGCGTCTCCGCCAGCAGGTCGGCGGCGACGCCGGCGAGGCCGGCCATGAGAGTGGCTGTCGTATCGGAGTCCTGGATGGCGACGCGCCGCTGGGCCAGGACCGGCCCGCTGTCCATGCCCGTGTCCATGAGGATGATGGTGACGCCGGTCTCAGCGTCACCGGCGAGAATGGCCGCCGGCACCGGCGAGGCGCCGCGGTGGCGGGGCAGGAGGGAGGGGTGGACGTTGATGACCCCCCTGGCGGGGATGTCCAGCACCTCCCGGCGCAGGATCTGCCCGTAGGCCACGCCCACGCCGGCCTCGGGGTGGAGGGCCGCCAGCTCCGCCAGGACGGCCGGGTCGCGCAGGCTCTCCGGCTGCCGCACCTGGAGCCCCAACTCAAGGGCGGCGGTCTTCAGCGGCGGAGGCGCCGGGTGGCGCCCGCGTCCGGCCGGCCGGTCCGGCTGCGTGTATACCGCCGCTATCTCGGAGCCCTCGGCGGCGAGCCGGCGCAGGGAGGGAACGGCGAAGGCGGGCGTGCCCAGAAAGACGATTGCCATGACGGTGCGCCCGCCGATTCTAGCACGGGCCGCTTCCGTAACGCGATACAGCCCCCAGCGTTATAACTGTCGATGCCTGTGAAACTGAGGTATGTGTTGCCCCTGGGGGCGATCCTGGTGGCCGCCCTCGCGGCGCTGGCGATCGCCTGCGGCGGCGGCAGTGACGCCGAACGGACGATCGTCATTCGCCTGCTCACTCCGACGGCTACTTCGGCGCCGACGGCGACTCCCACCCTGGCGCCGAGCCCGACGCCCACGGTAACGCCGACGCCCGGCCCAAACGTGTGCGGCTTCAACCCGGACCCGGCGCCGGCCAGCGTTCTCCAGGTCCAGGAGCCGGTGCCGGAAACGAAGGTGCCGAACCCCTTCCACGTGCGCGGCTGGGGCTCCGAGATAGGCTTCGAGGACAGGGGCGTGGTAGTGGCGATAATCAACGCGAACGGCGAGCCGATCCTCGATAAGGACGTGCGCCCGGAATCGAAGGCCGGGCGGATCGCCCCGCCCGGGCTGACGACCACAGGTCATCCGGCGCCGTTCGCGACGGACATCCTGCTCACCGGCCTGCGCGATCAGGCGCCGTTCTGCATCTGGGTGTTCACCGAGACCACGGACGACGGCAGGCCAAAGCACCTGGTGCAGGTGCCGATAACCGTCCTGCCGTAGCGTCAGCCGCGGACCGTCACCGGTTCGCCGATATCCCCGCCGGTCTCGGCGGCGGCGCTGCCTCCCGGCAGCGCGATCTCCAGGAAGCCGGAGCTCCCCACGAGCGCCGCCAACCCCGGGGCGCCCGCGTAGGCCCGTCGCAGCGCGGCGATCTGTCGGCCGCGGATCTCAACCGTGATTTCTGATGAGGACAGGTCCTCCGCCCGCACGTCCGTGATCAGGTTGCCGAAGCCGTCAACGTGGACGACGCGCCCGGCCAGCGATCCATCCGGTTGCCGGCGCGCCCGAAACGGCGGCAGCACGAACGCCTCCGTTACCGCCTCGCCGAGCTCCGGCAACGCCACTCCGAGCGAGAGGTGGGCGGCCGCGGGCGCGAAGACATCGCGTCCGTGGAACGTGTGGCTAACGGGTAGCCGCTGGTAGCGGGCGTTGGTCAGCTCCACGCCGGTGCTTCCCTCGGGCAGCGGGACGCGCCCGCCGCCTTCGCCAACGCCCTCGCGGACCTCTTCCGCCAGGGCCGGGGAGAGGACGCCGTTATCCGGGCCCACGAATACGCCCAGCGAAGTCCGGAGGGCGAGGCCGCGCCGTTCCGTGCCCACGCCGGGGTCTACGACCGCCACGTGGATGGCGTTCGCCGGGAAGTACGGGCGGGCCACTTCCAGCAGGAACGCCCCTTGCTCGATGCGCTGCGGCCGCACGGCGTGGCTGACATCGACGATGACGGCGTTCGGGTTGAGGGAGAGGATGACGCCCTTCATGGCGGCGACGTACGTGTCGGCCAGGCCGAAGTCGCTGGTGAGGGTTATGATCGCCTGCGCTGGCACTGCCGCGTCTAGCCGCCGATTAGCTGGGGCGTCTCGCCGATCGTCCACTGGGCGATGTTTGCGAAGCGTGATGAGGTCTGGAAGAGCGTGCCCATCTCCACGTTCTGCACCTCCTCCGCCACGAAGTAAGTGAACACGGGATAGTAGATCAGGACGCTGGGCACATCCTCAAAGAACTTCTGCTGGAACGTGTAGTACAGCGCCTGACGCTTGTCCAGATCAGTTGTCTGGCGTGCTTCCTCAATCATGCGGTCCGTGTCCGGGTTCTGGTAGGCGGCCAGGTTCCGGCCGTTTGCCCCCACCTGAGAGCTGTGCCAGGCCGGGTAGGGGTCTGGGTCGGCGCCCGGGTCCCAGCCGAAGATCGCCGCCTGGTACTGGTGCGGCACCAGGAGCTCGCGCACGAGGTCTGCCGAGCCCTGCGGCGCGACGACGGTTTGGATGCCCACCTTTGCGAGCTGGTTGGCGATCTCCTGGGCAACGGCGATGCGGAGCGGGTCCTGGTCCGTCATCAGTGTGATGCGCAGCTCCGTACCGTCTTTCTGCCGGATCGCCGCATCGTTCGTCTTCCAGCCGGCTTCGTCCAGGAGCTTCTTCGCCTGGTCCGTATCGTACGGCCGGGGCTCGATCTGCGGGTTGTAGGCCCAGGTGCCGGGGACGATCGGCGAGTCGGCGCGGACGGCGCGGCCGCCCAGGAGGTGGCTGATGATGTCGTCGATGTTGATGCTGAAGGCGACGGCCTGACGGAGGGTCTTGTCGTCAAAGGGGGGCTGGCTGTTGTTCAGGAAGAGCACCGTGTAGGCGGTGCGGTTGGCGGTGTAGGCGCGGAGGCCGGGCGTGGAGGTGAGGAGGTCAAAGTCCTCCTGGCTGGCGCCGGGGCCTAGCAGCAACCCCTGGACCTCCCCGCGGCTGAGCGCGGCCGCCGCGGTGGAGGGGTCCGGGTAGAAGCGCAGCTCGATCTCATCAATCGCCGGCTTGGCTCCGTAGTAGGTCGGGTTGGCGCGAAGGATCGCCTTCGTCTGATCAAGCTGGGCCAGCCTGTACGGCCCCGTCCCCGCCGGCGCCTGGTTGAACGCGCTGTCCGCGATGGTAGCTCCGGTGGCGCTTTCAAGGATGTGCTTCGGCAGTATGCCGATCGTAGTGTAGGAGATGAAGGGCGCGAACGGCTCTGGGAGCTGGCAAAGCAGCGTGATCTCGTCTGCGGCGCTGCAGGACACCTGGCGCCAGAGCTGGCCGAGCGCCGGGTCGCCGGGCAGGTCGGGGTCGGCGAGGAGGGCGTAGGTGAAGGCGGCGTCGTCGGCGGTGAAGGGTGCCCCTGTGTGCCAGGCGACGTCTCGCCTCAGGTGGAAGGTATAGCTGAGACCGTCATCGCTGATCTCCCAGGACTCCGCCAGGTCGGGCAAAACCTCGCCATCGGGGCCAAGCCGGGTGAGGCCGGAGAAGACGAGCGAGGCGAGGTCGGCGTCGGTATCGTTCAGCGGCGCGAACAGCGGGTTCACGCGCGCGGGCGCGCCGACGGCCGCCTCAACGTAGTGCTCCTCGCTGTCTTTATCGGGGGACAAGTCGAGTGGGTTCGCGAGGATGAACCAGAGGGCGGTGATGGCGATGACGCCAAGGAAGAGGACGGCCAGAAGGGGCCATTGCGGGCGCGGGACGCGTCTATGGCTCATGGCCCGGCTGGGGGCGGGCGGTTACTTATACGCCGCCACGCTAACGGCTGAGACCACCAGGAAGAGAACGACGAGAAAGATGGTCAGCTGGAAGAGCGTCTTCTCCAGGCCCCGGCGGGTTCGCACGAAGGAGCCGCTCTGAAGGCCGCCCACCCCTTCGCCCTTCACCTGGAGCAGGATGATAGCGATGAGGGCTATCGAGATCAGTATCTCGGCGACGTTGAGGTAGTCAGTCAGTGTCACTTGCAGACCTTTGGGCTATTGGGGCTACTAGTCCTCCAGGACGCCGACGAGCTTCTTGTCCGGCTCAGCGACCGCGGCCTGCGGCAGGTTACGGTCGTAGTAGATACGGAGCAGGGTCTGGGCCAGCTTCTTGGAGTCGTGATGGTAGCGGTTGCTCTCGCTGACTACGTCGGCTTTGGTCAATCGTATCCCATTTTCGGGGATGGAGTCCAGCGCGACGGGCTGGGAGCGGTCGGCGTTGGGGAGGGTGCCGCCGAGGTTATCGTTCACCACGACGCCTTGAATGAGATGGCCGCCGATGTGCTCCTCGATGGCGGCGACGTGGTGAGAGACGCCCAGACCGTCGGTCTCGCCCGGCTGAGTGGCGACGTTACAGACGTAGAGCTTGAGCGCTGGGGAGGCGGCGAAGGCGCGGCGGATACCGGTGACCAGCAGGTTCGGCAGGACGCTGGTGTAGAGGCTGCCCGGGCCCAGTATGATCATGTCGGCGTCCAGGATGGCGCGCACCGCCTCCGGGTGAGCGGGCGGGTCTTTCGGCAGGAGGAACACCTCCTTGATGCGGCCCTTGGTCTTCGAGTCGCTGATGCTGGATTCGCCCTGGATTGTCCCCGCGTCGTCCGTCTTGGCGCAGAGCGTGACGTTGGCGAGCGTGGAGGGGATGATCTGGCCGCGCACGGCCAGCACCCGGCTGGTCTGGCGGATGGCCTCCTCAAAGTTGCCGACGACGCCGGACATGGCGACGATGAACAGGTTGCCGAAGGAGTGGCCGGCCAGCCCGGAGCCGTCCGAGAAGCGGTACTGGAAGAGGCTGGTGACCAGGGGCTCGGCGTCGGCGAGGGCGGCGATGCAGTTGCGGACGTCGCCGGGCGGCAGGATGCCGAGCTCGCGGCGGAGGACGCCGGAGCTGCCGCCGTCGTCAGCGACAGTGACGATGGCGGTGAGGTTGGTCGTGTACTCCTTGAGGCCGCGAAGCAGCGTGGACAGCCCGGTGCCGCCGCCGATGGCGACTATCTTCGGGCCGCGCTTGAGCGCCCGCTGGTTGTAGATCATGTTGACGATGCTCTCGCTGCCGTTTCGGGTGGGCATCACGGCGGACACGATGGAGTGGTTCAGCTTCAAGAGGGAGTAGAGGATGAGCCCGCCGGCGGAGAGCATGAACATGACACCCCTGATGTAGCGGGGGATGAACTGCAGCGTCAGGTAGTAGACGAAGCCCGGGAACGTGAAGCCGGAGATGTAGGCCTCCCGCAGGATGTAGGCGAGGCCGAACGTCAGAATAGCCACGCCGATGATCATCAAGCCAAGCCACCGCTTGATGTGCATCCCCGGGTAGAACCACTTGAGGAAGTCGGCTCTGAGGAGGCGTCTCATAGTCCTATACTGATAACGTCGATGCCTGGGAAATGTTTACGGGTTCCCACCCAGTTTCTCCTTGAGGAGCTGGTTGACCGTTCCCGGGTTGGCGCGGCCCCTCGTCTCTCGCATCACCTGGCCCACCAGGAACTTCAGCGCCTCCTCCTTGCCGCGGCGGTAGTCCTCTGCCCCCTTCGCGTTGTCCTCCAGGACGCGCTCGATGGCCGCAATGATCTCGTCGCCGGCGGTGATCTGGACCAGCCCCGCCTCCTCTACGATCTCGCCGGGCCGGCGGCCGGTCTCGAACATCTCCTCGAACACGCTCTTGGCGGTCTTGCCGCTGATGGTGCCGTCCTCCTGGAGGTCGATCAGCTCTGACAGCGCCTCCGGTGTGACCTTCGTCTCCGCGATCTCCATGTTGCGGGCGTTGAGGAGGCCGGCGAGCTCACCGTTGATCCAGTTGGCGATCGCCTTGGCCCGTTTCTGCCGTTTGGCCTCCGGCGCCAGGGCGACGGCGGCTTCGAAGTAGTCCGCCTTGGCGCGCGTCTCGACAAGCACCGTGACGTCGTAGGCGGAGAGGCCGTACTCCGCCTCGAAGCGGGCGCGCTTGGCGTCGGGCAGCTCCGGCGTCTCGGCGCGGATGCGGTCCAGCCACTCGCGGTCGACGACGATGGGAGGCAGGTCGGGCTCCGGGAAGTAGCGGTAGTCGTCGGCCTCCTCTTTGCTTCGCTGCGAGACCGTCACGCCCTGGTCGTCCACCCAGCCGCGCGTCTCCTGCGGTATGCGGCCGCCGCCGTCCACGATCTCCCGCTGGCGCTCCACATCGTAGTGCAGGGCGCGGTAGACGGAGCGGAAGCTGTTCATGTTCTTCACTTCTACCTTGCCGCCCAGCCCGCTGGCGCCCAGGGGGCGGATGGAGACGTTGGCATCGCAGCGGAAGTTCCCCTCCTCCATGTTGCCGGCGCAGACTTCCAGGTAACGCAGTATCTGCCGCAGCTTCACCAGGTAGGCGCGTGCCTCCTCCGGCGAGCGCATGTCCGGTTCGCTGACGATCTCCATGAGCGGCATGCCGGAGCGGTTCACGTCGACAAGGCTGTACGTCTCGCCGGTGGGGCTCTTGACGTGCATCAGCTTGGCCGTGTCCTCCTCCAGATGGACGCGGGTGATGCCGATATGTTTCCGCTGGCCGTCCACTTCTATCTCCAGCCAGCCGCTCGTGCACAGGGGCTGATCGTACTCGGATATCTGGTAGCCCTTCATGAGGTCAGGGTAGGGGTAGTTCTTGCGGTCGAACTTCGCCTGCGCCGGGATCTCGCAGTTAAGGGCGAGGCCGGTCATGAGCGTCATCTCCACCGCCCGCTTGTTGATGACGGGGAGGACGCCGGGCATGCCGAGGCAGACGGGGCAGACGTATGTGTTGGGGGGCGAATCGGCGTAGGAGGTGGAGCAGGGACAGAACATCTTGCTGCGTGTGAGCAGCTGCGCGTGGACCTCCAGGCCGATGATCGTCTCGTATTCGAGGGCGGTAGTGGTCATGGGGTCAGGGTGAGTATAGCAGCGTCCGGCGCGGCCGGACAAGGCGAGCGGGGATGGTGGCTGGTGCCGGGGGTGGGGATCGAACCCACAAGTCCCTTTCGGAACAGCGGATTTTAAGTCCGCCGCGTTTACCGATTTCGCCACCCCGGCACAGATTCGATTTTAGGCCATTCTGGGGTGAAGCGCCTTAGCGGTTGCTAACGTTCTGCTAACCAAACTGGTGGGCCGGAACGTCACGACAAGGGAGTGGGTGACACGTAGGCGGCTCATCACGATACGAGGAGGGCTTCGCTGGAACGGATCTGGACGAGGTTCAGCAATTCTCGAGTCCGCCGTTGATACTGTCAAGGGGGCACTGACCCACTACCGAGCTTTCGGCGCTCTATGTCTTCTCGAACCGCTCGACGGGTAGCACGAAGACAATAGCTCCACCCACCCGGATCTCCAACGGCTGTGACACCAGCGGGAACTCGGGCTCCGGGTAGGCGAGGGCCTGCGCCGGCACGACCTCGGTCCGAGCTGCGCACTCACGTCGGGTGATCGCGACGACCTCCTCCACTTCGACGGCGTCGATGCCGGAAGGATGGTCGCGTGCCCATGCGCAGGAAGCCGCCGCTGCTGCTTACCTTCGTTGCAGGCAAGCTCCGCTCCACCAACTTGCTGATCAGCCGGTCGGCGTCGTCATCGGCGATAACGACCACCAGCCTATATTCGGAGCGCAGCAATGGACTCCTCCCTTCGTCTCAGGCTGGCTTCAGCTTGTGCCGTTGCCCTTCCGCTTGCCCACAACCAGACCAAGGACGAAGCTGCGCGCCCTGTCGAGCAGTGGCGGCCGGGGGCCCGGCGGCGCGGCCGGTTGGTACATGCCGGTGCGCACCCGTGGATACTCGGATGCGATCTCGGCGCCAAGGAGCAGGATATTGGCGCTGATGTACACCCAGAAGAGGAAGGCCGCCACCGCGCCGAGGGAGCCGTACACGATGTCGTAGTTGGAGAAGTTCTCCAGATAGAAGGCGAAGCCAGCCTTGCCTGCCTCGAAGAGGACGGCCGCTACCAGGGCGCCCGGCCAGACATCGCCGAGTCTGACCTTGGTTGCCGGCACAACCCAATAGAGCACGGCGAACGCGATGAACGAGAGACCGAAGGGGATCAGATATGAAGCGGCGTCCCAGGCCGGGCCCGCGCTCTCGGCGGCGTCGCCCAAGACGGCCATGTCGCTGCTGAACTGGCGGACGGTGCGGAGGAAACCCGTCGCGACCACGGAAGCCAGGAAGAGCATCCCCAGGCCGAGGACCATGGCCAGATCCAGGAGCTTCTGCTGGACAAAGGGCCGCCGCTGTTCTAAGTCGTAGGCGGTGTTGATGGAGCGGCGGATGACTCCGAACATGTTGCTCCCGGACCAGGCCATGCCGATGAGGCCGAACACGCCGAGGGCGCCGCTGCTCACCCCGGCTACCCCTCTCACTGCCTCCGCCACCTCGTCCCTTCCTTCGTCCTCCGTCAGGGGTACGGAGTGCAGCACGGCGTCGACGAGATCCTCCTGGAGCTCGCTGTTCTGGAGCAGCAGGCCCAGTACGCCGACCAGGAATATGAGGAGCGGGAAGAGGGAGAAGAGGACGTAGTAGGAGATGGCCGCCGCCATCTGCGTACAGTTGTCGTCGAAGAACTCCTCCAAGGAGCGCCGCGCCAGTAGAGCAAGCTCTCTCATATCAGCCTTAAGCGGGGGCGAGGCGGCGGACAATCGCCGGCAGGGCGATTCGGCGCCCGTGGCCCGGGCAGGCCGGCCTGAAACGAAGGACGGCTCCGCGAAACGCTCCCAGGGGCATCAGCCCGTCACGGACATCGGCTTGCGCCGGTCCGGCTCGCGGTGGTGCGGGCCCCAGCCCTGCTGAGCCCTGCCCGCCTCCCGCCGGGCCTCACCTGGGTGAAGCGACTCCAGCGCCTCTTCGAAGAAGAACCGCTCCTCGCCGAAGGCCGGATGCAGCTCGCTCAGCCAGGTCGCTTCCTCGTCGTACTCCGCGAAGAAGGGCCGCAGACACCAGTCGGGATCGCGCCCCTGGAGCATGCGTAGGGTGATGACCTTCTTGCCGGCCACCTCCGTTACGCCCAGCACCTGGACCTTGCCCGGGTCCGCGGACATGCTGGGCCCGCGCACTGTTCTGGCGACGCCGCTGACCTGCGTGTACGCCTTCCGGAAGATCTCCCACGCCCGTACCAGCGGTACGCTGAAGTAGTGCTGCGCGCCCGTATCGCGCGCCACGAACATGTAGTAGGGGACGCAGCCCAGCTTCACCTGCTCCCGCCACATGCGGCTCCACACCCTGGGGTTGTCGTTGATGTTGCGCATCAACGGCGACTGCGTTCTGACTTGCGCGCCCGTCTCCCGTATGCGGGCGATCGCCTCCCTGGCGGCGTCCGTGGCCAGCTCTCGGTAGTGGTTGAAATGGGCCATGATAGCCAGGTGCTTGCCGGAGCGGGCGACACGTCGGAACAGTGCCAGCGCCTCGTCCGCGTCGTCGTCGGTGAGGAAGCGGTAAGGCCAATAGCCTAGCGCCTTCGTGCCGATGCGAATCGTCTGGACGTTCGGCAGGTCCGCCTCGATCAGCGGCTCGATGTAGGAGGCCAGGTTCCGGGTGCGCATGATCATCGGATCGCCGCCGGTGAACAGGACGTCCGTCACCTCCGGGTGCTCGCGCAGGTATTCGACGAGGAGCTCCGTCTCCTGCATGGCGAACTTCAGCTCGTCAATGCCGACGAACTGAGGCCAGCGGAAGCAGAACGTGCAGTAGGCGTGACAGGTCTGACCGTTGCTGGGGAAGAAGAGGACGGTCTCCCTGTACTTATGCTGCATCCCCGGGAGGCGCGTGTCGCCCAACGTGGGTACGTTGTGCTCCATCTGGCCCGACGGGTGCGGGTTCAGCTCCATCCGGATGCGGTTGGCCGCCTGCTCTATCTCCTCCCTGGTCGCGCCGCGCCGCAGCAGGCCCGCCATCTCCTCGAAGTGGTGGGGCATGAGCATCTGCCGCTGCGGGAAATTCAGGATGAACATCGGGTCATTGGGAACGTCCTCCCAGCGGATGAGCTCATCGACGACGTAGCTGTTGGTCTTGAACGGCAGGACCTGGGCGACCACCTCGATGGCGAACCGCTGCTCCTCGTTGAGGTGGCGCTGCACCTGCGGCAGCTCGCGGAAGTTGCGGAGCGTGTAGGCGCGGTAGCGGTGGGGCTCCGACTCCCCGGCCTGCATCCTCGCCTGGGCCGCCTCCTCCTGCTCGCGGTGCATCCGCCGCAGCCGCTCGATCTCCCCGTCATTGAGGAAGTAGAGGGGAGTAGAGGCGCCGTCGTTGTTCGCCCTCCGTCGCTCCTTCTTCGGCATCTCGTGCCTCCTTCCGCGAGAGGCCAGGCCGGTGCGCCCTCGACGGGCGACAAAAAGCCCGAGGCTTGCCTCGGGCTCATCCTTGACTAGCCTCTCCTTAGTGCCTGCGGGGTTAGCTGTCGGGTTCGGCTGAAGGAGATCGCCTACTCTGACCCACTCAGAGATTCACCCCTGGATGTCTGGGTCCCCCGCCCCCGGTGCGAACACCGGGGTTCGGCCATATTCACTTGTGTCTATTATACCGCATTAGCCCACGCTTATCCAGCGGGAGACGAGAGGCGGAAAACTGCCGCCACGTTTCCCTTCCGCCCCCAGGGAGCGGCGAAGAAGGAGAGCAGCGGTGTTCATGAGGTGGAGCCACCGTCCTTACGGGCGGGCGCTTAACTGCGACTCGTCTCTGGGAATGACCACCATGTGGGGGAAGGGGATCTCGATGCCTTCCTCATCGAAGGCCTTCTTGATGCGCTTGCGCAGCTCCCCGGCTACGTCCCACTGTCGCAGACGCTCCGTCATACCCAAAACCTTGATGGCCACGCCCGATTCCCCCAGGTCCTCCACCCTGAGCACCTGGGGCGGCTCCACGACGTCCGGCGCGAACTGGGGATCGCTGGCCAGCTCCCTGCCCACGCGGTTGATCACCTCGATGGCCCTGTCGATGTCGACGTGGTAGGCCACGCTGACGTTGATATTCACTCGAGCGAACTCCTTGCTCAGGTTGCTGGCCACGCGCACCTCTCCGTTAGGCACGTAATGCACGGTGCCGTCCAGGTCCCGCAGGACAGTCCTCCTCAGGTTGAAGTCCTCCACCAGCCCGCAGACCCCGCCAACGCAGACCACGTCGCCCTTGGTGTACTGGTCCTCTACCAGGACGAACAGGCCCGCGATAATATCCTTCACCAGGCTCTGGGCGCCGAAGCCGATGGCCAGACCGGCGATCCCAGCCCCGGCCAGCACCGGGGCGATATTGATGGCGAACTCGGAGAGGACCATGAAGGCGGCCATGGTGGCGATTACCGCTCCGACCGCGTGAACCAGCACCCGGCGCAGGGTGTCCGCGCGCTGGGCCTCCTCCTCAGATAGCTCCCTCTTCCGAGCGCTGGCTATGGCTCCCCTCAATACCCTGGGCAGGACCCGGTTGGTCAGCAGGTAGAGGAGGAGTGCGCCCAGGACGATACCAGCGATGCGGGCACCGTGCTCCACGAGTCCGTCAGTGACCGTGCTGAGGTAGACGGCAGTGTAGGCGGACATTATGACCTCAGGGAAGACGTCCCCCGTTGCGGGGAGGGATCACTGGCCCTGGGCTGGCCATCGGCCGCGCTCTCCTCTTTGTGTTCGATGATGGCTCCCAAGACCTCCCTCACCTGCGGCCGCCACTCCAAGAGGGGCGCAGCGCCGCTCTACCCGGCGAACCCCTTCCGGCAAGGGCAATGGATCGGAACGTCCAACACGCTGCCTAACGGCGTATTGTGAGCCTTTGGCCTTCCTCTGTCTCCTCGAGATCAATGACGACGCCTTCCAACGTCTCGGCCAAATCGGAGGCGATGACTAGCACTCTCTCGTCGCCGGACTCCACAACCTCGTCGCCCTCTCGGACCTGATCGAGACCGAGCGCGAAGCCACCCTCATCAGGTTGGGCGACTAGGCGGAGCACCTCCCCTCCCTCGGAAGACGTCTCAGCAAGCGAAGAGGCCTCAGCAAGCGCTTTGCGCAACTCACCGGCAGCTGCCTCTGTAACTGTGACTCCAGCCATATCTGTTCTCCTTCCCTAGCCACTGGGGTCTTTCGTTCCCTGGCGGTCATAGTCCCACCAGTCGCATACCTACCACCCACACTCGGAGTAGCCGCCGCACACACCGCCCATCGCTCTTCGGCGGCGGCGCGACTGCCAAGCGAGAAATATTGTCACGACGAGCGCAGAGCTACTTGCCGCGCCACGACTCTTTTCGCCATCACTTCCCCATAACGTCACTGACGGCGCCGCCCTGGTCCGGCGTCCTCTTTGTACTCGATAATCGCCTCCAGAACCTTTTTAACCCAGGGCCGCCTCTCGATTGCAGGAGCGAAGTTCACTCTCATCGACCGCAACTCTTCGAGCGACAACTCCAGTGTGTGGTGCAACGGGTCACCCTCAGGCAGAACCGCTACGACCTCATCGTTGCGCAGGATCACCGTCTCCCGCTGCTTGCCCTTCGACTTCGCCGGGCCCGTGTGCCGGGTCTCCAGCCGTACTCTAGCCGCCATCGCCCGCCTCCTCCGGGACGCTCGCCTCTCTGGCTGCCTCACCCTTCGGCTCGGAACGCCGCTTGCTTTCCTTGTTGACCTCGACGTCTGGCTCAGTCGCCTCCTCCTCTATGGGACCTTCGCCTCGCCTGGCCAATCGTGTCACGGTATCCTTAGCCCGCTCCGCCAGTGGCTCGGCACGCGAGCGCACCCGCCTCCTCGTTTCCTCGCCACGCTCGGGAGCCAGCAGCAGCGCCAGGGCTGTCCCAATAAGGCCCCCAAATAGGAGGCCCAGGGAAAACGAGCTACGGACACCAGCCATTTGATTTCTCCCTTCGTCTGATGCAATCGTCTGCCTGCCGCGCAGCTATGGCAGCGCGGCCGCGTCTGTCCTGCCAACGCCGGAAGCCTGCTCGGCCTCAGGATCGGGCTCGATCTCAGCGCCGCACTGGAGGCAGGCGTAGTAATCGCCGCGGAGGTCACGGTGGAGAATGAGGTCACCCAAACACCTGGGACAGGCTTTCAGGACGAAGGCAAGGTTCGGCTTGCCGCCGGCCCGCTTGGGAAGGCTGTGGCGCATAGCGCGCCTCCTTTCTATCGCGGGCCATCGCGCCAAAAAGATCCGGAGCTCAGGGCCAAGCCCCAACTCCGCACGTCGGCGCGTATGACCCTCTCAGAGGCCTACGGGGTTAGCTGACGGGTTAGGGCTGAGAGGTTCTGCCCTTCTCGCCTCAGGCGAGATGCACCCCGAAACTTGGTTCCCCCGTTCGCCCGATTGGTCGGGAGATTCGGCCCGTAAACACACGTGGATATGGTAAGTCATGGCGGGCTTGGCCTGTCAACGTGATGCTCCTGGGAGCACCGCCAATAAGCCATGGAATCAACAGCACGTGACCTGTAAGAGCGCAAGCGGGGCACTTTTCGGCCCAAATGCGCCGCCTTCGGCCCGCAGGCTCGCCCAGGCATGTTGGGGACAAGCGGCTCCAAACGGATACACCATCGCCCGCTCCAGTAGATATAGACTCTAGTTCAGAAACCGATTCTCGCCCCGCTGAACCCCCGTCTCAGCGCGACCAAGCATCTCGCCGCCCCCGGTCTCTCCGGCCGGGGGCGAACACTACTACGGCCAGCGGGTGACAGGTACGACCTGGATCGACCCGCTCCTGGCGGTGACCTCGAACGAGGTGCGCTGCCCGCTCCGGCGATAGGTGAGTTCGAGCACGCTGTCGCCCACTCGCAGATTGGCCACCCGCACGAAGTCAATCCAGGAAGGCAGTCGGGGGCGCACCACGTACAGGCGCTTGCCGGGAGCGTCCGCGGCGAGCCCTAGGATCAAGGTCAACACGTAGGGTAGGGCGGCGGCCGCGAACGCCTGGGGCCGGCAGGCGACCGGATACGGCACAGGCGCCTGGTGGGACATTCGGGGCGCCCCGCTGAAGAGCTCCGGGAGGCGGTAGTAGGGGAAGGAGAAGGCAGCCTGAGCGAGAGCGGTGGCCACCTGGTTGAGTTCGCGTTCGGCCCCGTAGCGCTTGAACCCGCCCAGAAGTAGGGCATTGTCGTGCGGCCAGATGGTCCCGAGGTGATACCCCATGGGGTTGTAGCCCTTGGCCGCGAGGCTCAGCGTACGGATGCCCCAGCCGCTGAACATATCGTGTCGCAACAGGCGCCGGATCTGCTGGCGCGCCCTGTCCCTGGTGGGCACGCCGGCCCACAGCAGCTGTCCGGCGTTGGACGTCAGTACGGCCGAGGGTCGCTTATCGCCGTCCAAAGCCAGGGCGTAGTAGCCGCCCGGCATCCAGAAATCGGCGTTGATCCGCCTCTGCAGCGCCGCAGCCTGCGACCTCAGTTCATCCGCGCGACCGAGGCTGCCCAGGGCCTGGTAGACTTCAGCGATCCCCCGCCTGGCCGCGCAGGCATACCCCTGGACCTCCACGAGCGCTGTGGGCGGTTTGAGCAGGTCCCCCTCGCGGTCGATAATCCCGTCCCAGGAATCCTTCCAGCCCTGGTTATCGAGACCACCCTCCGCCTTCTTGATATACTCCAGGTAGCCGTCGCCATCGGGGTCGCCGAAGAGGTCCATCCACTCCAGCGCGGCGTCCAGTGCTGGGCGGAGCTCTTTCAACAACTCTAGGTCCGCGGTCCAGTGGTAGTATTCGGCGGCAAGAAGCAAGAATAGCGGCGTGGAGTCGATACTCCCGTAGTAGCGGCCGAACACAACTTCGCCGGCATTGGCAGCCTCGCAGTTCCGGATCTCGTGCACAATCTTCCCGGGCTCCTCCTCACGCGAGGGATCCAGTTCCTTGCCCTGGAAGTGCGCGAGGGAACGCAACACGCGTTCGGCGATCTGTGGCCGGAAGGCCAGGCACATCATGGCCGCAATGGCCGAATCGCGCCCAAACAAGGTGTCGAACCAGGGGATTCCGGCCGCCACGTAGCCCAACTCTGGCTCCTGCTCAGACCATAGGACCCGCATGTCGCTCAGGGACCGGTCCAGGGCCGCGTTGAGCAGCTCGTTGCTTGTGGTTACGCGCGTGGAGGAGTCCTTCCATGACTGATGGCTGGCCGCGATTGCCTGAAGAGAACGCCGGGCCGATCCCGTGCCTGCTATTGCATCTGCCAGTACGGTGGAAGCGAACTCCTTGCTGGCGCCGGGGAGAAGATTGATGTAGAACAGTGCGCGGTGCGTCTCGAGTTCATCGGGCAACGGCCGGAAGCGTACACGAGTCTGCCGGGGGATCAGGTCGAGCCCTCTATAACGGAAGGTCACGCCGTTTGGGTGCAGGCGGATGGCGGAGACGTGTCCGTGCTTACGGCGGCGCTGCCCGCGGAGCTCGAATATGTCCGCGAAGTCGGCGCCGAACTCATACACTACCGTCAGTGCCAGCGGCACCGGCGCGTAGTTGGTGAGGCGCAGGCTCTCGATTAGGGCCTGATCCAGCACTCGCTGCCGGCGGATGAGCAGGCTGCCACCCGGCAAGGCCTCTCCCCGCTCGTTCACCAGCTCGGGGTTGGTCATCACCTGTTCCTGGCCAAACCCCAGCTCGGCAGTGGAGAGCAGCACTATCGGCTCCACCCCGATCAGCGAGATATCCCAGGCCGAAAGATAGCGGGTGTCATTGTGGTAGAGCCCGAAGCCGCTGCTGTTGTCGACGGGGACGCCGCCATCCCGATCGGTCAGCAGGAACAGGGCACCCTCGCGGATCGCCTGGGCATCGCGGATATCTTCGATGACCCGCGTCTCTCCCTCGGGAAGCATACGCCAGGTGACGTGGGTGCTTGGCTTAGCGCGTTGTCCCGGCTTTCTCATGATCATCCGTCGAGTTCGTCCGCCAGGGAGGGCCCCTTCATCCGACGGACGAGTCAGGTACGATTGTACGCATTTGGGAGGGATGCCGAACAGCGGCCACGGTAAGGGCGGCCGAGAAGGCCAGCCCCGGCGGCACTCAATCACGGGCTGCGGAGGGCCTGCAGCGCTCTTGTAAGGCGCGGGTCCGAATCAAAGTGGGTGTCCGTGCGTAGACAGAAATGCTAATGCTCTCAGCAGTTGCTAACATTTTGCTAACCGAATTGGTTAGCAGAGGCTGCGACCGGCGGGGCGAGACGACATAACGAGCCACCGCACAGGTATAAGATTGCACGTTATGGTAAAGCGTGGGACGGCGTCGGCAGAATTTTAAGTCCACCGCGTTTACCAGTTTCGCCACCCCGGCACAGGTTCGATTTTAGGCCATTCTGGGGTGAAGCGCCTTAGCGGTTGCTAACGTACTACTAACCAAACTGGTAGGCCGGGACGTCACGGCAAGGGAGCGGGTGACACGTAGGCGGCCCATCACGATACGAGGAGGGGCTCGCTGGCCCGGATCGGGACGAGATTCAACAATCCTCGAGTCCGCCGCTGACCGCCGCAAGCGGCCGACCCGCTGGCAGGCGGTTCTTCAGGCGTAAGGGCATTTGATCGTTCGGTCCGACTCTTGAGACCGCCACGGGATGAGGTCCTGGATACAGGGGCTTGGGGTCGTGGTCGTTGACCAGGCGAAGAGCCTGGCCCGGCCGCAAGCCGTCCAGCATCTCGAAGATCCTGGGGTGGCGCTCCCCGGGCGGCATCTCCCGCACGTCAAGGGTCGCGGCGGCTCGTTCCGTCATTGGGGTCCTCCTTCCCCATTTGCTTCCGGCGCTACTCTCGATCCAGGCCCAGGGCCGCCCGCGCGGCGGGGGTCATGCGGAAGGGGGTCCACTGTGGCTCCCTTACCAGCTCCACCTCCACTTCCTGAGCGCCCAGCCGTCGCACAGCCTCGGTGACATCCGACACCACCTGATTCGCCGCCGGACAGTCGGGCGAGGTGAGGGTCATCTTGATGGAAACCCGACCGCCGTCGATCTTAAGGTCGTAGACCAGGCCCAGGTCGACGATGTTGGCGGGTAGCTCCGGGTCGTAGCAGTCTCGCAGGGCCATCAAGACCCTGGCCGCGTTGATCTCCCCCCGCGCTTCTGCCGGTTCCGAGCGGGCTGACGCCTCCGCACTTCGCTCCCCGCTGACTCCTCGCCCAGCTAGGCGGTTGAGGTCGTTGAGCAGCGTCTCCAGGTCGAACGTGTGCACCTGACTGGCCGTCTGCAGCGTGACGTGGCGGGTCACAGTGGCCCGAAGGGCGGGGTCCTGCAACGGGGTAAGTCCGTAGGAGATCAGCAGCTCTAGCGACCCCGGCACCCGCTCCAGCACGTCAGCGACGATCGAGTCCTTAGTGGCCACGAATGCCTCCTTCGCTCGCTCTCGCTCCGGCATCTCGCTTTCCTCCTCCCTGCTGGGTGCCACGATGACCGGGGGCCCCAAGACGCTGCGCACGATGTTGTAGCCGAACAGGGCCACCGCCAGCAGGCCCAGCGCACCCGAGACGCCTATGAGGTCGAACCGGGACGTCACTGATCCCAGTTCGATGACGGCCGGTCCCACCCGCGTGACCGCAGCCGCGTTGATGAGCACGAACGTCACGTCCACCAAGTGCTGGCTATGCAGTTTCTTGCCAGCGAACACCGGTAAGGCCCTGAACGCAACCCCGAACATCATCTGGGTGATGAACCCGACCGCCAGGGCGTGCCGGACGCTGCCCGACTCCAGAAAGTTCGCGGCGTCTCCGCCGGTCAGCGCACGAGTGGCCAGCCACACCTCCAGCCCCGCCGCCACCGCCAGCCAGACGTACGCGGCCCGTATGAGCCTCTCGAATCCTCGCTCCGCAGTCGCGCCCTCGGCGCTCATCGACGGCAGGAAGACGTTGAGCGCCAGGGCGAACACGCCGATGCCGCCCGCCAGCAGGTACGCCGCCGTCGCCTCCACGCTTTCCGGCGGTTCCCAGCCTCCGTAGGCTTGCACCCATCTCGTGACCGCCAGAAGGGCCACGCCCGCGTTGAACAGAAGAAATGCCGGTACCAATGCCGCGCCTCGCGGTGGCCGCAGGTCGAGGAACGCCGGCAGCACTCTGAGCGATATCCCGAAGATGAACAGGGTGATGAACCCGTAGATGTACATCGCCAGCAGGGGCGTGTCCTTCGCCTGGGCGATGACGGCGGCACCGGCGCTAACGGTATCGACCAGTACGACCAAGTTCGCCACCGAGGCCGCCACCAGCCAGATGACCGCGGCTAGCAGGAAGGCGTCGTACGTCTCGCGGCGGCCAGCGCCGACTGTCCCGGTTACCACTACGGCGAAGGCAGCGACACCGGCAATCTCCAGCGCTGCCGACGAGACCAGCAAGCCGCTTACCCAGGAGACCTCACCCCAGGGCTGGCTCCCCGTGCGGAGGACGATACCGCCCAGTAGCAGGATGAAGGACGGCCAGACCAGACCAGACGGCCGCAGGGCGACTGCCTTGAAGCGGGGCAGGACGTGGTAGGCGACGCCCATGATGAACAGGCCGACCCACCCCATCACCTGGAGGTGCCCGTGGGCCTGCATAAGGGGCGTCCAGCGGGGCCCGAGCCCTACGTCGTGGACGGTGGCGAAGGCGGCCAGCGCGCCCAGAGGGAAACCGGCCAGCAGCGCCAGCAGCACGCCTGCGGAGATCGGTATGAAGTAGAAGTCTTGAGATCGGCCCAGATCGCCGGGCATTCCGGCCGCGGGCCGGTGCCGCCGTCGCGTCAGAGCGAACCGGTTCAGCTCATCGATCAGGCCGTCCGGGTTGACCTGATGGACTCGCGCGAAGAAGTCTATGGGCTCGATGGGACCCCCGGGACCACCGCAGCCGGCGATCCCGTGCTTCTCGAATATCGCCTCAATGCCGGGGTAGCGGGTGACCGCCTCCCTGACGGTGGTCCTGCCGGTAATGGGTCGGCCGGCCGAAGCTTGCGTCCTCATCACGGTTCCCAGGCTACCGCGGACGCTCCGCCCGGGAAGCGACTTTAGTCGCAATCCGCTTCGCTAATCCGCGAAGACGGCTGGTCGTGTGCGGACGCGACCTAATGTCCTCCCGCGCCCAACTCCTCGCTGTACTGGATCGACTCATAGACGTCAGGGTTCTCCGGGCCCTCGGCGTGGATGATGGCCACCGCGCCCTTGTGGATACGGAAGATGGCGTGGTCGACCGCGAGGTAGTCGCCCGGCACCTCCACCTTGAACTCCACGCCGACTGCGCCACCGGAGGGTGCCAGTGTGGTCTGCACGTTGCGGTTGACGAGATCGAAGGACCCCTCCACGTACACCTTGTCGAAGATCTCACCGATGACGTGGAAGCTGGAGATGTAGTTGGGGCCGATGTTCCCGACGAACAGCCGCACCGTCTCTCCGGTGTTGATCTTGTCGCCGTTGTAGACGCCGATCGCACGGTCGCCGGCGATGGACTCCGGCCGGCCGTTCCAGACGACGAACGTGGCCTCCTCCAGGTTGCCGAACTCCAGCGAGTTGGCCAGGTGCCCCGCGTTCTTCAACTGCCCGTAAGCTTTCCTGCCACCCTTGTCGGTGTAGAACTCGCTCTGCATCAGGTAGTACTCGTGGTCCACCGACGGGAGGCCGCCCTCGGGCTCTACGACAGCCAGGCCGTACATCCCGTGCGATATGTGGTCCGGGATGTCCGGGAAGGCGCAGTGGTAGATGTAGATGCCGGGATTCAGCATCTTCACTCGGAGGTTGCTGACCGCGCCGGGTGCCGTGTGCAGGCGGGCGGAGCCACCCCCGGGCCCGGTAACGGCGTGGAAGTCCACGTTGTGAGGCATGCCGTTCGTGTCCGGATTGTGGAGGAAGAAGTCCATGGTGTCTCCGACGCGGGCCCGCACCATCGGTCCCGGGACCTTCTTGTCGAACGTCCAGAAGTCCATGGTCGTCCCATCGACCATCTGTGCCACAACCTCGGCCAGGTGGAAGTGGACCTCGTGGGTCATCGGGCCCGAACGCTGGGCTGGCTTCTGGTATTTGTCGTCGTCGAACAGCGTGTAGTCGGCGCTGTCTGGCATCTCGGTGGGATGCCGCGAGATCTCGTCCACATCGACGGGCTTGGCCGGGACGGCGGTGGGGGTCTCCTGGCCGGGGGGGAGCGCTGTGGCACCGCCGCTGTCCCTAGCGATCACGTACGCCATGCCGCCGGCAACGCCTGCCAGGGTAACGCCGGTGGCGCCCAGACCAATCAGGAACCTCCTCCGGTCAATCCCTGCCTGGGCCGGTGCTTCCGCAGCCTCCTCGCCCTCTTCGCCCTTGAACCGCACTCCACCGAGGAAGTATGGCTCGACCGCCTCGACCGGTTCGCCCCCACAGTAAGGGCACTTGGTCCCGCCCACATGCCAGTACCTGTGACACTCTGAACACTGCACTGTTCCGATCCTCGCCTTCTAGAGCGCGTACTGCCGCGAACCCGATTTCGGAAGCGGTCTCCCCCAGGGGCAGGACCGCCGCATCTGTCCTTCAGGCTACCGTCTGCGGCGGCTCCGAGAAGCGACCTTAGTCACATTTTCACAAGGTCGCTACATCACATCGATCAGCTTCTCCCGATCCACCCGGACGATGTGTCCGTGCTCGATCGTAAGGGCGCCCTGATCTTCGAGGCTCTTGACCACGCGGCCCACCACTTCTCGCGCCGTGCCGGCCAGAGCCGCGATCTGCTTGTGGGTTAGGCGCGGCGTCTCCCGACCCGACGCCTGCCCATCCTCCCACTTCAACAGCGCCTTGGCCACCCTGCTTCTGACGTTGCGGAAAGAGAGATCCTCGACCAGCGAGGTGAGGTGGCGCAGGTGAGAGGCGAACACCCGCATGATGCCCTGGCCGATGGCCGGGTACGCGGCCGCTAGAGCCAGGAGATCATCTCGGGGCAGAAGGTAGAGCACCGCCGGCTCCAGCGCCTCCGCCGTGGCCGGGTTCGGGCCCCCGTCGAACACCGGCACCTCGTTGAACGTCTCGCCCGGGCCGGCCACCAGCAGGACCTGCTCCCGACCTTCCGGCGAGACCTTGTAGATGCGGACCTGTCCGGAGACCACCAGGTACACCCCCTCGCAGGGTCTACCCTCCAGGAAGATGACCTCGCCCTTGCTGAAGCCGCGCTCCACCACCCTCGCCGCCACGCTTTCGATCTCCGCCTCGCCCAGGTCGGCGAAATACGGGACGCGCTTCATGAACCCGGAAACGGCGGCCATAGCTTCTCCACAACGCGGGCAGATAGCCCTCGGCAGCATTATAAGGCGATGGCCAAAAAGGTGATAGAAGTCGCTTTTTTCTCGCCGTGGCGGGTATATTGTGTCGTTTGTCGAGCAGGTTATTCAACAAAATCGGGAGGTTCCCCAATGGCTGTACAGCTGGACGTCATCGAAGAGTTCAGAGAGGACCACCGCAAGGTCAGAGACCTGATCCTCGATCTGGCCGGCACACTGCGCCAGCGCGACCTGCCCCGCGCGCGGGAGCTGCTGGGCTCGCTGGACAGGCTCACCGGCCCCCACTTCCGGTTCGAAGAGGAGGCCCTCTATCCGGCGCTGCGCCAGTTCCTGGGGGACTACGTCGACAAGCTCCTCAGCGAGCACGACGGCGCCATAGCCAAGGCCAACGGCCTGGCGGAACTGTTGCAGAGGGACAGCCTCAGCCAGGACGAGGCCGGAGCCGCCATCGCCGACGTCAGCTCGCTGCTCATCCACGTAAGCGACTGCGACGGGCTGGCCATCATCATGGAGAAGATGAGCGAGCAGGAACTGGGCCAGATCGCCGATACGGTGATGGCCTGCCGCGAGGCCGACGTATCCCTCCTGCGATGGGCTCAGGAGATCAGGGGCAAGTAGGGCCGTTCGATAACGATAATGCATCGCTCAAGGCGATACCCGCGCTACGTAGGTAGGCGGTGACGGAGCCCAACACGGAGGCACAAGAGATCATCGATCGTCTCAACGAGCTTCTAGCCGCTGAGCGGGCAGGTGTGGCGGCGGCGGCGGTCATGCTTGAAGGCCTGCCCAAGGGCTTCGTCCGCAATGGGCTGGAGAAGATCCGCCTCGATGAGAGCTGGTCCTGCGCCGGCTTGCACCGGGCCGTGACTGCTGTGGGCGGCGAGCCGACGCAGGCCACCGGCGACTTCGACGCGAAGATAGCCGCGCTGGACGGCCTCCCGGAGCGGCTGGAGCTGATGAGCCGGGGCCAAGCCTGGGTCGTCAAAAGGATCGACGTCCTCTTGGTCGCAGAGCTGGAGGAGAACACGGAGCGCTTCCTAAGGGAGATGCGCGATGCCCATCAGCACAACATCGACTGGTGCGACCAAATGGCGGTAGCGCTGGCGCCCCAAGGTGCTTGAGGGGGGCGGGCATTGCCTATTGCAACGAAGCGCGCCTATGAGCCGCCTGCGCCTGAAGACGGATATCGCGTGCTGGTGGACCGCCTATGGCCACGCGGCGCCAAGAAGGAGGAGCTACGGCTGGACGGATGGCTCAAGGAACTCGCCCCCAGCGACGAGCTGCGCCGCTGGTTCGGCCACGATCCTGACAGGTGGCCTGAGTTCCGGGAGCGCTATCGCCAGGAGCTCAGCGGAGAACCCCAGCAGAAGGTCGTGCGGGAGCTAGCCCGCCGCGCTGCCGCCGGTACCGTCACTCTCGTCTACGGCGCCCAAGACGAGCGTCACAATAACGCCGTCGTGCTCGCGGAGGTGCTGGCGGAAATGGGAGACTAAGGGTCGTGGCCAGCGGCTGGCGAGCGTACCTGGATTCTCAGCGGCAAGCGATCCTGGATCGCTGCACAACCTGCGGCGACTGCTTCCGCGTGTGCCCCATCGTCCAGTTCACGTCCCTGAAAGGCTCCTCGCCGGAGGAGACCGTAGACGTGGTCCTGGATGTTCTGCGGGGGCGCCCACCAGACCAAGACGCCATGACCTGGGCCCAGGCGTGCACCCGCTGCGGCCGCTGCATCGAGGCTTGCGAGGAGGGGGTGAACCCACGGAAGATGCTCGCCCTGTGCGAGGGGCTTTCGCACGAGGCCGCCGGCTCGAAGGCGGGGAGCCAGTTCTTCGGCCTGATGTCCCGCAACATCCACCTCCTCATCGGCCTGCAGCTCAGCAGGGAGCGGGTGGACCAGATCCACGGCCCGCCAGAGGACGAGGCGGACGTGGTCTTCTACGTCGGCTGCAACCTCCTGTCCAACCCTCACATCATCCTTAATGTTATGGAGCTCCTCTCGGCCCTGGGGGCGGACTACCGGGTGGCCGGCGGCACCGGCTACTGCTGCGGCGTCATCCACTTCGTGGGCGGTGAGCTGGATGCAGCGGGCAGGATCGGCGCCAGCCTGTTCGATAAGCTGGCCGCCTTCCGGCCCCGCACGGTGCTCACCTGGTGCCCCACCTGCGAGATGCACCTGCGGGAGACCGTCGCCGGCTGGAGAGATGAGGGATACGAAATCCAGCACGTCACCAACTTCCTGGTGGCGAACCTGGACGTGCTTAGAGAGCGGTTCTCTAACCCCATTCGCCGTCGCGTGGCCCTCCACGGCCACGGCGGCCTGCCCAACGTCGCGGACAACGTCCGACGGCTGCTGGCTGCCGTCCCCGGGCTCGAGGTGGTCGAGCTCGATGACGGCGGCGAGCTGGGCTACAGCTGCAACGTGGGCGGCCTGACGCGCGTGCCGGCCCTCCAAGCCCAGGTGCGGACCAGGGTCTGGCAGGAGGCCCGCGCCGCCCGGGCCGAGGAACTGGTGGACCTGTACCACGGCTGCCACCGCCTCCTCTGGGACGAGGAGGGCCGCCTTCCTGTCCGCAACTTCACGGACCTGCTAGTGGAGGCGATTGGCCTGCCGGGCCACGAGGACCGCTTCCAGCGGTACAGGGGGATGCCTGGCGTCCAGCAGGTTCTGGAGGCCGCCCGCGAGCTGATGCAGGAGAACGCTATCGATCCGGCGGAAGTGGAGCGGGCCTTTCCCGGCCTGTTCCAGCGATAGGAGGTGCCCATGCCGAAGGAAGCGCTGAACCCCGAGACGATCCACCGGCCCGTGGGCGGCTACTCCCACGTCGTGATCGCACCGGCCGGCCGCCTGGCCTTCATCGCCGGGCAGGTGGGAGTGGACCAAGAGGGCAACATTGTGGGAAAGGGGGACATGACAGCCCAGTTTCGGCAGTCGCTGGAGAACCTGAAGGCGGCTGCGGAGGCCGCGGGCGGCAGCCTGGACGATATCGTCAGCATCACCGTGTTCGTGACGGACATCGAGCAGTTCGCGGCGACTAGCCAGGTGCGTCGGGAGCACTTCAAGCCCCCTTACCCGGCCAGCACGCTGATCCAGGTCAGCCGACTGGCCCACCCGGACCTGCTCATCGAGATCAACGCCGTCATCGCCCTGGGCTAGCCGGTTGGGAGTGACGCAAGCCATGACCGTGTCGGGGGATGTTCTCGGAAGCGTGGTCTCCCTGCGGCGTTACCCCGTCAAGTCCATGATGGGCGAAGAGCTGAAGGCGGTCGAGGTGACCCGGCGCGGCTGCCTGGGCGACCGCGCTTACGCGCTGATGGAGCCGTCTACCCAGCGGCTGGGCAGCGCCAAGGTGCCCCGCAAGTGGGGGCAGCTCTTCCAATTCCGCGCCGCCTTCGTGGAGCCGCCCAGGGCCGGCGAGGAGCCACCCCCGGTTCGGCTCATCTTCCCCGACGGGACAGTGATGACCAGCGATCAGTCGGGCGCGGACCGGGCCCTCTCGGCGGTCCTAGGGCGCGAAGTCGTTCTCACGTCCTCGGCGACGGCCGGCCTGAAGATAGAATACGTCCCGCCCAGCGCAGACCCCGCGGACGAGGACGTCCCGACCGGCGAGTACAGCCTGCGCCACCAGTCGTTCTTCGACGCCGCCCCCATCCACCTCCTGACCACCGCCAGCCTCGATAGGCTGCGGGAGCTGTATCCGCAGGGACGGTTCGATGTGCGCCGCTTCCGGCCCAATATCGTGGTGCGGCCCGAATCGGCCGACGCCGGTTTCGTGGAGGAGAGCTGGCTGGACAGAGTGCTGGCTATCGGGGACGAGCTACAGCTGCGCATCCGGATTCCCTGCACCCGCTGCGTGATGCCCACGCTCCCCCAGGACGACCTGCCCGCCGATCCGGGGATCCTGAAGACCATCGTGCAACACAACCGGGCCAACGTGGGCGTCTACGCCACGGTCGTCCGTGAGGGCGTTGTCCGGCGCGGCGACTTGGTCAGGCTGGTGGATCCGGGCCAGCCGTAGTTCGCCTAACGGAGCGTAGCGATCATGGCAGAAGCAAAGTCGGAGCATTCGCCGCCCGGCAAGGGCTACGCAGGAAGGCTGGACGATCTTCTCCAACCTGAGTTCTACGCCAGGCCCCAGTCGGGTGCGCCAGGCCTCGGAATGAGACTCACGGCCCGGGAGCCAGGCGAGGTGAATCTCGAGTGGGAACCGCGGGACGAGCACCTCATCGGCGTCACATCGAACCTTAGGGGGAGGATCCACGGCGGGTTCCTGGCAACCCTTGCCGACTACGCCATGGGACTGGCTGCCTGGTCGGTGCTGCAGGA